>JAEEWS010000025.1 GCA_016287765.1 Lachnospiraceae bacterium
GGCACCTCCGCCGCCAGAGCAAATATCTAGGCCCCCAGAGCAAATATCCAGAAAGCGCAAATTTGTGCGTGTCTTAAAGAAGTTGCTACCCAGACGAATCAAGGATCTTATTATAAAATGCGTTTATGCATAAGAGAGGAAAAGCTTTATGAAATATGCAATTCTAGGGGCGGGAGTATCTGGTTTAAGTGTGGCCCGCATTCTTCACAGCCGCGGCAATGATGTTACGGTGTTTGAAAAAAATGCTTCTGTCGGTGGGCTAGCTCGTACTAGATTTTCTAAAGGCCGTCTGTATGATCCGCATGGTGGTCATATTTTTAATTCAAAGCACAAAGAGGTAGTTGACTGGGTTTTTTCAATCTTACCCAAAGAAAACTGGCAGTATACAGAAAGAAACGCAAAAATATATTTTGGTGGAAAATACGTATCCTATCCTTTTGAACTTTCATTGTGTGAACTTGATACAGAAGATGCAGTAGAGTGTGTTCTCGATTTCATGCTATCACAGAACGGGTCGGAACCCGATAATTTTCGTGATTGGCTAACATGGAATTTTGGGGGTGGCATTGCTAACCGATATATGATTCCTTACAACGAAAAGATTTGGTCATATCCATTGGAGAAAATGGAAACGCAATGGATGCAAGGAAAAATGCCATTACCAACGAAGAAGGAAATCCTTCGTTCTATATTGTTAAAAGACCCAAAGGAACGTAAGATGCCTCATTCTACGTTTTATTATCCGCTAAATGGCGGAATTCAAACTTTGGTGGATGCTATGGCTGAAGGGTTAAAGATCAACAAGAACTTCGCAGTTAGCAGTATTGAAAAGAAAGATAATAAATGGTTTATAAATGGTGAAGGTCCATTTGAAAAGGTGATTAGCACAATTCCTCTGCCGCTTTTGCCATCAGCTATGGATATTCCTGAAAAAGTTAAGAAGTGCATTAAAGATTTAAAGTACAACAGTCTAACGACGGTACTATTTGATTGCCCCAAAACAGATATTACATGGTTGTATATTCCTTCACGTGAATATCGCTCACATCGTGTGGGATATCAGAGTGCATTGACACCATATGCCACGCCATTTACGGACAAAGGATGCGCGGCACTAGAAATAATTGGTAAGAAATTCGAAATTAATAGTGCTTTTGCAGGTGAGCACAATATTCTTCCAGCAGAAATTGGATTTAAAGAAGTGTTGGATTCGGAATTCACTGAGTTCGCATATGTGATTCATGATACAAACTATCGAAGAAATCTTAATGTGATATTTGATTATTTCAGTATGGATGAATCATTTAAACTATTAGGGCGCTGGGGAACATGGAATTATAAGAACATGGATTTATGTATATTAGATGCAATTGAACTTGCGAATCAACTAGAGAGAAATGAAAGTGGCGGTAATTAATTATGATTTATACAAAAACACCGTTTCGCATGTCCTTTTTTGGAGGTGGAACAGATTATAAACCTTTTTTTGAAGAATATGGTGGAAGCGTAATTTCAACGACATTTGATAAATTCTGCTATGTTAGTGTACGTCATCTACCACGTTTTTTTAAATATCAAAATCAGTTAACTTATTCGAAGATTGAAAAAACAGCCACAGTGGATGAAATTGAACATCCGATGGTTCGAAATGCTATGAAAATGCAGGATATGCATGAGCTCAGCATAGGTTATGAGGCAGATTTACCTGCTCGTAGTGGACTGGGTAGTAGCAGTAGTTTTGCCGTTGGTCTATTAAATGCTTTTCATGCTCTTAAGGGACAGTATGCGGACAAAAAGCAGTTGGCAAAAGAAGCTATCATTCTTGAACGTGAGGTTTGCGCAGAAAGTGGTGGCTGGCAGGATCAAATTGCAGCAGCATATGGTGGATTAAACAGGATATATTTTAATTCCAATGGGTTTGAGGTTAATCCTATTATCATTCGAAAAGAGAGAAAAGACTTACTTAACGACAATCTTATGATGTTTTTTACCGGTTTTTCGAGAATTTCCAGCGAGATAGCAAAGGAACAGGTTAAAGCAACTAAAGACAAAACAGCTGAATTAAAAGAAATGCTTAAGCTTGTTGATGAAGGTGAGCGTATCCTTACTGATCGCCATGGCAATATGGATGAGTTTGGACGCTTGCTGGATTATAGCTGGAAGCTTAAAAGAGGTCTTACAAACAAGGTGAGTACAGATACTCTTGATTGTATTTACGATAAAGCTATTAAACATGGAGCGATTGGTGGTAAGCTGCTTGGAGCCGGAGGGGGAGGATTTTTTGTTTTCTACGTACCTATAGAATACCAAGAAGCGGTTAAAAAGGAACTTAAAGATTTACTTTATATCCCTTTTAGATTTGAAGATGGGGGGACAAAAGTACTTTATTATCAGCCGGAAGATTATGTGATGGAGGAAAAATAAATGGCAAAGAGAGCATTGATTACCGGTATGACCGGAATGGTGGGTTCGCACCTTGCGGATTATATTTTGGAACATTCGGATTGGGATGTATACGGGATGCAACGTTGGAGAAGCCCTTTGGACAATATCATGCATCTTATGCCCCGGATTAATTCGGGGGACAGAGTTTTTGTAGAATATGGTGACCTTAATGATATGTCAAGCTTATTAAATGTCCTTAATAAGGTTAAGCCTGACTATATCTTTCATCTTGCTGCTCAGAGTTATCCCCAGACAAGTTTTACAGCACCCATAGATACGCTTGGTACCAATATTTTAGGAACCTGTCGTCTCTTGGAGGCCGTGAAACAGCTGGGATTAGATCCTGTTATTCATGTATGCGCTTCAAGTGAGGTGTTTGGACGAGTAACGGCAGATAAGCTTCCGATTGATGAGGAATGTTGCTTTCAGCCGGCTTCTCCGTATGCAATCTCAAAGGTTGGAACTGATCTTGTTGGGCGTTTCTATGCGGAAGCATATGGGATGAAAGTAATGACTACCAGAATGTTTACACATACAGGCCCACGTCGTGGTGACGTTTTCCATGAAAGTACCTTTGCAAAGCAGGTCGCCATGATCGAAGCAGGACTTCAAGAGCCTGTTATCAAGGTTGGTAATCTTGATTCATTACGTACGTATGCGGATGTACGTGATGCCGTGCGGGCATATTTTATGCTGGTGACAGTAGATCCGATTCCGGGAGAGTATTACAACATAGGTGGTAGTTACACATGCAAAGTGGGAGATACTTTACAGTTTATGATCGATCATTCTACAATGAAAGATAAGATAAAGGTTCAGGTTGACCCCGCTCGTCTTCGTCCGATAGATGCCGATCTTCAGGTACCTAATTGCGAAAAGTTTAAGAAGCATAGTGGTTGGGAACCTCAGATTTCTTACGAGCAGACTATGCTTGATCTTCTTAATTATTGGCGTGATAGAGTAAAAACTACCGGAACGTATATCGACAGGTGATAAATATGCTTAAAATATTTAAAACAGATTTCCATTTTGAGGATGAGCGTGGTACTATAAACCAGCTCATCCATGATGGATATAAGCAGATTAATGTTATTACCAGTAAAAAAGGCGTCATTCGGGGGAATCATTTTCATAAATTGAATAATGAAGCGTTTTATGTCGTTTCAGGGGCGCTTGAAGTTACTGTAAACGGAGAAACTCATACGTTTAGTTCGGGCGATTTTTTTGGAATTGAACCGAATGATATGCACAGTTTCTTTTACTTGGAAGATACGATACTTGTAAGTATGTATTCAAGTGGAGTTGAACTTTCTGACGGAAGTAAAGACATATATACGGAGTAATAAAGTAAGCATAAAGGAGAAAAGGCTTTGTACGTTGTTGTCGGCGCTAATGGTTTTTTGGGTGCATATTTTATAAAAAACATTCTTGAAATGACAAATGAGAGTGTCCTGGCTATCGCACGTCATAAAGGGCAGGATTATGGGAGTCGTGTTGAATGGGCAGAATGTGATGTGACGAATGAAAGGGATGTTACCTTACTTAATGAAAATTGGTTAAAAAGAAGTGAAAATAATAAAGTTCTTTTTCTTGCGGCATATCATCATCCAGATTTGGTCGAGAAGAATCCGAGAATAGCATGGGACACAAATGTTACATCGCTTTCGCGTTTTATGAATATGGCGGACAAGGTAACTAAATTCTATTATCCGTCTACTGATAGCGTTTACGGGGAAGGTGGTGTAGAACACAGGTTTAAAGAAAATGAGGATTTACATCCTGTGAATCGTTACGGAATCCAAAAAACAGTAGCAGAGAAACTTGTCGTTTCTTATGGGTATAATGTTGTTCGTTTTCCTTTTCTGATCGGTCCAAGTATTGTTACACACAAAAAGCATTTTTACGATACAATTGTCGAAGCGCTTCTTGCCGGAAAGCCTTTTGAAATGTTTTCAGATTCCTACCGTTCTACAATAAGTTTTGATACAGCGGCTAAACTCACGATTGAGCTCATGGAAACTAAAGAGAGTGTGCCGCAAATCCTTAATGTTTGCGGTGATAAAGCGTATTCAAAGTATGATGTCGGCATAAAGATTGCTGAAAAATTGGGCGTATCAAAGGATTTGGTTGTTCCGATATCAATCAATGGTTCAGAAGGTATTTTTGAGGCAAAAAGAGCTAGCAGTACTGTAATGGATAATTCCTTGTTGTTGGATGTTTTGAATAAAAGGGAAGGTATAGGCTTGAGTATTTAGAAGATTTATGAGTTTTTCAGCTTCTTCTGTGAAAACAAGAAGACGATGATTTTTTGATATAATGTTCCAAACTTTAGGGAAAGGATTATCGTTGAAATCCTTGCGAGAAATGTTGACATTTCGGATAGTGGGAGAGTTGAGAAAATTTACTTGATTTTAATCTATAGAGAGTATATAATGTATTCTCCTAAATTGTCCGATATTATTATTGTAGTATTATATTATGATCATGTTTACGAAAAAAGGAAAGGTGAATGGTATGTCACATTATATTGGCAAAGAATTTTCATCAAGAATGGATTCTTTGGGACTCAATAGCTCTTCTTTGGCGGACATGACTTTTATGAGTAAGGAATCCATCAATCGGATTATCAATGATGAGATCGTGTATGAAGATATTGATGAGTTTGATATGTCATTGATCTGTAATGTGTTGCATTGCGATCCTTTGTTTTTTGTGGACGAAGACGTCAGAAAGAATGATTTGTTATATTCTACGATGAACAGAGGCGAAGATACGGTTAAATCCAGAATTGTAAAGGCTAAGATTCAGGATTATATGAACGATTTTTCATTTCTTGAGAGGGTCAGATTGGGGAAAGAGTGAATTATATGAGAGATGATTCATTAACAAAGAAGATACTTGATGCAGTAAAAAAAGCCAAGGAGATTTTTGATATAGAAAATTTTCCTGGCGATTTTTTTACCCATATAGAAAACGGTGGATATGCTGAAAAGAACAAGATACTACTTTTCAGAGAAGATATTGATAGATTGTCTGGTTTTATAGGGTATGGAAAGGCAGGTTACACAGCTATATGCATCAATTATAAAAGATCTGTGGGACATCAGAACTTTACTCTTGCGCATGAAATAGGGCATTGGATGATGCATAGGGGGAAAAATATTTCGGATACGCAAGATGTGTTTTGGAGTAATGAGGATATTGAGTTGGAGGCCAGCCGCTTCGCACGTGAGTTGCTGTATCCCGAGCAGATGCTGATAGCTGATTGCCATGAGGCAATACTAAATGGATATTTTGATGAAAACAAAAGAGTTGAACTCGGAAAATATGTGGATGAACTGTGCCACAAGTATTGGGTAAGCTTTGAACTTGTGCTTAAATCCTTGCTTTACAAGGTAAAAAAGGCGAATCGATATAGCGTGATCAGAAAAGAAATCGAGAAAGCTTCGGGCAAGACAATATCCGAGTTGTATGAAAGGAGTTTTTATGTACCTGATCCGCAGATGGTTTGTTACAAACAATACAGTAAACCTTATAGGGAAATGGAAAAAAAAGTTTTAGAACTTGTTAAGCAAAAAAAAATTGGGGAGGCTACAGGAGAAGCCATTTTACTAAGAAATAAGTCGGGGGACTAGCAATGTATTATCTTGTTGATACAAATGTTTATATTCATGTTATCAATGACTGCATGTATTCTGTAGCAAAAAAGTGTTGTGACAAAGATTGCAAAATAACTATCACGGAAACTATTCTAAGTGAATTGGAACCAGGGACTGATAAAGTTGAAGAAGATCCGTCTTTAAGAGATGTATTTGTTAACGTTGAGAATCTTGTAACGGGGAAAATGGGGACTAAGCTAATTCGATTGATCAGCGTTGCTGACGTTCCGGGGGCAAAGGAAAAATACAAAAGTATAAGATCTCGTTACTATTCTTGGATGAAAGAGCCTCAATACCTGAAAAAATTAGTTGACGAGGGGAAAATTTCTAAAGAAGACATCGGAAAAACATCTTTCAGAAACAAGGATAAAGGTGAATGTGAATTGATTGCAATTGCGTTGGCTGCACTTGGGCAATATGCCATCGTTTCGGAGGATGTCGGAAGGGTATTCTTGCATCCGTGGATTAACATATTTGATCTATGTGCGCGTACTGAGGGTGTTACAGTTCAATCAGGGGGAGAATGGTTAAAAACAATAGGAGAGTGATTCTTTTGCTCTTTCGTAGAAGCTTTTACTATCGAAAAGGCAGAATATACAGAACATATCATCCGTCGGAAAGGGAACATAATGGAACAAAAACTTATAAAACATATAGATCTGCTGATTGAGCGTTATCCTTCGCTTTCGGCGTGTTATGAAGACATTGTTAAGGCTTACGTAATCCTCGAGGAATGCTATGTTAATGATCACAAGTTATTGATTGCGGGCAATGGCGGATCGGCTGCTGATTCCGAACATATAGCTGGAGAGCTTATGAAGAGATTTAAGTTGGCGCGTCCTGTGCCGAAGGAATTTGCAGATAAAATGAAAGCAATTGACAGCGTTAGAGGCGAAAACCTTGCTAAGAATCTTGAACGTGGACTTATGGCTATTCCACTTGTTGCTCATGAAGCACTTTCAACCGCATATATCAATGATGTGGATGGACTTGGTGTTTTCGCACAACAGCTTTATGGCTTTGGACGGCCGGGAGATGTTTTTCTTGGGATATCGACATCAGGTAACAGTAAGAATGTTATAAGCGCGTCTGTAGTAGCCAGAGCGCTTGGAATAAAGGTTATTGCACTGACAGGAAGAAAAGGCGGTGAATTGGCTCAGGTTGCGGACGTCGCTATTCGTGTGCCGGAGGATGAAACCTATATGATACAGGAACTGCATTTGCCGGTTTATCATTGCCTGTGTCTAATGCTTGAAGACAGGTTTTTTGGAGAAGGAAATAGAGAATGAAAGTAGTTATTATGGCAGGGGGCAAGGGAACACGTATATCGGAATTGTTCCCTGATATTCCAAAACCTCTTATACCTGTAACAAACTGCGATGGGATTTCAAAGCCTGTTTTGGAATGGGAGATTGATAGTCTTGTGAAGCAGGGCTTTACAGATATCGTTATCACTGTTTCTCATATGCATGAAAAGATAGAAAACTATTTTGGTGATGGCAGCAAGTGGGGAGCAAATATCAGTTATTATGTAGAAGAAACGCCGCTGGGAAACGCAGGGGCGTTATTTAAGATGGGGTTTGATTCTGATTTCCTGTTACTGAATGCTGACGCTGTTTTTGATGTAGATTTTAATCGTATGGTTGAGTTTCATCGCAAAAAGGGAGCGGCAGTCACACTTTTTACCCATCCGAACAGTCATCCATACGACAGCGGACTTATTATAGAGGATACTGATGGAAGCGTTTTACAGTGGCTTACAAAGGAAGATACAAGACCTCAATTCTACAACAACTGCGTTAATGCCGGACTTCATATCATATCCCCATTGGCACTTGAAAAGTCAGGCATCGATCAGGATATGATCGGCCGCGAGTATAATGGTAAAATATATAAAGTCGATCTTGATCGTAATATTCTCAAGCCGTTATGCGGAAGCCACACCATGTTTTCTTATCGTTCCCCTGAATATGTAAAGGACATGGGGACGCCCGAGCGTTTTGCAGGAGTGTCAAAAGACTTTAAAAATGGTATAGTTAGCGCAAAGAATTTATCGTCAAAGCAGAAGGCTATATTTCTGGACCGCGATGGAACAATCAATAAATATGTTGGGTTTTTACGCAATATAGATGAGTTTGAGCTTTTGCCCGAAGTTACAGATGCAATAAAGAGGATCAATACATCCGGATATTTGGCTGTTATTGTGACCAATCAACCTGTGATAGCCAGAGGCGAGGTTACTTTTTCTGAATTAAATGAGATGCATCGGAAAATGGAAACATTATTGGGAGCTGAAGGTGCATACATTGATGCATTATACTTTTGCCCGCATCATCCGCATAAAGGATATGCAGGTGAGATAAAAGAATTAAAAATTGAATGTGACTGCCGTAAGCCAAAACCGGGGATGTTGATCCATGCAGCAAAGGAATTTAACATAGATTTGAATCAATCATGGATGATAGGCGACGGTGAAAATGATGTGAAGGCGGGTAAAGCAGCCGGATGTAAAACTGCGTTGATATGCAATGATGCTTCACCTGTTGATTCAGATATAAAAGTGAAAAGCCTCAAAGAGGCAGTTGAAAAAATATTGAATGTTAATGTATATTGAGAAAATGCCGGAGCTTCTTGGCTCCGGTACAGATGCGTGTGTTTTTGTTTCGTCGGGAGGATATCGATGTTTGATGCACTGGATTCTTTAAAAGAGAATATTTCAAAGGATAAAAGGTATATTTGGGCAATTTTGTCGGCAATCGCATGCGGCTTGGTTGCGCATGGAAGAGTTGTAGTCGACGGACTTTATTATTTTGACGGTTTTTCAAAAAGAACATCAAACGGAGCGGTGTCCGGAAGATGGTTCGGAGATGTGTATGATGCCTTTGACTGGCTTGCAATTGGGATGTGGGGGTTTTTGTCCACCCCTCTTTTTAATGGCATTTTGGCATTTATTTTTTTGGGACTGGCATCATGCGTACTTATTACAGCTTTTAAGATTCAAAACCGATTTATAGTTTTTCTGATTTCAGGGATAATGACAACTTTTCCTGTAATAACATCTTCTTTTGGCTATACGTTTCAAATACACACTTTTTGTCTCGGTATTTTTCTTGCCTGCCTCGGAAGTTATTTGATCAGTAAATATGAAATCAAAAGCGCCTTGATCGGATGTTTTTTGATAAGCTGCAGTATAGGTATCTATCAGGCGGCTATTCCGATTGTTTTGACGGTTTTGTTGGGTATTCTGATTGAACAATGTTTAGAAAAGGATATTTCCTGGAAGGAATACGGGAAAAAATGTGTATATTATGCCGTAAATTGCAGTGTTTTTATGCTTATGTATGCATTATGCCAGAAGGTCGTTTTAACGTTAAGAAAGGCTGAATTACTGGATTATCAAGGTATATCCGGGGCCGGAAAAGATGGCATCACGGCTTATATAAAGAGAGTACCTCTGGCTTACAAAAACTTTTTTATTTATGATCCTAATGCAGGCACATCGGTTTACCCGTTACTTTTAAGTAAATTGTATTATTTGTTCTTGGTTTTGGACATCGCTATTATTGTATATATACTTTTCTTTAAGGAGAAAAGGTCTTTTCAACAATTGATCAAAGTGATGATCATGCTTATGGCGCTGCCGCTGGCTGTAAACTTTATCTACGTTATGTGTGGGCCTCAAACATACATATATGTACTTATGGTTTATTCGCATATAACACCGCTTGTGGCGCTTTGCATACTGAGCGAAAAGGCTGGTTTTCCCGGAACCAATATAGGAAAAATAGGAAATATGGGGGTTTCCGCTCTTCTTCTTGTTTCACTTCTTATCCTTATCAAATTTGACAATATGTGTTATGTTAAGGCTTCGTTTCTTCAGGAACAAGCGAAAAGTTATTTTACGGAGTTAATAACAAGAATGGAATCTACGGAGGGCTATTCCATTGATACTCCTGTAATTTACATAAATGGCAATGATAAAAGGCACAATGACAATCATCTGAATGAATTCAGTAAATATACATATGATGGATTTGACAAGATCAAAATAGCGCCTTACGGCATGGACTCTCTGGTAAATGATTATTCTTGGGAAAGCTTCATGATCCATTGGTGTGGCTTTGACCCGAAACATATTGATGAAAGTCAAAGAGAGAGGTATGAATCAAATAATGAAGTGATTAATATGCCTCGTTATCCGGAAGCGGGTTCAATTAAAATTGTCGACGGGGCGCTTGTTGTCAAGTTTTAGAGATTAAGACGACGAGGAATAAGAGAATGAACACATTTCTTTTGATAATAAATCGTCATTGATATTAATGCGGAAAAGGAATAATATAATTTGTAGGTTTCTTTATAAAATGTGTAATGCTGACTAAGTTTTTTTGCTGCGGAGAAAATAGTATGTAAAATATTTATTATGGCGATATGCCTGAGGCAATATATAATACCTCTTTATACTTTGATAATACTTATTACGATAACTGGCTGACGGATGAATTCGCGCAGAAGATGATAAAGTCGGTCGATAAGGCAACAGTCCTGAGCGGACAGGCGGTAGATAGCAAAGCGCTTGGTGTGATACCTGCAACTAAGCTTTCAGGAGGTTTAAAAACTCTGCTCCTGATCTATAATCAGCCCGAAAAGGTTTTTAATGCGTCTACTTGCGGCGATAATTGCGCCAGGTGGATCTTGAAGATTGCAAAACTTCATAGTAGGGATATTACTATCAATCTTCGTCATTTGATGGACTTTGGTGAAAGAAAGTTTGAAATCCGTATACTGAATAATGATTCTGTTGTTCATAATATGGCTGAATTGGTTCAGATAGTGGGGCACTATTTGGGATAGCAGAGGGCGAAAGTAGCGGTATTGAGATAGCATGCGAAAAAAAGTGCGTAGTTCTTGACGGGGACAAATGGGAAAGAGATAATGAAGAATTTGACCAATGTATAGTGTTCATTGATGAAGGAAATGATTTTGTAAGATCACGCAGAATTGCCGAAGCAGTTAAGAATAGCACAAATTACTATGTTATAGCTACCAGAGAAAGCTTGTACGATCTGCCATACAGCGTGAATGAGATATATGGCATAAGAAATAAAGCCGGTAACAGATATCAGGGGACCAAACGCCTGTATAGTGACCTGTTTCATTGTTTGGCCCACAAATGATCCGATACTGTCTGAGAGGGATAGATAAGAAAACAGTTTTCTTGACAATCTAGTTCTTATATTGTTATATTTAAAGTAGTTTACTGTGAGCCAAGGAAAAACTCGAAAGGACAAACAATGTTAAACGCTATTAAAATATCGGGATTTCGAAAATATGAGCATCTTGAATTGAATGATTTTTCAAATATCAATTTTATTCTTGGAAAGAATAATGTTGGTAAAACATCTGTTCTTGAGGCTATTTATGCGTGGGCGTGCGGGCAGAACATCAGTCCTTTTATTAATATTCCGCTGGCTCGAGCAAGATATGGCAGTATACAGCAACCGTATTGGGTTATGGAGGAAATATTATCCGTTGTTCACGACCATAAAAAGGTGCCTTTTAGCATGACTTTAGAAGGAAACTTGAACGGAAAAAATGAGAAGTTTGAGCACTTTATCAATCCCTCGGATTTATTGACCGATTACGATTCATCATATAAAAAGATCTCTGACGGACTTGTGTCTCAGACCAATGAGCAAAAGAATGCCGAGGTTTCTTCTGTTATGCAGAATTTTGGCGGCTTGCTACCTGTGATTCGTCCAACTGTGATCGCTAAATGGACAGTTAAACACAATGGAAAAAGCATTTCTGATTACATAACAGTGCCTTCTACAGTAACGAGCAGTGTTAATCCACTAATGACTGCCAAATATATAGATGTTTTGTCTCATGTTACTGTAAACGAAAATGTCCAGATGTACTCTTCTCTAAAAAGAGAAAAGCTGTTAGGGGATGTAACGGAAGAGATAAAGAAGGTTTTCCCGGAAATAGCAGGATTTGATATGATCCCTTATCCGGACGGTTCTCAGGCGCCCATAAGTGTAGTAAAGAATGATGGGACCATCTTACCTTTGTATGCCTGCGGAGATGGTGTGCAGAGATGGTTTTATATGCTGGGTGCTGTTTCTTTATACAAGAATTCAATCATTTGTATTGATGAAATAGATACGGGATTCCATCCTGAAGCACAATTAAAGTTTTGCAAGAAACTCGTTCAGTATGCGAATGAAAACAACGTTCAGCTTTTTATTACTACTCACAACATCGAATTTATAGACAGATTTCTGGATGCCACTTTGGAACTTGGAGAAGAATATATGCGTTCATCGAGGATAATCACTTTGAAGAATTCTGAAGGTGAAGTTAAAGCAAGAACAATGAATGCAACCGAAGCTGCCAGATCGAGAGCAGAATACAGGATGGAATTGAGATGAAAAAAATCAAAGGATTAATTCTCTGCGAAGGAATTTCGGACAGGGTATTGATAGGAAATTATCTGAGTTCGGTACAAGGATGGGAATACGCTAAAAAAAGAACTGAGTTTCCTTTTGACGGAGAAGAGATAGATTGGTATCGTGATGCCAAGGGTTCGGTGGTCGGATTGTGGTCTGTGGGAGGCAATGACTTTACCGGCTCTGTCAATAAGATCGCAGATTATGAACGTAAGGCGGATTTCCTTGAGAAACTGGTAATTGTATCGGATCACGATTCAGATAAAGAGATAAAAGAAAGGTTTTCCGGTATTGCAGGTTCAATGAAAGAGATCATGAATCCCCAAAACCATCCTGATATTGACCAAGTGAATAGCTGGCAGAATATTTCTTTTACAAATGACTATTCTGAAGAGTCTGTTTTAAAATTATGCTTTCTCCCTATTCCACTTCAAAGTGAAGGATCACTTGAGAATTTTATGCTTGATGCTTTGGCTGAGGATGAGAACAAGAAAGAAGTGATCGATCAGGTCAAAACATTTTTGAGAGATATAAAAACAACCGAGTATCTTCGAAAAAGACGTGAAAAAATCAAGGCGGAACTCGGAGTTTCGTTTTCGATTTTTTGCCCTGAAAGAATGTTTGATACCATGCTTGAACTTATAAGGCAGGTTGATTGGACAGAATACAAAACAGCAAATGATCATTTTGGCATTCTTCTTGGAATAATGGATTGAGGAATTAAGTTATCGTAGAATAATGACAGTTCAGACTGAGTCGGAGAAATCCGGCTCAAATTTGTATAGTGTTTGCATTGAAAGGAATTATATAAAGATCCTTTTACTCTCGGGCGGTTCGGGGCGAAGGCTTTGGCCACTGTCCAACGACACGCGTGTTTGATCAGCTTTCAAAGAAGGGACTGGGGGACAAGGCTGTGATCATTGCCAGCGAGGCACAGACGGAGATCATCCAGAGCCAGCTTGGGAAAGACACGAAGATAGCCACAGAACCGGAAAGAAGGGACACATTCCCGGCAATTCTCTTGGGAGCTGCCTGGGCAGCAAGTAACGGAAGTTCCGATGATGAATTTGTTACGGTTATGCCTGTGGACCCCTATGTGGATGACGATTACTTCGGTATGTTCGAAAAGATGGAAGAGGCTTTAAAGGAGAGCGGGAAGAACATCGCTCTTCTGGGAGCCACACCGACTTATCCTTCCGAAAAGTACGGTTACATACTCTCTAAAGATGTAGGAAAGAACTACAGGGAAGTTACTTGCTTCCGCGAAAAGCCCACTGTTGCCGACGCACAGAAGATGATCGATGGTGGAGCGTTGTGGAACTGTGGCGTGTTCTGCTTCAGAGTGGGTATGATGAAAGAATATGCCGAAAAGTATGGTCTGAAAATCGACTATAATGAAGTGGTTAGGAGATATGACGACCTTCCCAAGATAAGTTTTGACTACGAGGTCATGGAAAAGGCCGGGGGCTGCATCGTTCTTGAATACAGAGACAGTTGGAAGGATGTGGGGACATGGAACACCCTGACGGAAGAAATGAGAGACAAGACGGTGGGGCAGGTTGTGATGGATGAAACCTGTGAAAACACCAATGCGGTGAACGTTTTGGACGTACCTCTCATTGTCATGGGAGCCAAGGACATGGTGATTTCTGCCTCCTATGACGGAATTCTTGTTGCGGACAAAGAGAGGAGTTCCTACATAAAGAACTACCTTGACGGCATCAGGGTCACTCCCCGTTATGAGGAAAGAAGATGGGGAACCATCAAGACGCTCGATCGTTCGGAGGAGAACGGTACGGGGGTCTGCACCAACAAGGTCAAGGTGACTGCGGGACAGTTTACCACCTACCATTGCCACATGCACCACAAAGAAGTTGTCACAGTGCTTTCCGGAGAAGGACTTGTTGCTACGGATGCCGGGATGAAGAGAATCTCATCCGGCAGCAGTTTTGTGTTCGAGATCGGAGAGTTCCATGCCATAAAAGCTGTGACGGAGCTCCGATACATCGAGGTCCTCATGGGAAATGTGGAAAGCAACGACATCGAAAGAATGCTCTTTGAGTGGGAAGAGATAGAGAATTATGTCAAGAAGCAATAACGCATCGGCAGGAGAAAAAGAAGAATATGAAAACAGCACTTATTACAGGAATTACAGGACAGGACGGATCTTATCTTTCGGAATTCCTTCTTGAAAAGGGATATGACGTACATGGTATTGTGCGCCGTTCTTCAACGGAGAAAAAGGAGAGGATCGATCATCTTTTGGGGGATCCTCATTTTCATTTGCATTATGGTGATCTCACGGACTCGCTGAGCCTTGTGAAGATCGTCGGCAAAGTCAGGCCCGATGAGGTCTATAACTTGGCTGCTCAAAGCCATGTTGCGGTTTCCTTTGAAGTACCGGAGTATACTGCGGACGCGACAGGAACGGGAGTTCTTCGACTGCTGGAGGCGATAAGGATAGCAGGGCTTGAAAAGTCTTGCAAAGTCTATCAGGCATCCACTTCCGAACTTTTCGGTAAGGTTCAGGAGATCCCTCAAAAGGAAACCACACCTTTTTATCCTTACTCACCTTACGCTGCCGCAAAGCAATATGCCTACTGGATCGTGAGGAACTACCGCGAGGCATATGGAATGTTCGCGTCCAATGGCATCCTCTTTAATCACGAATCAGAGAGGCGCGGCGAGACATTTGTTACAAGAAAGATTACGATCGCAGCTGCTAAGATTGCAGCGGGATTGCAGGATAAACTCTGTCTCGGAAATTTGGATGCTTTAAGAGACTGGGGTTACGCAAAAGATTATGTTGAGTGCATGTGGCTCATCCTTCAGCAGGAAAAACCTGATGACTTTGTCATAGCAACGGGAGAGCAGTATTCCGTTCGTGATTTCTGCCTCCGTGCGTTTAAATATGCGGGGATCGAGCTTCGATTCGAAGGAAAAGGCGTGGATGAAAAGGGAATCGATGTAAAGACGGGAAAAGTGTTGGTAGAGGTGTCTCCTGAGTTCTTCCGTCCTACAGATGTTGTCACCCTTCTCGGTGATTCTTCAAAAGCAAAGAAAGAACTTGGCTGGAATCCCAGAAAGACAAGCTTTGATGAACTTGTGAGGATCATGGTGGAGCATGATGTAGAGATGGTAAATCGATAGAATGTTCTTCGAGCGGGATGAGGTTGAAAATCGCGTGAAGAGATGATAAGGAGATCACTGTGACTGAAGCAAATAAAAAAGAAGATATTTTTATGATACAGGTTCGATTATACCGGATGCTTCAGAAGCACTTCGGATTATCTGTCGACGAATGTAACTGCGTGGTTGAAAAATATGCCTTATTCGATTACATTTCTCAGTGCTATGAGGAGTATCACACACAAGGGGATGAGGCAAGTTTTGAGGATATGTTGAAATACTTGAGAGAACAGGGATTCAGATGATTCTTGAAAATGGATTATGGGTTTATCACGGAAGTTATATAAAGGTTGAAAAACCTGAACTTAAACTTTGCAATTCCGGAAAAGATTTTGGACTGGGTTTTTATGTTACAACTGATAAGAATCAGGCAGAAAGATTTGTAAAGTTATCAGTCGGAAAGGCCAAGAAAAACGGGATTGTTCTTCAAAAGGAGAATGTTGGTTCTGAAGAGGTGCAGGTATGAAAATGAGTGAGAATGAGTATTCAATGGAACTTCTTGCAGCTATGGCCTCAATGAATATAGCAAGGCGTCAAAAGATTTCCAAAACGAAGGCTTTTACAAGATTTATGAAATCCAAAACAGCTGAAATGCTATTTGACGAAACAACAGGTATGTGGATGAATGGACCTGATTACATTGCTGACGAGTACAGACGTGAAAAAAGGTTGCCGACTTGATTGCACTATACTCTATTCAAATGGATTTCGAAATGGATACGGAGTTTTTTATGAGCGAGACTAAGAAAAGAATAAACTATACAGTGGCATGTGTTAATGAATTTGCGGACAGGTTTGGTCTGGGCGAGAAGGACGCGTTTGTTTACTTGTATGATCATGAGGGGATAGCGTTTCTTAAAGATAATTATGATATTGAGCACACACTTAGTATTGAAGAGGCAGTTGAGGACCTTGCTATTGTTTGCAGAAAAAATGGGGGTGAGTATTAGTGATCTTGTATCATGGGAGCAACGTAGATGTAAAAGTAATTGAGCTTGCGATGTGCAGACCTTACAAAGATTTTGGGAGAGGGTTTTATCTTACTGTTTTGAAAGAACAGGCGGATAAGATGGCAAAGAGAGTTGCTCGATTGTATGGCGGCTCTCCGATTATTAATACCTTTGAGTTAAGTGATGACTTTAAAAGTACAGTCGGCTTAAGGGTATTGGATTTTGGTTCCGAGACCTCAGAAAAATGGGCACGATTTGTTATGAATAACAGAAATAGAAATTATCGCAATTTTGCTGACCCGGAATGCAATTTGGACAACAAGTACGATGTTGTTATCGGACCAATTGCAGATGATGCCATGGCGGTTCTTTTCAGACAATATGAAAATGGTATTCTTTCCTTCGAAAATATGGTAAGTGGCATGATATATAAAGAAACGACAAATCAGTATTCATTTCATACAGAGAAGGCTATATCGCTTTTGAAGAAAGTGAGCGTGTAACATGTCAAAGGAAAAACAGATGATTGAATATATGATTCAGGATCTTGTTGAAATCATTACTGAGGAGCAAAACGTTGAATATGATAAGGCAATGGCAAGTCTTTATCATTCCAAAATCTTCGACAAGATAGTTGATCTTGAGACGGGACTCTATAGGGAAAGCCCTGGCTACGTTTATGGATTATTTGTGGATGAGATGAATTTCGGTCGGATAATTCAGACTGAATTGTGATAAGAAAACCTTTGCATTCCTTTTCATGTCAGACTATAATGTATTCAGCTGTTCACAGCAATAATAAAGGAGGGGCGACGAAAGTCGCGGGATTTTATGAAGAAGTTTTTTAAAGAATTCAAAGAGTTTGCCCTTAAGGGCAACATGATCGATCTTGCGGTCGGCATGATCATCGGCGCTGCGTTCAATAAGATAGTGTCATCGTTGGTTAATGACATCATTATGCCCGTATTGGGGATCTTTACGGGAAAGATGGACTTTGGTCAGTTGTTCGTCGCACTTGACGGTAATCATTATGAGACGCTGGCTGAGGCAGAAGCTGCGGGGGCAGCGTGCATCAGATATGGCGCTTTCATCAGCGGCGTTATCGATTTCATCATCATGGCACTTGTTGTATTCCTGATCGTCAGGCAGATCAACAGAGTGCGCAACCTGACAAAGAAGAAAGAGGTGGCTGCGGAGGAACAGAAGCCCACAAAGAAGATCTGCCCTTTCTGCAGATCGGAGATCGCCATCGAGGCAACACGTTGCCCGCATTGCACATCTCAGTTGGATGTAAAGCCTGAATAAAGAAATAATATGCTTGGAAGCCTGCGGTTAACAGCCGCAGGCTTTTTGCAAAAAAGAATTGAAAATTTTCAAATCCCTCTTGCGCTCCCGTTCCAAATGTGTAATAATACCGCCATCGGCATTCCGCCGATATGAAGCAACCTTCAGGGGCTTCAAAAAATCAGCAACAAGCTTTTGTAACTGTATAAAAATGGTTCACTGGATTCATTTTATGAATTATATTGTTTTATTGAGGAGGAGGTATCAGTGGGAAAAAGTATTGACAGTGTGTATGAAATGAAATACAATTGCTACATAAGTAAAGGAGGAACTGATATGGCACAGTTAAGCATTCGAATTGATGATAATGTAAAGAAAAGAGCCGAACAGGCCTGTGAAGCACTTGGGCTTACTATGTCGACAGCCATTAACATTTACCTTGTAAAATTGGGAAATGAGAAGCGAATTCCATTTGAGGTTGCAGTTGATCCCTTTTATAGCAAGACGAATCAGGACATTTTACAGAAAGCGATCAAACAACTGGAAGAAGGACGTGGAAAAGAGCATGAACTGATGGAGGATGAAGGATGAGATTGATATGGGCTGATGATGCATGGGAGGATTACATTTACTGGCAAACCCAGGATAAGCGTACTATTAAAAAGATCAATAGTCTTTTGAAAGATATTGATAGGAACGGATATGCTTGTACGGGGAAGCCTGAACCGCTATCAGACAATCTGAGCGGTTTTTGGAGTGTTCGGATAGACAGCGTGAATCGTCTGATATTCAGGATAGATAATGATTCAATTGAAATAGCTCAATGCAGATCTCACTACGGAGACAAGTAATATTATCAATCAATCATCGGCATTCCGCCGATATGAAGCACCCTTCAAGGGCTTCAAAAAATCAGCATTAAACAAATAATTTTATATCAAAGGGGATTTTTATGAGAGAGAGGATCAACATTGCGGGGTGGAGTCCGTATCGCAGATCCGGTGGCGTGACGGGGCACATCCTGGCTATGAGCGAGATGGCGGCGGAGTATTTCGGGCTGAAGGTGGATGTGAGGGCGGATCATTTTGGAGCGAGGCCCATGGAGAGCTACATGTGGAGATTCAGGGGAGTGAGGCCCCTTTCCGACAGTGAGGATTTTTATTCGGGGCCTGACTATCCGGATTACTGCGGGCAGGTGGCGAAATACGAAAGCAGTTACTGGAAGAAAGTGAAATGCAGGACTGAGGCCTATGCTCTGGCGACCAACCTGAATCTTTTGAAACCTGTGACGGTTTCGGAGGAAAGCGCCTTTGAAGGAGGTGCCGGAGAAGTCTGTTTTGTGGATTCCTCCGGAAAAAACAGCCCCTATTCTTTTAAAGTTTTGAACGAAGCTGACATCATCCTGGTTTTTCTGCCGGTCAGCTCGATACAGATCCGAAAATTCTTTTATCTTTATTCGTATTACATTTCAAAAAGTTTCTTTGTTATCAACAGATTTTCCCAATATGACAATTTTTTACTTGAACTACTTAAGGAATACAAGGTTCCTAAGAAGCGTGTGGCGGTGATCCCCTACAGTCCGCAGCTTGACAGGGCCTGCAGGGACAAGACCATGGACTCTCTGATCGCTGACGAGATGGGATCCGGAAAGCGCACGGAGTATTTTAATCGTATAAAACACATTACGAAGCAGGTGCTGATCGAAGGCGGTAAGCTGGCGGAAATGAAGAGATCGACAGAGGATAAAAATACAGAAAAAACTGCATTAAAGTGATTAGTCACCGGAGGCAACACTTTAAATCGCCTGAAAGCCATATATCTTACCGGCCGGATTGCGAAAACCATAAAGAATCGGTAAATATGTTGAAAATGAAAAAACAAGCATGTATAATACAGGTAAATCTCGAGGAGAGAATAATCGAATAGTGGGCTCTCGCCCTGACACACCGGATGTTATTTGGGAAGAGCAGGTGGTGCCGTTACTTCCTGAAAACAATTATTATCAGAGAGGTAGGCCTCCTTGATTACCATAAAAAGATAATCATAAGGAGGCAAAATGAATAATTTGGAAACAGCATTAAGATCCGGAAAAAGCAGCAACGAGTATGACGCAGCTGTCAAAACGATCCTGGCGAGCAAACAGATTTTGGCCTGGATTTTAAACGGTACAACGGCTGAGTATAGCTCAATGGCAATAGAGGAAATAATAGAGCTTATTGAAAATCCATATGTATCCTCTATTCTTGTTAATCCGGGCATGACGAATGACGGAAAAGGTGATTTCATTGATGGTCAAAATCCGGAAAGCGAGATAAACGGAGAAAGAACTTTCAAGTATGATGTAAGGTTCAAAGTAAGATCTCCGAAGCCCGTTGGCAAAAAGAGCTTTCATGTCGTTGTCGATCTCGAAGCTCAAAGGTCTTATTACCCCGGATATGATCTTGTAACGAGAGGGATCTTTTACTGTGGGCGTATGCTCTCAGACCAAGCAGGACGAAACTTTACAGGAAAAAATTATGATGCTCTTGACAAAGTCTATAGCATATGGCTCTGTTTTAATTGTCCGGGTGATCTTGCAAACACAATTTCACGTTACAGGATTGACCACGAGCCCATTTATGGGAGCTTTAAAGATGAGGCCAGATCTGACATGCTGCAGGTTATTATGGTGCGTCTTCCCAAGGAGGAAGGGATGCCATACAATAAACCATCGAAGCTTCACAGCATGCTGTATGACACATTCGTCAGGAATATGCCGGCAGAAGAAAGAATCGAACTGTTAGAATCAAAGTATAATCTCAAAGTAAGAGACTTGGAAAGGAGTTTTGAAACCATGTGTAATCTTAGTCAGGGATTGATTGAAAAAGGATATGAGCAAGGTCGCGAGCAAGGTCGTGAGCAAGGTCGTGACGAGCTTATTGCAGACATGCTTCGTAGAGAAAAAACTCCAAAGGAGATTGCAGACTTTTGCGGTATACCTGTCGAACACATCGAAGAAGTTCAGGCAACAATGACGCAAAAAAAGTAGACTACAGAGTATAGTCTGCTTCAAGCAATGGAAATTCTGCTTACAGGATTTCCTGTTTAAAAAGGAACTTTCAGAAGTTCCTTTTTTTATGCCCTGAACCACAGAAAAAACGATTTGATAAAACATGCACAAAGAGGGAATTTGGCAACGCGTTAGCAAGGTAAACTAACGGGGATTTTTGTGCAATATGTATAAAAATGGCATTAAAAACTCGAGATTTTTATGTAAATTTATCATAAAAACGTTTTTATTTGGTTGTCAAAACGTTTTTAGCATGGTAGGATGTGCGTGTAAATAAGAGGAAAAAATCCCTCAAAAAAACACAGATTTTATTAGGAGGAAATTTTTATGAGGAAAGCAAAAAGAAGCCTCGGACTGCTCCTTGTTCTGGCACTTGCTGTAGGAAGCCTTGCAGCATGCGGAAACAAAAACAGTGAAAATGCGAGCGGCACCAACGCTCCTGCACAGTCTTCCGGAGCAGCAAACAATGCTTCAACAGGCAACCAGCAGGCAGAGGTTGAGGTTCCCGCTTACGAGACACTTGACAAAAACGTTACAGGAGACCTCTCCATCATGGTTTGGTCCGGAGACAGCGTTTACTACGAAGATCTCGGACACAAGGACATCCCTGTTGAAGAGATAACAACACAGAACGTTGCTGCTGTTTATGCTCTTGCAAAGGCATTCAACAAGAAGTACCCCAATGTAAAGATCAACCTTTACGCAAAGGCTGACGACCCCAACGCAAACGACACACCCTGGGCTCAGGAACTTGAAAACTTCAAGGCTGAGCACGGCAAGTATCCCGATGTTTACGCATCGACAGACCTTGCGGGCGATGTTGCAAAGGGATTCATCGCAGACCTTTCCGTATTCAGCGACGATCCTGTTTACCAGAGCTTCAACAAGTCCATCATGGGCATTATGAACTACTACGGATTCCAGGCAGGACTTCCTCAGTTCGTTCAGCCTTGGGCTGTTTGGGTAAATAAGGAACTTGCAGAGAACAACAACATCGACGTTCCCGAACCCAACTGGACCATCGATGAGTACACAGAGTTCATGGCTTCCGCAGACGGAAAAACATTCTGGGGCGAAGTAGGACTTCCCAGAAGCTACATCGACACAGGTGTTAAGGACATCAACATGTCCATGTTCAATTACAACGGCACAGGCGACAGAGTAAACCTTAACTCCGAAGCTGTTCAGAAGCTTCTCGGCTATGTTCCCACATGGGCAAAGCACACCATCTGGCAGGAATACGGCAAGGGAAATGTTGCTCAGGAGATCATGGATGACGGCTGGTGGTGGGGCTACCGCTTCTTCTGCCGTAACTATGCACTCACTTACGAAGGCGATCCCTGGATGATGGGCGCAGCTGCCGCTCCCGGAGCAGAATCCAATGTAGTTGAATCCGGAGATTGGGACATCTATCCCAGACCTTCCACAGATTACGCTGAGAACAACGTTGGTATCGTAGTTGACCCCATGGCTATCCACAACTATGCAATGGATGACGGTAACCCTGAGTGGAGCGATGCGGAAAAAGCAAAGTTAAAGCTCGCTTACACATTCGGTTCTTTCTGGTGCGGTTCCACAGAAGCTTTCCAGGCAAGAGCTGATCAGATGTATACAGATAACGGAACAACAAAGAGCTCTTTGAACGACTCCTTCCCTCTTGTAACAGGCAAGGAATTCGATGAGCAGATGAAGATCTGGTACTCTGTAGACATTCACAAGAGATATGCGGACAAGAACCTTATGCCCGGCTTCCAGTATGTTCTTCAGCTTTGGGAGGAAGGCAAGATGTGGGATGTTTCCGACAAGTGCTATCCTTACTATGTAACCGAAGACGGCGCACAGAAGGCTTGCGAGTACGAATGGCTCAACTTCTATGATGCAAATGTTGCAGGTGTGGATGTTACCGATGCAGGCTGGCTTGATAACGTAAAGGCTCGTCTTGCTGACTGGAACACTGTCATCAACAAGCGTTTTGCTGAATCCGAGAAGGCTATCAAGGACGGCCTCAAGAAGTACTACGGATTCACAGACAGTGACTTCACAAAATAAATCATTTTCCTCTTGTTATAGGGACTGTTAGCTCAACAGTCCCTATAATGTGGGGTTCAATAAAAACGTTTCGACAAAAAAGAGGCAACTTATGAAAAAGCGTATCATATTATCAATAATCGTCGGTGCAGTTCTGTTGATCGGAGCTGTTTTGCTGTTTACAAGAAATACAGCCGAATACGTTGAAAAGCCGGATGAAAAAGAGGTTTCATCCGCTATTAAGCTGCTTACTGACAGACTGGGAGAGATTCCCATGTATTGCGACTGGACTGACTCTCTCGGAGAGGATCCGGAAAAGCTTTACGGTACGGGAAGCTTTACAGCCGAAAAATCAGATCTTAAAAAAGCCGACGGTTCAAAGAACGGCGCGAGCGTGAGGGACGAATTCACGACCGTTGATTACAACGACACTCTGACCTACAGGATAAATGTCAAAAAAGCGGGACTTTATGTATTAAAGCTCGACTACAAGCCCATGGGATCCACCATGTCGGATTTTGCGGTCAGTGTCAGCCTGAACGGAACACAGGATTATCATGAAATGAAGATCATCGCTCTTCCTCATCTCTGGTCCGATGCGACAAAGGAGTATGTTAAGGACAGCTACGGCGATGAAATGGCTCCCGGACAGGTGCGTTCCGATGCGGCAAGGGAGATCTTCTTCTACAGTTCGACTTACATTTCTTCGACTCCCCTCCTTTTTAACCTGAAAGAGGGAGAGAACATCATTGAACTTAAAAACGTGGCTGCAAACGGCCTCGGTCTCGGAACACTTAAGGCCGAAAGACCTGCGGACAAGCCCGTTTCCTACAGCGACTACATTGCGGGACACCAAGATGCGGCTAAAGCGGAGAGCAGTCTCATTACCGTGAATGCCACAGACTACACCGTAAAGAATTCCACCCAGGCCATCTACGTAAGCGATGATGATCCTGCGGTCTTCCCCTACGATGCCCATTACAAAAAGCTGAACGGCATCAGATTTACGGAAGCGGGAACAGAGCTCCATTACTCGATAGAAGTTCCCGAAACCGGTCTTTACAGACTGAGCTTCCATTATACAAACGAAAAAGAAGAATATGACGCTTTTGAAAGCATATACATAGATAACGCCATCCCCTTCGCAGAGCTTTCATGCTATGCCTTTGCTCCCACCGGAAGCACATGGACCAACGAAACGCTTTCGGACGAGGACGGCAAGCCCTACCTGATCTACCTGACTGCAGGAACTCACGACCTCTGCCTTAAGGAAGAACAGGAGCCTGTCTACAGAGCATGGAGATGCGCGAGACTGATCTCCGAGCACGTTTCCCAGTTTGCGCTTGACATCGACAAGATCAGGGGCGCGGACAAGGACAAGTTCCGTACATGGAAGATGACAAAGTACATCCCCGAGATCCCGGACTACCTTGATGCCTACCTGACTCTGATCTCGTACATCAGATACATGTCTCAGTACAACACCACCTTCGGTATCAACAGTGCGCTTCTCGCGGACATGGACAAGGCTCTCATCTTCATCGAGCAGGTGAGAGAGTACCCCGATGAGATCGCTCTCTACACCGCAAAGCTCACGGGACGTGACAACTCCATACTCGTCGCAATGAGTAACTTTACATCCGAGATCTTAAAGAGCAATTTCACTCTCGACAGGATCTATGTGAGCGGCGAAAAGACAAAGCTCCCCAAGGCTTCCGCAAGTCTGGGCAAGCGCTTTGCGAACGGGGTAAAGAAGCTCGCTCTGAGCTTCACGGACAACAAGTACTCGACAAAGACAGACGACAAGGAAGTGCTTACGGTCTGGGTAAACAGGGCCGTAACGCACGTTGACCTTCTCCAGAAGATGGCGGACACCGAATTCACGCCCGAAACGGGCATAAGGGTCAAGGTCAGCATCATGCCCGATGCAGGAAAGCTGACACTTGCAAGTGCCGCGGACGTTACTCCCGATCTTGCTCTCGGCCTCGGTTCCCACATGCCCTTCGACCTCGCTGCACGTGATGCGCTTTACGATCTCACGCAGTTCGACGATTTCTGGCTTATTGCGGACCGCTTTGTTCCGGGCGCTTTCGTTTCCTACATTTTTAACGAAGGCATATATGCCCTCCCCGAGACGCTGAACTTCTACGCTCTCGCTTACAGAACGGACATTTTCTCGTCTCTCGGACTCACACCTCCCGACACGTGGGAAGATGTGGTAAATCAGCTTCCCGAGCTTCAGAGATACGGTATGAACTTCTACCACAACATCTCCGCAGGTGTCGGATACAAATGGTTTTATCAGACTGTTCCGCTGATCTATCAGAACAACGGACAGCTTTACTCGGAGGACGGCCTCTCCACCGCGATCGACAGACCCGAGGCGGTTAAGGGCGTTCAGGCACTCGGAAATCTTTTCCTTGCCTATTCCCTGGACAAGCAGGTCAATTCCTTCTTTAACTCCTTCAGGTACTCCATCCTTCCTGTGGGTATCATCGATTCAAACGAGTACATCCTTTTAAAGAACGGTGCTCCCGAGCTTGAAGGACAGTGGGCTCTGGCGGATTATCCCGGAACAAGACAGGAAGATGGCCAAATAGCACGCTGGTACGTCGCAAACGGTACGGGAGGCATAATCTTCAAGGACTCCGACCACATCGATGAGGCGTGGCGCTTCCTTAAGTGGTGGACGGAAAAAGAGACTCAGGTAAATTACACCTACACTTTAAGATCCACCTACGGAAAAGAATTCTTCTGGCTTCCCGCCAACGTCGAGGCTCTTGATGAGGCTCCCATCGACCAGGCGGACAAGGATGTGATAAAAGAGTCCATAAAGTGGCTGAGAGATGTTCCCAGATCCATGGGACAGTATCTCGTGGAGCGCTCGCTTTCGGACATCTGGAACAAAATGATCAACGACGGTGTTTCCGCACAGGTCGTTATCGACGAACAGACCATTCCCATCAACAGGGAGATAAAGAAAAAGATGAAAGAACTCGGTTATCTGGATGAAGAGGGCAATGTGCTTCGTCCCTATGTCATCCGTGATGTGGACTGGATCGAGGAAAACATTGCAAAAGCAAAAGCTGCTAAATAGGGTGTTTTCAACGGAGGTTAGAAATGGCACTGGCATTACAAAAAGAAAAAAAGCACAGGACGAGCGTCCGGGACAGGCGCGAAACGCTTCATGCGGGACTTCTGCTTCTTCCCTACGGCTTTTTGTTTTCAATGTTCATATTGATCCCTGTGGCTGTTGCCATGGGACTGAGCTTTACCTACTTTGATGTTATCAATAAGCCATCATTTACGGGCCTTATGAATTACATCTATCTCTTCACTCAGGACACGATGTTCATGAAGAAGGTGCTTCCCAACACCTTCCTCTATGCATTGATCGTCGGACCAGGCGGTTACGTGATCTCCTTCCTGATCGCATGGATGCTCGCACAGATCCAGGCAATCCCGAGAACCGTGATCTCTCTGGCTATCTACACACCTTCGATGGTGGGCCAGGTCTTCATCGGAGTCGTTTGGAAGACGATCTTTTCGGGCGACCAGAGAGGTATCATCAACAACATCCTCCTGGAGCTCAACGTGATCGACACACCCATCCAGTTCCTTCTGACCAAGGATTACTTCATGCAGATCATGATCCTGATCTCGCTGTGGTCGGCAATGGGTATCGGCTTCCTGGCAATGATCTCCGGTATCCTGAACATCAACGAGGAGCTTTACGAAGCTGCCTACGTCGACGGAATGAAGAACAGATTTCAGGAGATCATCTACATAACGGTTCCTTCCATGAAGCCCCAGATGCTCTTCGGCGCCGTAATGGCCATCGTAAATGCCTTCAACATGGGCTGGATCGGAGTCACTCTTTCGGGAGCGAACCCCACGCCGGAGTACTCCGGACAGTTGATCACGAACCACATCGACGACTACGGCTTCATCCGTTACGAGATGGGCTACGCGGCGGCGATCTCGGTCGTACTTTTGATTATCGTTTATTTGTTTAACATAGTTGCACACAAGATGTTTGCGGAGAAAGACTGATGAAAAGAAGACATAAAAGATCAAAATTCATGGGCGCGAAGATCAACCCCAAGTACTTTTCCGGAAGTCAGATCAAGTTTTATCTGATCCTCCTTCCCCTTGCGGTTTTCATGATCATTCCCGTCATATATGTCATTAACCAGGCTTTTAAGCCCTTGGGAGAGCTTTTCGCATTCCCTCCCACGATCTTCGTAAAAAGCCCTACGTTGAAGAACTTCAAGGATCTGTTCAGGCTGTCGGGTACAACAGGCATACCGATGTCGCGTTACCTTCTGAACTCGGCCCTCATCACGTTCCTTACCATTTTGCTGAACCTGGTGATCACGATCACGGCTGCCTACGTTTTCTCGAAAAAGAAGTTCAGAGCAAAGAAAGCCCTGTTTGAGATAAACCAGCTTGCACTCATGTTCGTGCCTACGGCTGTGGCCGTTCCCAGATACCTCGTTATCGTAAAGAGCGGTATGCTTGATACATGGTGGGCTCACGTCCTTCCTCTCGCTGCCATGCCCGTCGGACTTTTCCTTGTGAAGCAGTTCACGGATCAGATCCCGGATGCACTCATCGAGGCAGCTGTAATGGACGGAGCGAATGACCTCGTCATCATCAGAAAGGTCATTGTCCCTCTTACGAAACCCGCTCTTGCGACAAGCATAGTGCTGACCTTCCAGCAGGTCTGGGGAGCGGTGGAAGCCTCCAACAACTTCATCACGGATGATTCGATGCGAACACTTGCATTTTACCTTTCCTCCCTGTCCACAAACAACACCGTGGCAGCGGCGGGTATGCAGGCGGCAGCCAGTGTCATCCTGTTCGTTCCGAACCTCATCATATTCATTGTAATGCAGTCACAGGTAATGAACACAATGAGCCACTCCGGTATCAAGTAGCCGGAAGGAGTTTTCCCAAAACATCGAT
This sequence comes from Lachnospiraceae bacterium, assembly GCA_016287765.1. The sequence goes on from JAEEWS010000025.1 coordinate 28,022, forward strand.
TTGGAGATCGTTATGCGAAACAAAAAACATCTTACAAGTTTAATACTGGCATTATTTCTTGTTCTTACGGCTCCGGCTGTGAGTGCTTTTGCCGCAGCCACCACCTACACCTACACTCTTGAGGTGAATTCGGGAGAGTACGAATTTGTCCGCACTCAGGATGCCTACCTTCCCGAGAAGACGGTGACTTCCCTCGGACTTTCAAAGCCCTCGGATCTCGTGATCACGGATGACGGTATCATTTACATCTGCGACACCGGAAACAGCAGGATCGTTCTTTACGACATAAAGAACAACAAAGTGGTGAACGAGATCTCCGGAGCTCCCATGAAGACACCCACAGGTGTTTTTGTCACCCGTTCGGGAGATGTGTATGTGGCGGACAAGGGAGCAAAGGCCGTCCTTAAATACGATAAGGGACTAAAGCATGTTGCAACTTTTGAAAGACCTACGGAGCCTTCTTTTGCTGACACGAACTTCGATCCGTTAAAGGTCGCCGTGGACAACGCAGGCAACATGTACATCATAGGCGAAGGTGTTTACAACGGTATAATCCAGATGGCTCCCACAGGAGAATTCCTCGGTTATTTCGCGGTAAACAAGACTCTCATCAGCTTTTCGCAGATGCTCCAGAAGGTCCTCTTTACGAGAGACCAGCTTGCAAATCTCTCCATGACGGTTCCCACGACCTTTTCCAACATCTTTGTTGACGAGAAGGAAGGCATAGTTTACTCCACCAGCATGAACAACGACGAGAACTGCCTTAAGAAGCACAACACTTCCGGCGGAAACATGTTTAAGAACGGAACTGTCGGCTGGAGCGATCTTTCCGATGTTTATGTGGACAAAAACGGGATAATCTACACCTCTACACAGAGAGGATACATACAGATCTATTCAAAGGACGGAGAATTCATCTTTGAGTTCGGATCCTTTGTTACGGGAACGGACATTGCGGGACTTTTCACTTCACTTCCCGCTCTGGCTGTTGACCCTGACGGTTACATCTGGGCAGTGGACGGAGACAAGGGTTACCTTCAGTCCTTCCGCCCCACCGATTACGCTACCACCACTTACGATGCCATGGCCTACTATGAGAGCGGTCGCTATGAAGAGAGCCTTGAGGCATGGTCGGAAGTGCTGAGACTGAACCAGATGTCGATGCTCGCTCACAATGGCGTCGGAAAGGCACTCTTCCATGCGCAGCGCTACGAAGAGAGTCTCGAGCACTTCAAGGTTGCCGAAAATCGTGATTACTTCTCGGAAGCTTTCTGGGAAGTAAGAAATGAGACCATACAGAAAACACTTCCCTATGTGTTCGTGGGGATCATCCTCCTCATCCTTCTGACGCAGATCGCAAAGAAGATCGACAAGAAGAGGGTGATAGCCACCACCGCAAGGAACATCGCCGACAGGATACTGGACACTCCGGTGCTCGGTGACGTGCTCTACATGTTCCGTGTGGCAAGACATCCCAATGACCGTTATTACGACGTGAGAGTGGGAAATGTAAAATACTCCGTGAAAAAACGCGGTTACGGACACGGACATGCAACCGCTCTGGGAGCTACCGTGATCTACGTTCTGGCTTTCATCGTCTACATGATCTACAGGACGGGAAAGGGCTTCATCTACCAGTACGTTTCGGTTGAAGACATGGACATGGCAGGCACGGTTGCCGGCTTCTTCGTACTCATCTTCCTGTTTATCATATGTAACTGGCTTGTTACATCCATAAACGACGGTGACGGAAACCTGAAAACGGTGTACATGCTTCCCGCATATGCAATCGCGCCCCTGATGGTGGGAATGATCGTCATTGTTGTGATGAGCTACGGTCTGACCTACAATGAGAGCTTCATCCTGACACTGATCCTTGCTGTCAGCATCATATGGAGCGTTGTAAATCTTTTCTGCGGACTCATGAACGTGCATGACTACACCTTTAAGGAAACGGTGAAGAGCATCATCATGACGGCATTTTTCATGGTGGTCGCTATGATCATTGCTTTGATACTCACAATCATGTTTGAAAAACTTTTCAGCTTTATTATTTCAGTGGGAAGGGAGCTGATCCTGAATGTTATCTGACAAGCTTAAACACAATCTGAAGCGTGCCGTTGCCGCTCTTGCTGCATGTGCTTTCTGCACGGGAGCATTTGCCGGCAGCAGCGCAAATGCGGCTTACATCGATACAAATTTCGACACCCGTCCCGCACCGGAAAGCGCAGAGTTCTCTGTACAGGACCTGAACAAGTACACATTGCTTTATGAGACGGGCACCATGAAGTACCTTTTCAGGGAAGACAGGGACATTATCGCGATTGCTGACAAACGTTCCGGTTACACCTGGAAAACGGGTGTGGATGTTCCTTTCTCCAAGGAGCTTAAGAACAACATTTCGAAGGCAAAGACGGAGGAAGAGCTGATCGCTGCCTCCGAACCGAAGGAGAAGAGCCTTAACACCACCTACATCGGAATCGCAAATTCCCTTGTGACGGTGGAATACAGCGAGCTTGAAGCTACCAAGTTCGTTTCGTCCGCTTCCGAAAGCGGTGCTCAGTCAAAGCTTTCAAAGGTCGGAGCAAACGGAAACACATGGAAACTCGATGCAGACTTTTCATCCATCGATCTTTCTCTTTCCGTTTACATTACCTTCGGAGAGGACACCGTAACTTACGACGTTCCCTTTGATGAAATGAAGGGAGAAGGCATAAAAAAGCTGACTGCGGTGATCCTTACACCTTTCCTCGGAGCAAGCGGCGGTGAAGCGGAGTTTTATAATCCCGAGACGGGGGACTACGATGCTGCAAGAGCCAAATACATGACTCCAGGTTACGTCTTCGTTCCCGACGGCTCCGGAGCGCTGATCCGTTTCATGGACAACAACGTGGCTTTCAATCAATACGTGGGAGACGTGTACGGCGCCGATCCCGCCACCGAGAAGTACTACTACAGCGAGGCTTCCTCGGCTGTTCCCGTAAAGTCACCCGTAATGCCCGTGTTCGGGATCGCACACGGAAACGAGCAGGCCGCTTTTGTGGCCTGGGCTGACAAGGGAGCCGAGTATCTCGACATCATCGTAAATCCCGAAGAGACAAAGAAAGTAAAATACACCTGGGGTTATCCCAGATTCGAATACAACATGACCTACTATCAGGTCTACAATAACGCCGGAGCCGGTTACTTCACTCTTATGGAGGAACCCAACAACTTCGACATCTCCATGACCTACCGCTTCCTTGCGGGAGAAGGAGATACGGGCTTCAGGGCAAATTATGTGGGAATGGCACTTGCCTACAGAGAGCACCTTACGGATCTCGGAGTGCTCACACCGATGGACTCCGTAAGCGGAGACATCCCCATCCGCATAGATTTCCTCATGTCCGATGTCAAGAAGAGTGTCATCGGTACGGATCAGGTGGTGACAACCACTGTTGATGACGTCCGTGAGATACTTGATGAGATGATCGGACTCGGGATCAAAAACATTAATTCCGGACTCATCGGCTGGCAGAAAAAGTCGGAGACACTCGCAAAGCCGTACAGCTTCAGCTTTACTTCCAAGATCGGTTCAAAGAAGGAATTCAAGCGTCTTATGACGGAGTTCGCGGATAAAAACATAGACATTTCCTTCTCAAGGGATTTTACCACCATCAACAAAAAGATGGTGAGCTACTCAACGAATTCCGCAAAGCATGTGAACACATGGCATCTGGCCATGGACATGTCCACTCTCTATCCCGAGAACGCTCCCATATGGGAAACGGGATATGCACTGCCCGAAAAGACGGCTCAGTGGATCGAAAAGCTTACGGACAAGGCTTCGGACTTCAGCCCTTCCTTTACACTTACGGAAACGGGAAAGACTCTTGTGAGCACCTATGACAGAAACGGTGTCGTAACTTCCCTTACCGAGTCCCGGGACCTGATCCTGAATGCCGTAAAGGAAGCTTCAAAGGAAATGAAGATAAACATCGAGACGCCCAACATGTACCTTTGGGAAGCTACAGACAGATTTTTGAATGCACCCGCGGGCACATCCGGATACGTTTTTGAAACGGATACCGTTCCCTTCCTTGAGATCCTTCTTCACGGAACCATGGAAGTCTACGGACCCTACTCGAATTTCTCCTTCTATACGAAGAGCGACATTTTGAGGATGATCGATTACAACCTTTCTCCTTCCTTCATCTTCACAAAGCAGCCTTCCTACCTTCTTTCGGACACGGTGTCTTCGGACATGTTCTCTACGGAATATGCCCAGTACAGAGATCTCTGCAATGAGGTCTACAGGCAGGTGAACGGCGTTCTTTCCGAGGTTTCCGGCTTCGACTGGGTCGACAGAGAGGTCATGGAGAGCGGTGTCATCGTAAACACCTACGTAAAGAACGGAAATACAAAGAAAGTGATCATCAATTACACGGATTCTGCCGTGAATTGCCTGAATACAACAGTTCCCGCCATGAGCGCGACTGTAAGATAGGAGCGATCCATGAAAAGAATGAAAACATGGAAACAAAGACAAAATAGAAACGGCTACATGTTCATGCTGCCCTGGATCGTCGGATTTGCCGTATTTACGGCTTTTCCGTTTGTGGCAACGGTGTTCCTGAGCTTTACGAACGTAAGCTCCACCATCCTGGGCTACGAGATCAGCTGGGCGGGACTTTCAAATTACTTTACCGCATTCTTTAAGAATGTCGAGTTTGTTCCCGCACTGGGCGGATACCTCAAAATGGTCATCCCCTACACCTTTGTGATCGTCGTTGTTTCCTTCATCATTGCATACATCCTTGAGCACACGGTGAAACTTAAAGGTTTCTTCAGGACCATCTACTTCCTGCCCGTTATCATCATGTCGGGACCTGTAATGAGCAAGCTTCTCGACACCAAGGTCAGCGAGATGGAGCTGATGTCCGGTCACAGCTACTCCGACATCTTCATCATACAGATGATCGCAAGCTACTCAAGAGCTTTCGCGGGACTTGTAACCGACGTGTTCCAACAGCTTTCGACAATACTCTGGTTTACGGGTATTCCCATCGTGCTCTTTATAAACGGCCTGCAGAAGATCAATCCCAGCCTTTACGAAGCGGCAAAGATGGATTCCGCAAACGGCTGGCAGATACTGTGGAAGATCACTCTTCCCATTGTCCGTCCCACAGCTCTTGTAATCACCATCTTTACCATCGTTCAGCTCGGTATGTTTGACATCAATCCCGTGTACTCACTGATCGTGACCTACATGGGCAACACCAGCGGCGGTCTCGGCTTTGCCGCAACATATGCATGGGTCTACACGGTTGTGGTTCTCCTTCTCATGGGACTTGCGTTCCTGATCTTCAAGGAGCGTAAGAGCAAGGTTAAGCATTATTGATGAGGATCGACTATGAAAAAGCTTTTAAACAAGAAAAAAATCACTGAAAAGACAATGCGCATCGCGTTTTACCTGCTTCTGGTGTGCGTGAGCTTCGTTTTCCTCGAGCCCATCTTCAGGATCATCTCAAAGACATTCATGACTCCCGAAGACGTCATCGACCCGGTGGTCGACTGGGTGCCCAGAAAGCTCTCGCTCAATAACCTCAAGGTAGCGATAAAGGTCCTGAACCTTAAGAAGACTCTTGTGAACTCCGTGCTCTTCTCAGGCGGACTTGCGGTAGCAGAGACTTTCTGCGCGGCACTCACGGGCTTTGCGCTTTCGAGATACAATTTTTCGGGAAAAAGATTCTGGTACGTGATGATCCTCCTTTGCTTCATCGTTCCCGTTACGGTGCTCATGGTCCCCAGACTCATGATGTTTGTGACGGTTCAGGAGACATTTAAGTTTAACCTCATCGGAACACCCATTCCGCAGGTGATCATGGCGATCCTCGGACAGGGCGTGAATTCCACCATCCTGATCCTGATCTTCCAGAACTTCTTTAATCTGATCCCCAAGTCGCTGGATGAGGCAGCCATGATCGACGGAGCCGGTCCTTTCCGCGTTTTCGTTCACATCGGTCTGAAGCTCAGCATCAGCACGGTCCTGGTTGTTTTCCTTTTCGCCTTCGTGTGGAACTGGAACGAGACCTACGTTACGGGAACTCTTTTAAGAAGCGGACTTCAGCTCCTTCCCATGAAGCTGTCCCTCTTCGACAGTGAATTTGAGAGCGCCGCCTCCAGTTCGGGAAGCGCGTTTAAGCTGAACGAAGCCTATAAAATGGCTGCAACCTTCATTTCCATAGCTCCGCTCCTTATCCTCTACTCCTTTGTACAGAAGAGATTCATCGAGGGTATCGAGAATACGGGTATCACAGGCGAATGATCTTTCGTTCTTCATTGCTTTAAAGGAGATCTTATGACTTTTAAGAAAATGATCTGTACGGCAGGCATATGCTTGCTGGCTGCGTTTGGGGCTTCCTGCGGAACCGAAAAGGAAGCGCCTTCTGAAGGAAATACACAGGGAGGAACAATGACTTTGGACGACAGTAAATTCAGGGTCGGCGGACAGGTTTCGAGTGCTTACGTCGATCCCTCATCGGTTACAAGCGTGCCTGAGGATCAGATAAAGGCCAAAGGCTTTGAATACGATCACGATTCCCTGACCTACGAGCTTGTATGGTCGGACGAATTTGATTACGAGGGTGCTCCGGATCCCGATAAATGGGGTTACGACCTGGGCGCAAGCGGCTGGGGCAATCACGAGCTCCAGAATTATACAAAGGAACTTAAAAACGCTGAAGTTAAGGACGGTAAGCTTTTCATTACCGCCATTAAGGAAAAGAGCGGCGGAGCGGAGTACTCCTCGGCCCGTCTGGTTTCAAGAGGCAAGGGAGACTGGACTTACGGAAAGATCGTGGTGCGCGCGAAGCTGCCCACGGGAAGAGGCACATGGCCGGCCATCTGGATGCTCTCAACCGACTGGAAGTACGGCGGGTGGCCCAAGTCCGGAGAGATCGACATCATGGAACACGTGGGCTACGATCAGGATGTGATCCACTACTCGATACACACGGAATCCTACTATCATTCCATCGGTACCCAGAAGACTTCCACCACAAGATTTGAAGGCGTCAGCGATGAGTTTCACGATTATGCCATAGAGTGGCTGCCGGACAAGATCCTTTTCTACACCGACGACAATCTGACATTTACGTATCAGCCCACCAAATACAAGAGCACTCCCACCTACAAGGAGTGGCCCTTTGACAAGCCCTTCCACCTTCTTTTGAACCTCGCCGTCGGCGGCGACTGGGGCGGAGTAAAGGGAGTTGACGAAAACATCTGGCCTCAGACGATGGAGGTTGAATACGTCAGAGTTTATCAGAGTCCACAGATAACAGAGCTTACAAAATGATAAAGACTGAGAGGATTACACAGTGAACAACTACAGGGTTAATGAAAGTGAATTTATAATAGAGGATTATGACCGTCTGCCCCCTTTTTCAAGTTTTCTTCCGGGACTTACGGGAGAAGACGGGATACCCATGTGGGCATTTTACACAAACCGCGGTCAGGGGCTCGCAAGTCTTGGCATCAACAGCAAGGCCGAAGCGATAATGGAATTTAATCCTGCTTGTACTGAGTACGAAAATACGGCACTTAAGGGCTACAGGACTTTTGTAAAAGTTAACGGAAAAGTCTGTGAGCCCTTCAGATACAGAGGCGATGCAAAGCGCACCATGATCGTAAGGAAGAACAGCCTTACCATAGAAGAGATCTCAAAGGATCACGGCTTCAAGATGGCGGTTGAGTACTTTATCCTGCCCAAGGAGCCCATCGGAGCCCTTGTAAGGCGTGTAAAGTTTGAAAACATCAGCGGTGCACCCCTTAAGGCAGAGATCCTGGACGGAGTTTCAAAGATCATCCCCAGAGGCATAAGTAACGGTCAGTTTCAGGAGATGAGTAACCTCTTTAAGAGCTGGACCGATGTGAGAAACGTGGAAAACAACGCTCCCATCTTTGCCATGAGAGCTTCCACCGCGGATTCCGCGGAAGTGGGCGAGATCCGTGACGGCTATTTCTACTTCTGCGCTATGGACGGAAAAGCCAAAGAGTTTATCTGCGATCCCGATCAGATCTTCGGATATGATACATCTCTTTGCTTCCCTGTTAATTTTGAGGAAAAGTCCCTTAAAGAGATCCCTGTGTCAAAGGCTGTTGTGAACAAGGTTCCCTGTGCTTTCACTCCCATTGAAGTGGAGATAATGGACAGAGAATCCCTGATCTGGACATCCTATCTGGGTTACACTCCTTCGGAGGATTTCCTCAACGAAAAAGTAAAAACGTTTCTTGGAAGGGGCTATGCTTCCTCCAGATTTGCCCTTGCAAACGAACTTGCGGAGGAGCTTACGGCAGATGTGAGAACAGAGACTGCCTATCCCGCATTTAACAAGTACGTTGAGCAGTGCTACCTTGACAATTTCCTGCGCGGAGGATATCCCGTTACGGTGGGAGACGCTGTTCTCTACCTTTACAGCCGTAAGCACGGAGATCCCGAACGCGATTACAATTTCTTTACAATAGACGGAGAGTACTATTCCCAGGGAAACGGTAATTTCCGTGATGTTTGCCAGAACAGGAGAAATGATGTTTTCTTCTGCCCCGGCCTCAATGATTACAATGTACGCTATTTTGCAAGCCTCATCCAGCTGGACGGCTACAATCCCCTTGAGATCCGTCCCGCTACCTTCACCGTTAAGGAGGGAAAGCTTGAGGAAGCGAAGACTCTCCTTCACGAAGCCTGCGGAAGTGATGCTGCGGACAGCGTGCTTGAAGGAAAGTTTAAGCCCGGAAGGATCTTCAGGACTGTTTCCGCAAAGGGGCTTAAATTAAAGGAAAATCCCAAAACTCTGGTTGAAAAGCTTCTGCTTCTCTGCGACGAGCACATAGAAGCGGGCACACTTGAGGGCTATTGGAGCGATCACTGGGACTATGTTATGGATCTTGTGGAAAACTATCTTTCCGTTTTCCCGGATCGTGCACAGGAATTCTTAAATGCCGAGGGGTATCGTTTTTACGAAAGCGATGTACGCGTGAAAGAAAGGAGCCGTTCCTATGTTCTGGATGACTCCGGCGTTCATCAGTATGCTTCCGCGGAAAGGGTCTCCCCGGAAGATGAAGGTTTTACCTCCGGGATCACCAACTGGAAGAAGGACAGGAAGGGTAATGCAGTGGAAGTCTCTCTCTTTGCAAAGCTCTTCACGCTGGCACTTACGAAGTTTACCATCATGGATTCCTACGGAATGGGTGTGGAGATGGAGGGCGGAAAGCCCGGCTGGAATGACGCTATGAACGGTCTTCCCGCCATGTTTGCGGGTTCTATGCCTGAAACCTTTGAGCTCAGGAGACTTCTTGAATTCCTGACGGAAAATCACTGCGAAAGGGATCTTTCTCTTCCTGCGGAAGTTACGGAATTCTTCGGACAAGTTTCGGAGCTCCTTAAAAAGTATCCTCTTCCTGTTAAGGCTGAGGATGAAAAGAACGGAAATTCAAAAACTGCGGATCTGGAGTACTGGGATGCGGTTGCCACTGCAAGGGAGGATTACCGTAAAAAGATCTACAAGCCCTTAAGCGGTGAAAAAGCATCGATCCCCGCGGATCAGATCGCTTCCTTCCTGGCTGCTGCCCTTAATAAGGTCAATGCGGGCATAGAAAAAGCGAAGGCGATCTTCGGAGGAGAGATCCCCACCTACTTCACATACGAAGTTACGGATTACGATGTGCTGGATACATGTGACGAGAGCGGAAGAAAGAACGTCAGGGCAAAGGGCTTTAAGGTACTTAATGTTCCCCGCTTCCTTGAAGGCCCCGCCCGTTACCTCGCTTTCGGCGCTACGGACGCAAAAAAGGTTCATGCAGAAGTTATGGCGAGCGACCTTTACGATAAAAAACTCAAGATGTTTAAAACAAGCGAATCCATTGAAAAGCTTTCCCATTCCTATGGCCGTGTCCGTGCCTTTACTCCCGGATGGCTTGAAAGAGAGAGCATCTTCCTTCACATGGAATACAAGTATCTCTATGCACTCCTTAAGAACGGACTCTATGACGAGTTCTACGAAGCAGCGAAGACTGCCATGATCCCCTTCATGGATCCTGCGGTTTACGGAAGGAGCACACTGGAAAATTCCTCCTTCATCGCATCAAGTGCAAATCCGGATGAAAGAGTGCACGGAAGAGGATTTGTTGCAAGACTTTCAGGTTCCACCACAGAGCTTCTCGGAATGTGGATCCGCATGTTCATGGGCGAAAAGGTGTTCCGTTTTGAAGACGGTACTCTTAAAACAACCTTTGCACCCGCTCTTCCCGGTGACTTTTTCACCGAAGACGGTGTTGCTTCCTGGACTTTCATGGGACAGACGAGAGTTGTGTACCACAACCCCGAACGCAGGAACACTTACGGTAAAGACAGCGTCAAGGTGGTTTCCATGAAGCTTTTGACAACAGGCGGAGAAACCGTTCTGTGCGACGGCGACACGCTTTCCAGCGAGATGGCTCAAAGACTCAGAGAAGGCAGCTTTGTCCGCATCGATGCCGAATTGAGATAAAAAAGAGATTATG
>JAEEWS010000002.1 GCA_016287765.1 Lachnospiraceae bacterium
GATCAGTTCGCTTCCCGCCACTTCCCACTCCTGTTTCAGCCGGATGTCCGCGAGCGAAGCCCCCGCCTGGATCTCATACCTGCCGCCGATGACATTGAAATCCCCTTCCTGCCAGGCGGAAAAAGCCCGGGCATCCAGCGGGATCTCCACCGTCTTCTTCTCGCCGGGTTCAAGGTGCACCTTGGCGAAGCCCTTCAGCTCCCTGCGCGGGCGGAAAGCCTCCCCGTCCGGATTCTTCACATACACCTGGCAGACCTCACTCCCGGCCACGTCTCCGGTATTCTCCAGCGAAAACCGCACGGTGCAGCCGCCCTCCGGCGTCCCCGTGACAGTCAGGTCCGTATAGGCGTAGGTCGTATAACTCAGCCCGTGCCCGAAGCAGTAACGGACCGGCAGGTCAAAAGTATCATAGTAACGGTAGCCGACAAAGATGCTCTCCCGGTATTCCACGTCATCGGGATGGTCATTCTGCTCCCCCTGTCTGCCGAAAAAGCCGTAGCTCGGGACATCCTGCTCACCAAACGGAATGCTCTCGGCGAGCTTCCCCGAGGGATTCACCCGCCCCGTCACGATCCGTGCGCAGGCGCTGCCCATCGCCTCCCCGCCGAGGTAGAGCTGCAGCACGCCGCGGCATTTGTCCGCGAGCGCCATATCATAGGGCGAGCCGCCAAAGGACAGGTAGCCGATGTTGTCCGTGGCCGCGAGCATCTGCTTCAGCAGCGCGGACTGATTGCGCGGGAGATCGTAGCTTTCCCGGTCATACCCTTCTCCCTCCGTCCTGTCGGTGAGGCCGCCGCAGAATATGGTCGGAAGACCGTTCTTCGCAAGCTCCAGCGCCTCTATTTCAAGTTCTATGTCCTTCTTTTCGGACTCACATCTGTAGCCCGCCGCGTAGTTTACCTTGAAGCCCGCTGCCTCGAGTTCCTCTACGATGTTCGGTCTTACAGCCGTCCTTATATGACTGCTGCCGCCGCCCTGGAACCTGACATTCTTTGCCAGAGATCCTATGACATTTATTTCCGCACCCTTCTTTAACGGCAGGGTCTTTTTCTCGTTCTTTAAGAGCACCGCTCCCGAAAGTGCCGCTTCCAATGCCGTTTCGTAAGCATTTACTTCCTTTTTGGTATTATCTTTTCTGTTCTCGACCGCATAGGTTTCGATCAGCTTTTCCATCCTCTTTACGGCGGGTTCGATCTCCCCTTCGGTGATCTCCCCGTTTTCGGGAGCCTTTAGCAGTTTCTCCAGATGGACATTCGTGAGGTTCGGCATTTCGAGATCCATGCCCGCTTTTACCGATGCTGCAAGATCTATGCATGCGCCCCAGTCTGATACGACAACGCCTTCATATCCCCAGTCATTCCGGAGTATCTCTGTCAGAAGATGGCGGTTCTCCGTAGCCTTATAACCGTTCAGGTAGTTATAGGAAGCCATGATCGTTGCGGGCTTTCCTTTCTTCACGCCTTCCTCGAATGCACTTAAGTAGATCTCTCTCAGCGTTCTTTCATCCACTCTGCTGTTTGTGGTCATACGGCGGGTCTCCTGGCTGTTGGCGGCAAAATGCTTAAGAGATGTTCCGACGCCGTTCTGCTGCACACCGTTTATATATGCCGCAGCCAACTTGCCCGCAAGATAAGGATCTTCGCTGAAATATTCGAAATTTCTTCCGCAGAGAGGCGAGCGCTTTATGTTTACGCCGGGGCCAAGTACCACCGAAACTCCGGCGTTCCATGCTTCCTTTCCGATGCAGTCCGCAACCTTCCCCACAAGTTCCGGATCCCAGGTGGCCGCCAGACAGCTGGCCGTGGGATAGCAGGTGGAAACCATACTGTCATTGTTGGTCCTTACGCCTTCTTCCTGCTTTCTCAGGCCGTGAGGGCCGTCGGAAAGATGAAGGGACGGATAGAGACCGTCGCAGTCATTTGTGTGCCACATTCCTTTTCCGGTGAGCAAAGGGAGCTTGCTCTTTAATCCGTTATCCATCCTAAACCTCCAATACTGTTCTTTTTCAATCTGCCATTCTTTCTATGTCTTTGAACATCACTACGGGATATCCCTTGACGAAGGATACTGTCATATCCTCCGGTATGTCGGCCTCCTTGACCGCCGTGCAGCCGTGGAACAGATCCCAGCCCAGTTTCTCCATTCCTTCGGGAAGGCTGATCTTCTCAAGTGAAGAACAGCCGTAAAATGCTATCGAATCGATGCTTTTCACGCTCTTAGGCACGGTTATCGAAGTGAGCCCCGTGCAATAAGCAAATGCAGACATCCCGATCTCGGTCACGCTATCCGGGATCGTGATTTCTTTTAATCCCGGGAAACTGTTAAATGCGTTTTCCCCGATCGACTTAAGGCCAAAGGGAAGTTCTATCGTATTAAGGCTGTCACAGCCCTCAAAGCAGTATGATCCGAGCCCCTGTACCGAAGCAGGAAGTTTCAGTTCGGAAAGCGACCGGCAGTTCATAAACAGTCCGTAGGGCAGTGTCTCAAGCCCGTCTCCGAGGCTGACTCTCTCAAGAGATGTGCAGTTTCTGAAAACATAGTCCGCAATCTCTTTAACGCTGTCCGGTAAAACTGCACTTTTCAGAGCCGTGCAGCCCTTGAAGGCATTTTCTCCGATCGATATAACACCTTCGGGTATGATCACTTCGGTGACAGTCGTGCAACCGTTTAAGAAATTCCTGTCGATGGCGGTCGTTCCGTCGGCAAAAGTAACACTTGAAATCTTTTTAAGTTTTTTCAATGAACTGTCATATGCGCCGGAAACGGTGATCGTCGTCAGCTCATCGCAGCCTTCGAAAAGAAGAAGGCCTATTGTTGCGGAACCGTTCAGGACGCCTGCGGTCTTAAGCTTTTTACAGTCTTTGAAAACTCCGTTCCCGACGTAGGTAACGCTTTTCGGTATGAAGGCCTCCTCAAGCGCGGAACAGCCTTCGAAAATATTGTTTCCGACTCGCTCAACGCTTGCCGGTATATATATGCCCGTTAGATAAGAGCAACCCTGAAAGGCACCGTCTTCTATCCTTTTCACTCCGTAAGGAACAGTTACGTCCGTAAGCTTTATGCACTCCGCGAAAGTTCCGGCTTCGATCGTTTCAACCGTTTTGGGAATGGATACCGATGTGATGCCGGTATCGTAAAACGCACTCTTTCCGATCGTTGTTACGGTTTCCGGGAAGGTTATCGAGCGAAGAGCTATGCAACCCGAAAACGCTTCCTCTCCGATATATGCCAGGTTTTCGGGTAATTTTACGTCCTTTAGCCTCGAACAGCTTTCAAAAACCGATGCCCTTATCTCAGTTACAGCATCCGGCAGGGTCATTGAGCGAAGGTTTATGCATGAAGCAAAAGCGCCCTCGCCTATATCAAAAAGCCTGTCGGGCAGGGATATGCTCATAAGGGACACACAGTTGTAAAACGCTTCGTTGCCTATGACAAGAAGATTTTTTGGTATCTCTATGCTCTTTAACTGGAGACAGCCCTTGAACGCCGCTCTTTCTATCTCCTTTATCGTGTCCGGAAGAACGACCGTTGTAAGTGTGCCGTTTCCCGCGAAGCACTCGGCTCCTATCACGGTGACTGTTTTTCCGCCTATCTTTTCGGGGATCACGGCCTCGTTTCCGCCCGTATAGGAATTGATCCTGACCTCATTATAGTATTCATCCGTGCTGTAATTCAGTCCGCCTTCGGTATACTGCCCTCGGAAACGCGGTCCGGGTGTGGGTGTATTCGTGGGCGTCGGTGTGTTTGTCGGTGTGGGCGTATTGGTCGGAGTCGGGGTATTTGTGGGTGTGGGAGTAAACGTCGGTGTCGGAGTATCCGTAGGCGTCGGCGTAAAGGTTGCGGTCGGTGCCGGGGTATCCGTCGGAACAGGGCTTCCCACAGGTGACTGTGTTGCGATAGAGGAGGGCGTCGGCACGGGTGTCGGCGTTGTAACGGATCCGATTGAAAAAGCGCATCCGCCGGTTCCGAGTGCAAATGCAGCGATCAATATGAGCGACATTTTATTATGCTTCATGGTTCCTCCCCTTTAAGAAGTATATTTAGTTCAATTATAAGATATTTGAGCCCTTTTATCAAGGTCGGCGAGTCGTTCCGTAAACGTAATACGAGGGCAGACACCGAGTCTCACCCGCAGGATGAGTCAAGGGTCTGCCCCCGTAAGACAAATCTAAAAGAGGTTCTCTTATATACTTTTACTTGTTCCCAACCTTGGCAAGTGCTTCAAGATCGAAGCCGCTCAGATTCAGTTCTTCAGCTCTGTGACAGGCGCAAAGTCTTCCGTCGGGCATAGTTTTAAGTTCCGGCGCAACCGAAGCGCACTTCTCGGTGCAGTAGCGGCATCTCTCATGGAAGAAGCAGCCTGAAGGAGGATTTGCGGGATTGGGAATCTCGCCCTGAAGAGGGATACGCTCCATCTTGTAGGTTGGATCCGCTACGGGAACCGCCGAAAGCAGCGCCTCCGTGTAGGGATGCATGGGATGGGAATATAACTTCTCGGTCTCGCAGAATTCAACCATCTGTCCGAGATACATTACGCCAACCTTGTCGGAGATATGCTCGACAACGGAAAGGTCATGCGAAATGAAAAGATAGGTAAGGCCGAATTCCTTCTGAAGATCGCGGAGAAGGTTGATGACCTGAGCCTGTATGGAAACGTCGAGAGCGGATACCGCTTCGTCGCAGACGATGATCTGAGGACGAACGACCAGTGCTCTGGCGATACCTATTCTCTGGCGCTGACCGCCGGAGAAGGCATGGGGATAGCGCATGAGATACATGGGGTTGAGACCGACCTTTACAGCCATCTCCCTTGCCCTGTCATCCATCTCGCTCTTGGACATATCGGGATAGTTGGCTTTTAACGGTTCCTTGATGATGTCCAGAACAGTCATTCTGGGGTCGAGGGATGAATACGGATCCTGGAAGATCATCTGGATCTCCTTTCGGATACTCTTCATCTTTTTATTGTCAACCTTAAGGAAATCGACTTCTTCACCTGCTTCGGTGCGGTACCATACTTCACCTTCCGAAGCTTCATAAGCGCGCACGATGCAGCGGCCGAGGGTTGTCTTTCCGCACCCGGACTCACCCACGATACCTATGGTCTCACCGGGTTTAACCTCAAAGGAAACGTCCGTAACAGCCTTAACCGTAATGCCTTTGGAAGTGAAGCGTTTATGAACGTGTCTTACTTCAAGTATGTTTTCTTTTTTCATCTCGCCCATTATTTCGCCCTCCTTCCGAAAAGATTCTTTTTGCCCTTAGCTTCATCCTTTGCTTCGGCTTCTGCCTTCGCAGCCTTTTGTCTTTCAAGCTCCGGGATCATCTTTCTTGCTCTCTCGCACTCAGCCTTGCAGGCTTCATTGTTGCAGGCAAAGCATGCAACCTTGTGTCCGGGTTCGATCTCCACCAGTTCGGGTTCGATCTTGTTGCAAAGTCCGTCTATGGCAACGGTACATCTGTCATAGAAACCGCATTGAGAAGGAAGATTCATTGCAAGAGGAACTGTTCCTTCAATGGAGAACAGTCTTTCCTCACGGTTTCCTCCGATCTTATGAACGGAACCGATGAGGCCCTTAGTATAGGGATGCTGGGGATTAGCATATATGGTCTCTGTATCCGCGCTTTCAACGATCTTTCCGAGATACATGACAGCAACTCTGTCACACATCTTTGCTACAACACCGAGGTCGTGGGTAATGAACAGGATGGCGGTGTTGAAATCCTTCTGCAGGGATTTCATAAGCTCAAGGATCTGAGCCTGAATCGTAACATCAAGAGCGGTTGTGGGCTCATCGGCAATCAGCATCTTGGGGTTGCACACAAGAGCCATGGCGATCAGGGCACGCTGAAGCATACCGCCGGAGAACTCGTGAGGATACTGGTTGTAACGTTTTTCAACGTTTGCTATTCCAACCTTTCTCATGACCTCAAGAGAGATCTCCTTTGATTTTTTTCTGTCTTTTGTGATATGAAGTCTCGTACACTCGTTGATCTGGTTACCGATGGTGTACATGGGAGAGAAAGCGACCATGGGTTCCTGGAAGATCATGGAGATCTGCTTTCCTCTTATGTTTCTGATCTCCTTGCCCTTGGGATCCATCTTTACGATGTCCACTTCTCCGTCTTCGTCCGAATTGAACATGATGGAGCCGGAGGGTTCGCACTTTTTATCGTTTATGGCGAGAATGGCTTTACAGGTAAGGGATTTACCGCAGCCTGACTCGCCTACAAGACCCAGAGTCTCGCCTTTCTTTATCTCGAAATTTACACCGCGGACCGCTGTGAGTTCGCCCTCCATCATATGTATGTTTACCCGGAGGTCTTTGACTTCAAGAATATTATCTTTATCCATTTCTTACCTCCCGATCTACTTATAAGGATCCGCAGCGTCACGGAGACCGTCGCCGAGGAAGTTGTATGCAAGTACTGTTATGGTAACAAATATGATGGGGATCAGCTTGTGAGGATTTACCGCAACGTCCGTTACGCTGCTTGCCTCCTGAAGCAGAACGCCCCAGCTTGTTGCAGGGCTCTTGATACCGAGGTTAAGGTAGGACATGGATGTTTCACCCAAGATCGAACCCGGGATACCAAGGGTAAGAGAAACGATGAGGTAGCTCATGAAGCCCGGAACAAGGTGCTTCCAGATTATCTTCCAGGTGCTGACGCCTGCAAGACGGGCAGCCATGACATAATCCTCGTTCTTAAGGGACAGGAATTTACCTCTTACTACACGGGCCATACCGGTCCAGTTGATAAAGGACAGGATGACGGTAATGTAGAAATATATCTTAATGGACGAGATACCGCTGGGAATAGCTGCGGACAATGCCATCCAGAGCGGGATCTGGGGAACCGCTCCGATAACCTCGATGATACGCTGAATGATCATATCGAATGCGCCGCCGAAATAACCGGAAAGTCCGCCTATGGCTATGCCTAAGAAGAAGCTTATGATAGCACTGGCAAAGGGGATCGTAAGCGATACCTGGCTTCCGATCAGTACTCTTGAAAAGATATCTCTTCCAAGTTTATCGGCACCGAACAGGAAGATTTTCGCACCTTTTCCTCCGTTGGAACCTTCGTCCACTCCGAAAAGGTGCACATCACAGGTGATGAGGCCCGCGATCTTGTATTCCTCGCCATGAGTGAAGAGGTGTATCCTGTAATACTCCGATGTATCTTCGTAAACTATCCTGGTATACGTCGAATAGTCAAGCTCATCCGCGATCTTATATACATAAGGTCCCACAAACTTGCCCTCATAAACACAATGGATCTTTGTAGGCTTGGTGTTCTTGTACAAAGAATTGAAAGTCTCGATCCCGTAGGGTGCAAGGAAATCCGCAAAAAGTGCGCCGAAATACAGGATGGCAAGTATAAGAAGAGAAATCTTCGCCAGCTTGTGCTTCTTTAATTTCCTGCCCATAAGGGTCCATTGGGAGGCAAGGTAATAATCTTCTTTTGTTTTTATCTTTCTGCTCATTATCTGCTTCCTCCTGAATAACGGATCCTGGGATCAAGGAATGCAAGCGCTATATCCGAAATAAGAATTCCTATAAGTACCAGTACCGCCTGAACCATTACGATGGCGCCTGCCAGATACATGTCCTGAGTCTGTAATGCCGCAAGGAGCTGGGGGCCCTGAAGGGACATATTGAGAACGATGGCTGTAACCGTGGAGCCGGAGAAAAGGCTTGAAAGAATGCCGCCCATACCCGAAACCGTAGGATTGATGGCTGCTCTGAAGCAGTACTTCATAATGATCTTGCTTTCCTTTACGCCCTTTGCACGGGCTGTAAGAGTATACTGTCTTCCGATCTCATCCAGCATCTGGGCTCTTACGGAACGGATGATGCCGCAGGTACCCGATGTTCCGATAACGATGAGCGGAATGATAAGGCTCTTAAGGAACGGACCGGCTCCTTCATTTAACGTAAGTCCGAGATTTGATTGCCCGGTCCATTTATATGATAAATACATGATGATAATTGCCAGAATAAAGTTCGGAACTGCTGCTCCTATAAAACCTATAAAGGAGAATATGTAATCTCCTGCCGAATATTGATGTGTCGATGAATAGATGGCTATGGGAATGGAAACCAGATACTGGAATACCATGATTATAGCCGTGACTCCTACTGTCAGCGGGAGTCTTTCCATAATAACGTCCCAGACGTTTTGTCCGTAATGGAAGGAGAACTTCCAGTTGTGATGCGAATGATTGATCCTGTAAAATTGTGAATCCGTCGGTGTCCAGATAATGTCACCGATCCACTTGATATACTGCTCGGCAATGGATTTGTCGAGACCGTAATCTTCTCTCATTGCTTTTGCTTCCGCATCGGATACGATCTCGCCGTCCGACATGAGGGCCGAAATATGAGATGAAACATAATCCCCGGGAGGAAGCTGTATTACAAAGAAAACAAGTATCGAAACAAGGAATATTGTCGGAATGAACATCAGAACACGCTTAATGATGTACTGAACAAGGTCCTTTCCGAAAAAATCCTTTAAAACGCCGGAAAAGCTTTTTTTCGGTTTATTTTTTTCCAAGTTATTCGTAGCGGCTGTATTTGTGTCCATCAGAAATATCCTTTCTTAACATGACTGATCATAAACACCGAAAGGCGGAAAACAGAAGTCCCCGCCTTTTCGGTTAAAAATTATTGCAGAAACACAGTTTCTTATTTCTTGAATACTGTCCAAAGGTGAGCAATATTCGCATACATATACTTATCTGCCCATACAAGGTTGTCAGGGAAGTTCACAAGCTTGGAGCTTACGATCTTGTAGTTACCTGCCGTTCTTAAGTATGAAATGGTCCAGATGTTCTCTTTGTGGAGATCATAGATCTGAAGTTCGATGGCATCTCTGCCTTCCTTGTCGGGAGTAACGAGCCACTTTTCATAAAGGTCGATGAGCTTCTGGAAATCGCCTGTGGGCTTTACGCCTCTTTCGCCGTTTGTCTGGTAGTATGTACCATACTCACCGTACCACTCTGCAGCCTGTGCTACGGGAACAAACGGAGCCGCACGGTCGATAAGGCCGAGACCGCTGACTGATGTATGAGGTCCGATGCAGGCGAGCCATGTATTGTTATCGATCTCCTGATCGTATGCTTCTGTTGTGAAGCCCTTGCAGTCAGTCTTAATACCTACTTTGTTCCAATACTGCTTAAGGATCTCGTATGTATCGTTCTCATTGCTGTCGCCGAAGAAGTAGAATGTAAGGATAAGGTCTGTACCATCGGCGAAATCATAGAATCCGTCAGCGCCCTTCTTAAGGCCGCAAGCCTCAAGGAGCTTTGTTGCGGATGCTACATCATAATCTGTCCACTTATTGATCCACTCTTCGTCATAACCGAAGTTACCCTGCTGAGGAGCACACTGACCGCCCTTAAGGAAGCTGTCGCTCAAGAGACCGGATACTTCCGTACGGTCTACGGAAATGGACATAGCCTGACGGAATTCCTTCTTTGCGAAAAGTTCTGCATAGTTCTTATCTGTTGTTGTGTAGTTGAAGGTGATCTGAGGTCCGCCCCAGTCGCTCATCTGATACTGCTTTAATACAGCAGCGGAGCCCATATCGGCAAGTGTTGAAGAGATATCCTTCATATCAACGTCGATCTGATCGAGTTTGCCGTCTCTCACGAGAAGGAGCTTCTGATCGTCCGCAGAAACCTTTGTGAATGTGAGCTTATCTACATAAGGAAGTTGCTGACCCTTTGCGTCAACCTTCCAGAAATACTCATTACGTACGCACTCGCAGTAGTCACCCTTGTTGCTGTTCTTGCCGGGTTCCGTTGAAAGTACCCAGGCGTTGAGGGTAGGAAGTCCGGAAATGTTCCACCAGTTGTAAGATACAGCTTTTCCAAGGTCCTTAACTGTTGCATAGGAAAGGCCCTTTGCCTGAGCGTTGATGAGAACCTGCTCATCGGAGAGGGTGCTCTCTGACCAGTAAGAATTGGGAATGAGGTCGATGAGGTAATGCTTGGGAGCCCAGCACCACTTGAAATCACCGTTCTCGATGAAGGTTGTGGAATACTTGGCATTTTCGAATGTCCAGGTTACTTCGTAATCGTTGACCTTTGTAAGTACTGCGAAGTTTCCTGTTACGTCATCCTTAGGTGCTACCCATGATGCCTTACCGTCGAAGTTTGTCTTATGAACAGCTTCATACCAGAAAACGATATCATCAGCTGTAAAAGGTGTGCCGTCAGACCACTTCATGCCCTCACGAAGCTTGAATGTCCATACCTTGTAATCAGCGCTTACGCTGTAGGACTTGATAACGTTGGGATAGTATGTACCATCGGAATTGTAATGGATGATGGACTCAAGCAGAGGTCTGGAAAGATCCCAGGAGCCGCTTGCCTGAAGGAGATTGATCGCTCCGCCGTAGGTACCGATCTGAAGAGCATCGCCCTGCGCATCAACCTGCTCGATGAATACATCATTCTTTGCGGGAAGTCTGTCTTCAACCTTAGCAGCGGATGTAATATTGGGTGCCTGAGAGAACTTCATCTCTTCTACGGGAACCGGTGTGGGTGTAGGTGTGGAAGTTGCCTGTGAAGGCGCCTGTGTAGCCTTTGCAGCCTTTGTGGGTGTAGGCTCAGCCTGTGTTGAGGGAGTCTTGGACTCGCCGCATGCCGCAAGTGAAACTACCATTGCTGCTGCAAGAAGCAGTGACAAAAGTCTTTTCTTCATAAAAAAGAATCCTCCTTAAAATTTGCGAGCTTTCAGCTCTAATAAGAATAAAATCGCCATAGCCTGTCCGTAAGGCATGGGTTTTATTGCTATTTCTTTGTAAAACTGCTTTGATTCCCTTCCCATGGCGGTACCATAGGAAACCTGGTTTACAACTCCGTTCTCATCGATCTTCGAAAGCACGGCAGGCAGCGCCTTTCTTGCCGCTTCTTCATACTCGGGTCCGATGAGCCCTTCGTTTATGCCTTTAAGTAAGCCATATGCAAAGCCGCTGGTTGCGCTGGTCTCCACATAGGATGTGGGATCGTCTACAAGTGTATGCCACATTCCGGAAGGATCCTGGAATCTTACGAGGGCATCCGCCTGTCTTTTGAAGGCTTCCGTAAGGAAACGCTTTACGCAGGGTTCACATTCGACCATACCGAGGAATTCGGGGATCGCCGCCGTTGCCCAGCTGTTGCCTCTGCCCCAGAGAGCTTCGGCAAAGTTGTGATTACCGTTAAATGTCCAGCCGTGGAACCAGAGACCGGTCTTTTTGTCGGCCAGATATTTAATATGTAAAAGGAACTGGTATTTCGCTTCATCCACCCATTCCTTTTTACCGAAGATAATACCGCATTTTGCAAGAAACAGCACCGACATGAACAAAGTGTCGTCCCAGAGTTCCTGATCGTTCAGTGTGTCGCTTGTCATATGCTGGAAACCGCCTTCTTTGGTCTTCGGCAAGCCTGTCATAAGCCATTCGGCCCATTCTTTGCAAAGGTTTCCGTATTCTTCCTTCTTTGTGTGTTCATACACAAATGCAAGTGTCAACATAGGAGCCGTGGTATTAACGTTCTTAGAAGGAAGTCCGATGCCCATCTGCCTCTCGTAATACTTCAGCAGAATGTCCAGCATCCTTTCGTCTCCTGTTCTTTCAAACATCTTCCACATCCCGTAAAGTCCGACGCCCTGGGTCCATTCCCAGAATCTGTATCTGTTGACATCGTCGCCGGCCAGGTTTTTCGTGGCCATACCTTTAAGGAACTGATCATCCTCTTCATAGAGGACCTTTTGGAAACTGTTCAGAAGAAGATCCAGCTTATTATCGATTTCTTCCATGTCACTCCCTATTAAAATTGGTAACTTTTAGTTAAAACCTTGTTAACTTACGTTAATTTTGTGTAAACATAATAACAAAGTTTACCAATCTCAAACAACGTATAATTTGCGTTTTTACAGGAGAAAACATTGCATTTTTTGCTTTTCTATGGTATTATTGAATATACGAGTATTATTTTGTCTATGTTTTTTTGTATATTTTGCACAAATGAAAGGGTAGTTTATGGCATCAAACGATATATTGGCATATGAACAGGGTTTTGTGGAAACCATAGGAAATGATTCCGATCCTCTGTTCTATCTGTTTGATTTCGATGTTAGAAGTTTTGACATAAACATGGAATTTCAGCATTTCCATCGTTTTTACGAGATACATGTACTGTTAGATAAAGAAGCCGAGCATCTTGTGGACGGTGCCCTCTTTCCTCTGCGGCAATATGACATAACTCTGCTGCCGCCCCTCAAACTCCACAAATCAATCTATCCTGAGGGTGATCCTGTAAGGAGACTTATCATCGACTTCTCCATCCCCGAAGAGTCGAACCCCATTCTTAAGGAAGAAACCTTAAGACTTCTGTCCGTCTTCTATGCCGATCCTCCGGTGCTGAGATTTTCGGAGGTGGAACAGGCGGACATATTTTCCCATATAAATGAAATTTGGCGGCTTCTGAAGCTAAAAGAACCGGGATATATGCTTCAGGTGCACGCGGAGTTTATGCGATTTCTGTTCTGTCTGAACAGATATGCGCCGAAGAACTCTTATAAGACGGTGAAGGAAGATACTCTCGAGGAAAAGATCTACCAGGTCACCTCCTATATTCACGCACATTTTGCGGAGGAACTGTCCCTGGAATCGCTTTCCCAGATGTTCTTTATATCGCCTTACTATCTTTCCCACCAGTTCAAAGCCATAACAGGCTTCAATCTGGTGAATTACATCCAGATGACCCGCATCCGAAACGCCCAGCAGATGCTGCTCTCGGATAACCTTAAGATCACAGACATTGCCGGTGCCTGCGGCTTTAACTCGTTTTCGCAGTTCAACCGGACTTTCAACAAATTTGTGGGCAAAAGCCCCAGAGAATTCCGCCGTCCCTGAGGACGGCGTTTTTATTCTCAGTTTTCCTTTTATTATCAGATCTTGAACGAATTAAGTTCTTCCTTAAGCTGTCCTGCTTCCTGCTCCAGTGAGGAGATTACGGAATTCAGGCTTTCCACTTCTTCCTTGGTGATCTGAGAGCTCTTTTCGAGTTCCTCCGCCATTGCTTCCGTTTCGTGAAGAACGGAAGATATGCTCTGGATGGAGCTTACGGTATGCTCCTTTGCGCTTTCGATCTCCTTTACCTGACTGCCGATGTTTGCAATGCTTCCCGCTATGTTGCGGACGCTGTCTTCGATATCGGTGAATTTCTTAAGGGTGCTCTCCACAGCGATACCCTGCTGTGTAACTATATCGTCCGCCTGCTTTGCGGATGCGACCGTATCACCTGTCCTCTTAACGATAGAACCGATGATCTTCCTGATCTCGTTTGCCGCTTCCTTTGACTGGTCCGCAAGAACACGGATCTCGTTTGCAACAACAGCGAAGCCTCTGCCGGCATCACCGGATCTTGCCGCTTCGATGGATGCATTCAGTGAAAGAAGGTTGGTCTGGGTTGCGATGTCATTGATGGTCTCAACGATCTGGTTGATGGTCTTTGTTTCGCCTGCCAATGCCTGGATATCGTTAATGACGGTCTTTGTAACGGTTGCCGTCTCTCCCGCCTTAGCCTTCAGCTCGTCTACGGATCTAACGCCCTCGGCAACTGCTTCGGTTGCGTTTCCGGCCATTCCTTCGATGTCGTTTACATTCTTTCTCACATCATCGATCTTTTCGTTGAGGATCTCGGTGTCGGCAAGACAGTCGGAAGCATCCGAAGCCTGCATCGTGATACCGCGCTTGATCTCGTCGATCGATGTGTTCATTCTTCCGGCGGAGTTCAGGAGCTCATTTGCTGATTCAACCAGTTCTCCGGAGGAGGTGTTCAGGGCATCCGACGCATTTGTTGCCTGAACGATGAGTTTCTTTGTATTATGAAGCATCCTGTCCGTAGCATTCGACAGTTTGCCAAGTTCGTCTTTTCGTGTGGATTTGAGCCTTTCTCTTAAGTCGCCTTCCGCCGCCTTTCCGAGGACATTCACCGTTGCATCGATGGTACGGCTGAAGCCCAGGGAAACGAAAAGCCCGATGAGGATGCTGACCACGGCGCTTATCAATGTTAAGACGATCGTTATGACCCTTATGCTGTTCGCGGTCTTTACGATCTCGGATTCCGCGATCCTTCCGCAGAGCATTGCGCCGGTATCGCCGATCTTGTAGAAGAGGCAAAGATACTTGACACCGTCTATCTTTTCATATGAACTGCCGCTGATCTCGGTGGAATTGACCGCATATTTGTAAAAATCCGTACCGTAGAAGATATTTCCGACAAGACCGTTTCTCGTGGTCTCGTTTCCGTCTCTTGTAACAAGGGCAAATTTCGAAGTTTCGCCCAAATTTATCTGCGCAAGGGAATTTTTTACGATCTCGGTGTTTACGTCGGCGGTAATGTATCCGATCTTTTCGCCTATGGAATTGTGAAAGCTCTTCACATAGACCATGCTGTAATCGCCTTTGCTCATACCGAAGCTGTCTATGTAACTGTGGATGCCGATCCATGCCTCGTCGGAACCGATGTTCTTAAAGATCTCCCCCTCATTGGCGGTGTCAAAGCTGTCTCCTCCGGTAGTTCCGAGGATCAGATAAGAGCCGTTGGAGGACATGCTCTTGTTGACGGCATATGTCAGAATGCTGACATCCAGCGTCATATCATCTGCTTCCGCAACCTGCTTGAGCATACCCTGGATGTTGCTCTTTGCCAATTTCTCATCATCCGAGCCCGCCTCAAAGCCTCCGCCGAAATATGAATTCAGGCTGTTTACGCTCAGCACCTGTTCAGCCTTGGATTCCACAATTTTAGTAACAAGGTCGAAATAGTTACCGGTGGATTCGATGGTGGATTTTGCCGTATTCCTGAAGCTGTCGATAAGGGCTGCCTTCGATTTTTCATATGAACTGATTCCCAGAACCATGACCAGAAGCACAGGCACCAGGAAGCTTAAAAGAAGCTTTGCCCTTATGCTCTTCGTGATCCTTGTCTTTGTCTCAGCCGATGCGCTTACTGCCGTCTTCTTTACATTTCCTGCAATCTTCTTCATCGATCCCGCAGCTTTTTTCATTGAACTCGACGCGTTCTTCACGGAACCCTTAACCTTTTCCATCATCTTCATAAACAATCCTCCATCTTCTTACCTGAGACCGGCTTTACTCCTCCCCTTTACAGCCCCGTCTTCTCCGCAATGAACTTGCGGGCCATGATCGCATATTTAAGGGGATTTGCCTTAGCAGGATCCTGCTCGGCTTCCACCAGAAACCATCCCGTATAGTCCATTTTCTCCAGTTCCGCAAATACCGCATCAAAATCCACGCAACCGTCTCCGGGCACTGTGAATGTCCCCTCTCTGACTGCTTTAAGGAAAGACCAGCGGCCTTCGGTAGCTTTTTTAAGAACATCCGGGCGAACATCCTTAAGATGCACATGCCCGATCCTTTCGGGATAATTCTTTAATATATAAGTGGGATCTTCACCGGAAAATGTAAAGTGTCCCGTATCATAACAGAGATATACCAGCTCCGGATCCGTATCATCCAGCATACGTGCTGTTTCTTCTATGGTCTGTACCCCGGTCCCCATGTGATGATGGAAGCAAAGCTTAAAACCTCTCTCCTTTGCAACTTTTCCCAGCCTGTTAAGACCGGTGCACATTTTCTGCCATTCATCCTCCGTAAAATGTACCTTGTTATCAAAAATGGAAAGAGCTTCATTTCCCTGAACGGAATAACTCTGTTCGGATACATTTATTCTGTCGGCTCCCATTGCCTCAAGATAATCAAGTTCCTTAATAAACTCCCGTTCGGTCTCTTCGTAGGGTTTTGTGACCAAAAAGGAAGAGAACCATTTGCTGGCTATCCTCATCCCTCTGAGTTCAAGCGCTTCCTTAAGAACCGCCGTATCCTTGGGATACTTATTTCCCACTTCACAGCCGGTAAATCCCGCAAGTGCCATTTCGCTGACGCACTGCTCGAAGGTGTTTTCTCCTCCGAGAGCAGGCATATCATCATTCGTCCATCCGATCGGAGCAATCCCCAATTTTACCTTATCTTTGCTAAACATAACCGTCGTGTCCTTTCAATTGTTTTTTTAGAGTACAGTTTTTTTGCTGTATTTTTTGACCGAGCACGATGAAAAGTCCACTGTTCTTATAAAAAAAATTAGGAAATAATTGGAACTTACTCATCATATTATCAAAAAAAGTACAACAAATATCACTTATTTATTGTCATGTTTCGATTATATTTACTTTTCTGCCATTTATCTGCAGTTCCTAAAATTTTCTTGCCTTATCCAGATGATCCATACGGTTTTCATATGCTTTATGGATCTTGTCATTGGAGAAAGAATCTCCCAGGCCTACATTCCACCAGGAAAGATAGCCGTCGGTCATGGTCTTTGGCATAGCCTTTATATCGATCAGAGCAGAAACTTCATCCTTCTTTGCTGCCTCCAAAGCGTCTTCCAATTCCTTCATGGTGGTGGCTGTATAGCCCTTGCAGCCGTATCCTCTTGCAATCATAGCAAAGTCGGTGTAAATAAGATCTCCGTCCAGCTTATCCTCTTTTCTGTAACGGAACATGGTAGCGAGAGAGCCTATGCCGTTACTCATCTGAAGATTATTGATACATCCGAAACCGCAATTGTCAAAAAGCAGCACGATGATCTTTTTCTTCTCCTGTAAGGAAGTGGCCAGTTCCGAATGGAGCATCATAAAAGCTCCGTCTCCCACCATGGCATATACCTGCTGTTCCGGTCTTGCCAGCTTCGCTCCGAAGGCTGCGGCTATTTCCCAGCCCATACAGGAGTATCCGTATTCCATGTTGTAGGAATCCTTTTCTTCCGTGGTCCACATTCTTTGAAGATCCCCCGGAAGGCTTCCGGAAGCGGCGCAGATAACGGCATCCTTTTCTATTTTTTCTCTTATAAGGCCAATGGCAGCTGTCTGAGTGATGACACCGCCTGTGACCTTTTTAAACTCCTCAAGTACTCCGGGCTCCATGGCCTTTATGAGAGGCTTGTAATCCGCATTGTATTCCGTAGAAGTAAGGAACTCCATTTCCTTCTTCCATACGGCCCTCGCTTCACTTATCTCATTCCTGTAACCGCTCAGGTATTTTTCCTTTTTAAGGCGATCCGTAAGTTTTAAAAGTGCTGCCTTGGCATCACTTACCAAGGGCTGTCCGTTCATTTTCAGGCTGTGATATCTCGATACGTTGATCCACAGGAAATCCACATCGGGATCCGCAAACAGTTCCTTTGAACCGGTGGTAAAATCCGAAAGCTTTGTGCCCACGCCTATGATGAGATCTGCCTTTCTTGCCATCATATTGGCGGAAAGATTGCCCGTTACTCCCAGTCCTCCCAGGTTGTAAGGATTTTCACTTCCCGTTGCGCTTTTTCCGGATTGTGTTTCTGCATAAGGTATATTAAAGTTCTTACAAAATTCAAGTAAGGCATCTCCGCTTTCCGAATATCTGACACCGCCGCCTGCGATCACCAGAGGTCTGCTCTTCTTTTTAATAAGTTCTACCGCGTCGGTCAGTTCTTCCTCTGCCGGAATTCTTCTTGTGATCTTCAGCACTCTTTTTGCCAGAAACTCCTCCGGCCAGTCAAAACGCTCTCCCTGTACATCCTGGGGCAGAGATATGCACACTCCTCCGGTCATTTCCGGATCGGTAAGTACTCTCATGGCATTTATCATGCCGCTCATAAGCTGCTCCGGACGGGCTATCCTGTCCCAATATCTTGATACAGGCTTAAAAGCATCACTGGTGGTAAGGTTCAGATCCCAGGGCTGTTCCACCTGCTGAAGCACCGGATCCGGCTGTCTCGTGGCAAAGGCATCTCCCGTAAACACGAGGAGAGGTAGGCTGTTGGCTGTGGCATCCGCCACAGCGGTAACCATATTTGCCGCACCCGGTCCTATGGATGACGCACAGGCAATGATCTTTCTTCTGTTATTCTGTTTTGCAAAGCCCGCTGCCGCATGGGCCATACCCTGTTCATTCCGCCCCTGGAACACCTTAAGGTTTCCGGGATCTTCTTCCAGTGCCTGTCCGAGTCCAAGCACAAAACCGTGTCCGAAAATAGTGAACACACCTTCCACAAACTTGGATTCCACTCCGTCAAAGGAAACATACTGATTATCAAGGAAGCGCACCAGCGCCTGTCCTACCGTAAGATTAACAGTTCCCATAGTCTTCTCCTTTATTCGTTCAAAAGCCATACATGTTCCGGATCGTTGTCCCTTGTGGTCCAGGGATCGTTGGGCAGATGCCTTATCATCCAGCAATAATACATGTTGTATCCCGGAGCCGCAGCCATGGGATGAGTGAGACCACCCGGGATCTTTACGCAGCTTCCGTCCCGGGATTTAAAAACATTGTCTCCTATAAAAGCAGCTCCGAAGCCCTGAGGCTTTTCAAATTTATAATAATATACCTCGGGCTGTCTGTGGGAATGGGGCACATAGCTGGACCATCTGCCGGCCTTGGTGATCACTTCCCCTATGACCATATTGGAATAGGGTGCGTTCTGATAATCAAATACGGTAAGGACTTCACGTTTTGCCGTACCCTCCCACTGGGTTGCTCCCATGAGCTCTATCTTATTATCTTCGGGTGTATAAAATCTGGTGGCAAACTCTCTTTCATTCCCCGTCTTTTGGACAATAATCTCGGAATCGGCTTCTGCGATCACTTCTGCTGTTTTTCCCCTGCTCATGTGAAGGCAATAGGGCGGCTCTTCAAATACGTTCTTTCTTGAAGCCTGCTCCTTCTTTCCTTCCCAGGCATATATCACCTTTCCCTCCGTCAAAAGGATGGCAGTTTCATCTTTTCTGTCTTCAAACTTAAGGCTGTCCCCTTTTTTCATCTTAAAGACCTTTATATCCATCATCATATCGGAGTCTTCCGTCGATACCTGTTTTACACCGTTTTTATCAAACTCAGGTCTTTCAAACATGCTCATTATCTGTTTCCTCCCGTGATCCTTTATCCTCTTGCCACCATCTCACCGTATTGCTCTTTTTCTTCTTTTATAAAAGCCTTCACCGCCTCTACTCCCGGCATATCCTCGGAGCAAGCATGACTTGCCACCAGCATGGCCGCTTCGGCACTGCCGAATTCAAGACAATCCTGAATGTCCCAGCCCTCCATAAGGCCGTAAAGGAAAGCGGAAGCATATCCGTCCCCGCCGCCGAAGCTCTTTAAAAGCTTTACGGGGAAAGGCTTTATGGAATAATTGTTCCCGTCATCCGTATAGGCTGTGGAGCCTTCTTTACCGTGCTTTATAACTACGATCTTTGCTCCGCATTTGTGCCAGTACCGTGCAGTCTCTTCATCATTCATTCCCGGACATATGAGTTTTCCGGTCAGATCAAACTCTTCACGAGATCCCAGGATGATATCCGCCTCTCTTGCGACTGTGGAATAATAGATCGAGATCTCATCTTCGTTTTTCCAGGAATAGGGTCTGTAGTCTATATCAAAGATGACCACGGTACCGTTTCTCTTAGCGAAACGAAGAGCCTTAAGGGCCGCTTCCCTTGAGGGGCTTTTTGCAAGTGCCGTCCCCGATATAAGAAGAGAAGCACTGTTCTTAATGTATCCCTCGTCTATCTCGGTAACATCCAGTTCCAGATCCGCTATGGCATCACGGTACATGAGGATACTGCTTTCCGTTTCGCTTTTTATCTCGGTAAAGGTAAGTCCCAGCTTCTCACCGTTTTTTGCTCTTACCAGACCGGAAACGTCTATTCCTTCCGATCTGAATCTGTTTTCTATAAAAGTTCCGAACTGATCGTCGGATACTTTCCCTATAAAGCCCACCTTTTTACCGAGTCTTGCCATTCCCACCGCTATATTGGCCGGAGAACCGCCCAGGTACTTTTTAAAGGTGGTGCTCTCGTTCAAAGGCTTGTAATAGTCCGTCGGATTAAGATCTATGGCCGCTCTCCCCAAAGGGACTATGTCAAACCTTCTGTTTTTATCAAATTCTATATATCCCATCTGATCTCCTCCCGTCTTTTATATTTCCTTATTCATTGAAAAAACCTGCATATGTCTTTTTATGTTTTCGTATGCACCCTTCATCATGGAATCGCTTAAGGAAAAATAGTCCGTCTTTTCTCCCTCCAGATAGTTCCTGGCCGCATCCTTCACCGCACTGAAGGTGGCTGTTGCCACGTTTATCTTGGTGATCCCCAGTGAAATGCACTTTCTGAAGTCCTCATCGCTTATCCCCGAACCTCCGTGAAGCACCAGAGGAACAGGTACCAGACTGTTTGCTTCCTCAAGGATCTCAAAATTCAATTTGGGAGCTGCCTTGTAAAAACCGTGCTGATTTCCTATGGAAAGGGCTATGGCATCCACTCCGGTCTCTTCGTACAGCCTTTTTACCTCCTTTGGATCGGAATGTATCCGGGAAGCATCTCCCGTACCGTCCTCGGAAACTCCCAGCTGTCCCACTTCCGCTTCCACGCTGGCGTTATATCTGTCAGCCATCTTTCTTACTTCACTTGTGATCTTTATATTTTCATCTATGGAAAGTTTGGAAGCATCTATCATTACGGATGTGAAGCCCAGATCCAGTGCCTGTCCGATGGTCTGCACATCCAGTCCATGGTCAAAATGAACCGCCACGGGAACACTTGCATTCTTTGCCGCAGCTATCATCATGGGTGCTATCTTATCCAGGGGCGAAAAGGGCAGCCTGACCTGAGCTATCTGTAATATCATGGGGACTTGAAGTTCCTCCGCAGCTTTCACAGCTCCAAGTATCATCTCCATATCTGCCACAGAAAAAGCGCCCACACCATAACCACCTGCTTCGGCCCGAAGCAATATATCTTTCATAGGTACCAGTGACATTATCTTCTCCTTTCAACCTTATCACATTTTTGTGATAAGGTTGGTGCATTTTTGTTAGATTTATGATAAATCTATCATCTTTTCCCAGACAGGTCAATGTCATTTTTCCCGAAAAATTGGTAGGTTTAATGTGGAACGCCTGATATTATCTTTTTTCGCCCTTACATGCCGTAACGAGGCGAACCTTATTCTGTTCGCAATAAATGGCCGCTTTTCTGTCGATGGCATCATCGGTAAAGAAAGCATCCATTTCTCCGAGGGTGGTAAAATTTAAAAGTGAACTCTTACCGTATTTGGAGGAATCCGCCACCAGATATTTCTTAGCCGAATGGGCCATGGCCGCTCTCTTCACCTCGAACTCCAGAGGAGATGAATTGGAAACGTCGCCGAGTTCGGATATGCCTGCCGTTGCTATAAAGGCCTTCTTTATATTGAATCTGGCCAGAGTTTTTGCCGTATCCGATGTGACAAAGGAATTCGTCCTCCTGTCCAGAGTTCCGGGAAGGCAGAAGATCTGCACATCCGGCAGCTGGACGCCTCTCACGATGGCATTTAAGTTATTGGTGATCACCGTCACATTCTTTTTATCCGTCAGATAATCAAGGATGTACATGGTGGTGGATCCGGAATCAATGAAGATGATATCACCGTCCTCCACGATCTCCGCTGCCTCTCGGCCTATCTCCTTTTTAATGTTGGAATTGGTCATTTTACGCTGTTCAAAGGGTATCAGCGAATTCTCCTTGATGCTGGATACACCGCCGTACACCTTTTTGATGGTCCCCTTGGAACAAAGTTCCGCCACATCAAGGCGGCATGTATTTATGGAAATATCAAAAACCCTGCATAGCTCTTCCATGGACACATGTTCCTTGTCGATGATGTACTGCTCCATCCTGCTTATCCTGTAACTCTTCATAGCCATTATAAGTTCCTCCCTTATTTATATAAAGTGACCCTTCCTTTTCCGGGCTCACCCAAGCTCTTTTTTTCGGGCATATCATTTGTCAACTATAATTTATACATCAAAATTTCATAAAAATCAACAAAAGAAAGTAACTTTTTGTAAATTTAGTTGTTGAATTGTGTTTGTTCGGGTGGTATAATGCACTTGATTTAATAAAAAGGTGCTAATCTTTTATCAAGTACCTTCATCGGGCAAGGCCCCAAGAATCAGGACTATATATAACGGAGGATGTAACTATGGTAAAATTGGGTATCATCGGTGCCGGCAGGATTGGAAAAGTACATGCCGAGAGCATCACCTACAATATTAAAAATGCAGAGGTCCTTTCCATTGCGGACCCTTTTATGAGCGACGATACCGCTGCCTGGGCAAGAGGTCTGGGTATAAAGAACGTGTCCAGGGATTATCATGATATACTTAATAATCCGGAGATAGACGGAGTGCTCATCTGCTCTTCCACCAATACTCATGCGGATATCGCGATCGAAGCCATAAAGGCAAAAAAGAACGTCTTTTGCGAAAAACCCATTTCTCAGGATCTTGCAAAGATCAAGGAAGTAATGGAAGCTTTAAAAGGAACGGGTCTTAAATTTCAGGTGGGCTTTAACCGTCGTTTCGATCACAATTTTGAAGCGGTGAGAGAAGCTGTTAAGGCAGGTAAGATCGGAGATGTTCACGTTGTTAAGATCACCTCCCGGGATCCCGACGCTCCTTCTCTCGACTATGTAAAGGTTTCCGGCGGCATTTTCCTGGATATGACAATCCATGATTTCGATATGGTGCGCTATCTCTCAGGCAGCGACGTAGAGGAAATATATGCCAACGGTGCATGTCTTGTAAATCCCGCCATTAAGGAATGTGGAGATATAGATACGGCGATCATCACCATGAAGCTTAAGAACGGAGCCCTTGCGGTCATCGATAATTCCCGTAAGGCAGCTTACGGCTACGATCAGAGAGCCGAGGTCTTCGGTTCCAAGGGGCAGGTAGCGGTTACCAACGATGCACCTTCCACCGCTGTTATCAGCACCGAGTCGGGAGTTACCGGCGAGAAGCCTCTTTACTTCTTCCTGGAGCGTTACATGGCATCCTTCTCCAAGGAGGTTTCCCTGTTCTGTGATGCCTGTGAAGGCAAGGGCGATGTTCCCGTTGACATCAACGACGGTCTCCAGCCCGTACTGATCGCGAAGGCAGCCAAAAAGTCCCTTGATGAAGGTCGTCCCGTAAAGCTTTCCGAGATAAGATTCTGATATATCATTTACTGTTATTGTTTCCTTTCCCTCCGTCGGATCCTCATCCGGCGGAGTTTTTGTTTCTGCAGGTTATTTCTACGTCCTTCATTCCCTTCATTCCACACTTTTTTCTTGCCAAATGCACGATTCTGGAGTAAAGTAGATGATGGGAGAAAATCCAACAAGAAAGAGTGTATTTATGTCAATAAAATTTAAAGATGACGGCCCTTGCTGGTGCGGGAGCGGTAAAATGTACTGTAACTGCCACAAGGCCTTCGATCAGAAGATAAAGAAGATACGTCTTCTTCATCATAAAGTTCCGGGAAGAAATCTCATCAAGACCCCGGAACAGATCAAACGCATCAAAGAAAGCGCCAAGATCAATGTTGCCGTTCTCGACTATATCCAGGACGTGATAAAAGAAGGAATGACAACAGCTGAGATCGACAGGATAGTCTATGATATGACCACAAAGATGGGTGGCATTCCCGCCCCTTTGAACTACGAAGGTTTTCCTTTCAGTGTATGCACTTCCGTAAACGATCAAGTGTGTCACGGTTTCCCTTCGGATAAAGTAGTTCTTAAGAGCGGTGACATTATCAATGTGGACTGCTCCACTATTCTGAACGGTGCCTACTCCGATTCCTCAAGAATGTTCTGCATAGGCGATGTGGATCCGGAAGTAAGGCGTCTGGTGCAAGTAACCAAAGAGTGTGTAGAGCTTGGATTCCAAGCCGTCAAGCCATGGGGATTTCTTGGCGATATGGGACAGGCAGTACACGACCATGCATATAAGAACGGATTCACCATCGTCCGCGAAATAGGCGGTCACGGAGTCGGAAACGAATTCCATGAAGATCCTTGGGTTGGTTACCATACGAAGCGGGGAACGGACATGCTTCTTGCCCCCGGTCTTATGTTCACCATCGAGCCAATGGTAAACATGGGTAAGGAAGGCATATTCATTACCGACGAAAATGACTGGGAAGTCTACACTGACGACGGATTGCCGTCAGCGCAATGGGAAATTCAAGTACTCGTTACGGAAGAAGGCGCTGAAATAATATCATGGTAGAACAGAATGAAGCTGAAGTAATATCGGTTGATACACAAAAAGGGGTGGAAAAGGACTGTATGAATGTTAAGATCAAAAGTGGGAACTACTCTTGCGTTATAAGTTATCACGGCGCAGAACTAAAAAGTTTTAAAAAGGATGAAACGGAATATATATTCCCTGCGGATCCTGAGTTTTGGCCCAGGTCATCACCTGTGCTCTTTCCTATAGTGGGAGCTCTTAATAACAAGACCATCAGGATAAGCGGCCAGGAATACTCCATGTCTCAGCACGGTTTTGCCAGAGACACCGACTTTAAACTTCTGGAAAAAACAGAAAGCAGCTGTATCTTTTACTTACGTTCATCCGAAGAGACAAAAAAGCTTTATCCCTTCGATTTCGAACTCCGGATCGAATATGTCCTCATAAAGAATCGTCTGACCATATCCTGGAGGGTCATAAACATCGGTGCGGAAACCATGTATTTCTCCATCGGAGCTCATCCGGCATTTTGCTGCGAGCCTTGCAATTCCAGTGTCAGACTCTTTAAAGACGGCAGAAGACTTGATTATTTCGAAAACCTGGGGTATGCCGCAGGCACCCTCACGGGTGAGAGATCTACGGTAAAGCTGAATGACGGCAGACTCCTCTATGAGCATCATACCTTTGATAATGATGCCTTTATTCTCGACGGCCGTCAGGCAGATGAAGCCGAACTTCTTGACAAAAACGGCACCAGACTTGTTACCGTGCGTTTTGAGACCCCCGCTCTGGGCATCTGGTCTCCCACAGGCAAGGATGCACCTTTTATTTGCATAGAACCCTGGTACGGTATCCCGGATCCCAAGGGCTTTAAAGGAGAATTTAAGGACAAGCCTCTTTCTCTGGCCTGCGAACCCGGCGGAAAAACCGAAAAGAGTTACACTATTGAGATCCATTAACTTTAAGACAGATAAATTTAAGAGCCCGCTCTCATTTTTGAGAACGGGCTTGTTTTATTCACCGTTTTGAATCTTCTTTGCCAGATCCTCCAGATATTCCCATCTTTCCATCTTGTTGAGAAGTTCTTCCTCCAGTTTTTCCTTTGTTTCATTAAGCTCCATCAATCTGCCGTAATTGCTGGTGTTCTTTTCTGCTTCGGCCGTGACCTCTTCTATCTTTTTCTCAAGAGTTTCTATCTCTCCCTCTATGGTCTCGTATTCTCTCTGTTCCTTGTATGAGAATTTGGCCTTTTTGGGAGCAGTCTTCCAGGTATTCACCGATTCCGAACCGCTGTTTTTTACATTACTCTTCTTATCATTTACGGAAGCAGCCAACCCGCCCGACTTTTGCAGAAAATCGGTATAGCCGCCCTCATATTGCTTTATCTGCCCTCCTTCTTCAAAGGCAAATATCCTGTTCACCACCCTGTCCAAAAAATACCTGTCGTGGGAAACCGTGACCACGATACCGGTATAATGATCCAGAAAATCCTCCAGGATCGTAAGGGTCTCTATGTCCAGATCGTTGGTGGGCTCGTCCAGGAACAGCACATTGGTGGCTGTCATGAGTATCCTTAAAAGGATCAGCCTTCTCTTTTCCCCTCCGGAAAGTCTTGAAATAAGTGCATAGTGCATGTCAGCGGGAAAGAGGAATCTCTCCAGCATCTGAGATGCCGTGATCCTCCCCTCGGTGGTATTTATGACTTCCGCCCCTTCTCTCACATAGTCTATCACTCTCATGTTTTCGTCCAGACTCTCGTTTTCCTGAGAGAAAAAGCCTATGCTTACCGTCTGCCCTATCTTAACATTTCCGGAATCCGGCTCCGTAACACCGTTAATGATCTTCAGCAATGTGGACTTGCCGCAGCCGTTGGCGCCAATGATACCCACTCTGTCATTTTTTAAAAAGATATAGGAAAAATCCTTTATAAGGATCTTGTCTCCGTAGGCTTTGCTTATATGTTCCAGTTCTATGGTAGTATTTCCCATGCGTGAGGATAAGGTCTTCCCCATTTGAGAACTGAGTTCGTTAAAGCCGGCCTCCACATCACGCTTCGGCGGTTCCACATCTCTCAAGTTCTCATATCTCTCTATGTGAGCTTTCTGCTTGGTGGATCTGGCCCTTGCGCCTCTCATCATCCATTGGATCTCTGTCCTTAAAATGGATTGGCGTTTTCTCTCCGCCGCATTTTCATAGGCTTTTCTCTGCTCCTTTAAGGCAAGGTAGCCCAGATAGTTATCATCATAACTGTAAAGTTTTCCATGATCCAGTTCTACTATCCTGCCCGCAACGCTGTCCAGAAAATAACGGTCATGGGTGATCATGATGATCGCGGCCTTAAGGTCGTTCAGATAGTATTCCAGCCACTCTGCCATGGAACTGTCCAGATGGTTGGTGGGCTCGTCCAATATCAGAATATCCGCTTCCGAAAGAAAAGTCCTGACCAGTGCCACTCTCTTTCTCTGACCTCCCGAAAGCTCGTCTATCTTTTGATCAAAGCCAGTTATCGCCAGCTTTGTAAGCATCTTTTTTGCTTCCGGCTCCATTCTTGAACAGTCTTCTTTCGGACATTCGCTCATGGCAGCTTCCAGCACCGTTGCTCCCTCCTCAAACAAGGGAGTCTGGGGCAGAAAGCCCGTCTTAAGGCCGGTCCCCTTTGTTACCGTGCCTTCATCAGGTGTAAGAAGCCCTGCCAGTATCTTTAAAAGCGTGGACTTACCTGTTCCGTTCACTCCGATGATCCCCACCTTTTCCCCTTCGTTAAGGCTGAAGGAAGCATCATCCAGAAGTTTTTTCGATGTATATGAATGGGAAAGATGTTCTGCTGTGAGTAGATTCATTTTGTTCTCCGTTTTTACTGTTGTACAACTTTTTCAATGAACCCTATGATACAACAAAGAAAGATATTTTTCCAGTTTTAAAACTTATGGGTTTTCTATTTTAATTTTTTGTGGTATTCTGTTTGGCGTTTTTACTTTTATTTGCGACCTAAGCTCATTATGTTTTGAAAGGTTTTAAATATGTGGATGTTACTGGTTTTGTTTTACGGTGTTGTAAAGGGCGCCCGTGAAGCAATAAAGAAAAAAGCTCTTAAAACGAATTCCGTGATAGAAGTTCTGGTAATTTACACTCTTCTGTCATTTGTCTTTTGTATCCCCCAGGCCGGAAACGCCGGCGGACTTGCTGCCGGACAATATGCATGGATAGCTGTTAAATCCTTTTGCATATTCATCGCCTGGATCTGCAGTTTTAAGGCCATCGATCATCTCCCCATAAGCATGTACGGCGTATTGGATCTGTCAAGAGTGCTGTTTGCCACATTGCTTGGCGTTGTGGTGCTTCACGAGACCATGAACGGGATGCACATCCTGGGCCTTGCCATCGTGCTTTTGGGTCTTATCCTTCTTAAATTCAAGCCCGGGTTCATTAAGCGGGCAGAAATGAAGGAAATGCTGGAATCCGGAAAAGCCATGGAAAAGGTGAGATCCTCTGTTCCCAATGACAGCTCGAAGACCTGGATATATGTGCTTCTGGCCTTTGCCTCCTGCATTTTAAATGCAGTCTCCGGTACTCTGGACAAGATCCTTATGAAGGGCATGAACAGCAGCCAGCTTCAATTCTGGTATATGCTCTTCCTGGTGATATATTATCTTCTCTACGTAGTCATAACCCGCACAAAGATCGGTTCCTCGGTCTGGAAGAACGGCTGGATCTGGGCTCTGGCCATTTTGTTTGTGGCTGCGGACAAGGCACTTTTTATAGCCAACGGAGATCCC
Source organism: Lachnospiraceae bacterium (assembly GCA_016287765.1). The sequence continues at coordinate 27,892 of JAEEWS010000002.1, forward strand.
GCAAGCAAGGTTACGGTAATGACCCTTATCAAACAGACCGGTACCATCGTTACGATCCTGGCCGGAAAGTTTGTCTTTAAGGAAAAGAATGTGGCCTATCGCCTCTTCTGTGCAGGAGTGATCCTCATAGGTGTTGTACTGGGTGTACTGGCTTAACGGTTTTGAAAGCGGCTTATTTACAGTGTTTTAGTAATAACACCCATCTTATATTATAATAAAGAAGAAATAATAATTAATTTTTCACTTTACCACTTGACATTGTTGAAAAATGGTGTAAAATCCATTCATACATTAAAGCGACAAAGGGGTCGCAGACTTACAGGATAAGTCTGCCCCTTTTTTATTTTTTCAGCAAAGGAGCAAAGCTATGTTGACAAATGAGTATTTAAAAAGAGTTATGGACAGCGTAACCAAGAGAAATCCCGGTGAAACAGAGTTCTTCCAGGCAGTGAGCGAAGTTCTCGAATCACTTGAGCCCGTTATCGAAAGACATCCCGAGTACGAAAAGATGGGTATCATCGAGCGTATCACAGAGCCCGATCGTATCATCAAGTTCCGTGTAGCCTGGGTAGATGACAACAACAAAGTACAGATCAACCGCGGTTTCCGTGTGCAGTTCAACTCTGCTATCGGTCCCTACAAGGGCGGATTAAGATTCCATCCCTCAGTTTGGGAAGGTACTCTTAAGTTCCTGGGCTTCGAACAGATCTTTAAAAACAGCCTTACAGGCCTTCCTATCGGTGGCGGTAAGGGCGGAAGCGATTTCGATCCCAAGGGCAAGTCAGACATGGAAGTTCTCCGTTTCTGCCAGGCCTTCATGACAGAGCTTTATCGTCACATCGGTCCCGACGTTGACGTTCCCGCAGGTGATATCGGTGTAGGCGGCCGTGAGATCGGTTATCTCTATGGTCAGTACCTCCGCATCCGCGGTGCATCCGAGTCCGGCGTTCTTACAGGTAAGGGTATCTCCTTCGGTGGTTCCCTGGCTCGTACAGAAGCTACAGGCTTCGGTCTTTGCTATTTCACAAACGCTATGCTCAAGGCTAACAACATGTCCTTCCAGGGCAAGACAGTAGTCATTTCCGGTAGCGGTAACGTAGCTCAGTATGCTCTTGTTAAGGCTACAGAGCTGGGTGCAAAGGTTATCACACTCAGCGATTCCAACGGTTACATCGTTGATAAGGACGGTGTTGATTTCGAAACCGTTAAGCAGATCAAGCAGGTTAAGAGAGGAAGGATCAAGGAGTATCTTGAGACCCATCCCAATGCAGAATATCATGAGGGTTGCAAGGGCGTTTGGACAGTTCCCTGCGATATCGCTCTTCCTTGCGCTACTCAGAACGAACTTGACGAAGAGTCCGCTAAGGCTCTTGTTAAGAACGGATGTAAGGTTGTTGCGGAAGGTGCTAACATGCCCAGCACAAAAGAGGCTGTCAGCTACTTCCTTCAGAACAAGGTTCTCTTCGGACCCGCAAAGGCTGCAAATGCCGGCGGCGTAGCTACCTCCGAGCTTGAGATGAGACAGAACTCCGAGCGTACAAGCTGGACCTTCGAACGCGTTGATGAGAAGCTTAAGGGCATCATGGAGAACATCTATGCCAAGTCCGCTGCAGCTGCCGCAGAGTACGGCCAGCCCGGAAATCTCGTTCTCGGTGCTAACGTTGCAGGCTTCCAGAAGGTTGCTGATGCAATGATGGCAGAAGGTATTTTCTAAGTTTTATCCGAAAACCTAAATCTAAATTATTGATAACTGACTTTATTTCGATAGCTGTTCAGAAAAACCCGCAGGCGATTGCCTGCGGGTTTTTCGTTGTTCGGGAACTGTTTTTCCCTATTCTTAAGCTAGTGTGTTTACTATATAATTATTTATTTCTGTAGATGATGTCGTCTCTTCCGGGGCCGTTGCTGATCATTGTGATGGGGAAGCCGATCTCCTTTTCCACGAACTCGATGTAGTTACGGCAGTTCTCGGGAAGATCTTCGTACTTCTTGATGCCTCTGATGTCACACTTCCAGCCGGGAAGCTTCTTAAGAACGGGCTTAGCCTTTTCAAGCATTACCGTTGTAGGGAAGTCTGTAGTAACTTCACCGTCGATGTCATAGCCTACGCAAACCGGGATCTCATCAAGATAGCCCAGAACGTCAAGCACTGTGAAAGCCACATCTGTGGTTCCCTGGATGCGGCAGCCGTACTTACTTGCAACGCAGTCGAACCATCCCATTCTTCTGGGCCTTCCTGTGGTTGCACCGTACTCACCGCCGTCTCCGCCTCTGCGTCTCAGTTCATCTGCCTCATCACCGAAGATCTCGGAAACGAAAGCACCTGCGCCAACTGCAGAAGAGTAAGCCTTGCAGACAGTAACGATCTGCTTGATCTCATAGGGAGGAACTCCCGCACCGATGGCACCGTAAGCTGCCAGGGTGGAAGAAGATGTAACCATGGGATAGATACCGTGGTCGGGATCTTTAAGTGAGCCCAGCTGTCCCTCAAGAAGAACAGTCTTGCCCTCCTTAAGAGCCTTCCAAAGGAAAGCACTTGTATCACATACAAAAGGATCCAGCATCTTCTTATACTCCATAAGAGTATTGAAGAGGTCCTTCTCATCAAGAGCGGGCTTGTGATAAAGATTTACCAGCATGGCATTCTTGATCTCCGCGACTCTTGCGATCTTGGCCTTAAGGCTTTCGGTATCCCCGTAAAGCTCCGAAACCTGGAAACCTATCTTGGAATACTTATCGGAATAGAAAGGAGCAATACCGGACTTGGTGGAACCGAAGGAATTCTTTCCCAGTCTCTCCTCTTCAAATCTATCAAAATCAATGTGGTAAGGCATTACCATCTGAGCTCTGTCGGAAACAAGAAGTTTCGGCATGGGAACTCCCTTATCCGTAATGCTCTTCACTTCTTCAAAAAGCTTCGGCACATTCAACGCAACACCGTTTCCGATAATGCTGGTGGTGTGATCGTAGAAAACACCGGAAGGCAAAGTGTGAAGGGCAAACTTACCGTACTTGTTTACGATAGTGTGTCCCGCATTAGCGCCGCCCTGAAAACGAACGATAATGTCCGCATCCTGAGCAAGCATATCAGTGATCTTACCTTTTCCTTCATCGCCCCAATTGGCTCCGACTATAGCTTTTACCATATCAACACTCTCCTACATAAAGATTAAATTACCTTAACGGTCTTGATCCACGGATCCTTTCGGACTCGCTTCATCACAACATTCTTATTCTATCACATTTGATAAAAAAATCACTAAGAATATCATAATTATTTCTTATAACTGTACTTATATAGATCAGACCTATCTGAGGTCCGCAAGCTCAAGGATCAGTCTCTCTGTCTTTTCCCAGCCCAGGCAGGGATCGGTGATGGACTTACCGTAAACGCCGCCGTCAGGCTTCTGACAGCCGTCTTCAAGATAGGACTCTATCATAAGACCCTTGACCATCCTGCAGACTTCTTCGGAGTATCTGGTACTGTGAAGAACTTCCTTTGCGATACGGATCTGTTCCTCAAACATCTTGCCGGAATTGCAATGATTGCAGTCTATGACTGCCGCACAACCGTCAAGGCCTGCTTTAACACAGGTTTCATGAAGACTTCTTAAGTCCTCGTAATGATAATTGGGAAGGGAACGACCGGATTTGCTGAGGGATCCTCTGAGAATGGCGTGTGCCATAGGATTACCCTTACTCTTTACTTCCCATCCGGAATATACGAAATCATGAGGATGACTTGCGGCTATGATGGAATTGATCATGACCGAGATGTCTCCGCTGGTGGGGTTCTTCATTCCCACAGGAATATCCAGGGCACTGGCGGTGAGACGGTGAAGCTGGTTCTCAACCGATCTTGCACCTACAGCCACATAGGTTAAAAGATCCGAAAGATATTGATGGTTTTCGGGATATAACATTTCATCGGCGCTTGAAAGTCCTGTCTGTCTGAGAGCTTCCAGATGAAGTTTACGGATAGCAAGGAGGCCTTTAAGCATGTCGGGAGCTCCGTTGGGATCGGGCTGATGGAGCATGCCCTTGTAGCCGTCTCCTGTGGTTCTGGGCTTGTTGGTGTAGATCCTGGGCACGATAACGATCTTGTCCTTAACCTTATCCTGTACTCCTCTGAGTCTTGTGATGTACTCGATAACCGCATCTTCCCTGTCTGCCGAGCAGGGTCCGATAATAAGAAGCAGTTTATCGGACTTACCGGTAATAATATCCTGTACCGCCTTATCGTTTTCCTTCTTCTTTTCAGCCAGTTCCTCCGATACGGGATACATGGCTTTTATGTCCTGCACCGAGGGCAATCTCTTTACAAATTCTGCATTCATTATATCTTCATCCTTTCAATTCTTTTCATTTTTTATCAAATAACTTTCTTTTTTCCGTTGAAAGTCTCATGATCTCATGGATCCTCTCCGTGTCTTCCTTACGGATGGCCTCTTTTAATATGTTAAACTTCTCCTCAAAAAGTTCCATCTGAAGAAGCAGTTCGTCCTTATTCATGTAAAACAATTCGGTCCACATGCTCTCGTTGATCTTGGCGATCCTGGTGAGATCCCTGAAGGAATCTCCGGTATAATCCACCAGACTCTCGGAATCCTTACATACCATAAGAGATACCGCAATGCAATGGGTGAGCTGTGAAAGGAAACCTATCATCTCATCATGCTGCTCCGGACTCAGGGTCTTTACGGATCTGAAGCCCAGCTCACGCCCCAGCTCCTCGCAGGCTTCTATGCCCTCGGGAGTATTTTTAAGAGTGGGGGTTACAATATAATTGGCGTTTTTAAAGATCGCTTTGGTGGCATTTTGTACCCCGTAAACTTCACGTCCTGCCATGGGATGTGATCCGATAAACTCCAGATCCTCTCTTAATATGGACTGAATGGGGTAAACCACGTTTCTCTTGACACCCGTAACATCCGTTATAAGAGCTCCCGATTTAATGTATTTCTGATTGTCTGTGATCCACTTAAGGAAAACCTTGGGGTAGAGGCAGAACACCAAAAGATCGTATTTACCGATAAATTCCGGATCGATCTCAGTGGTACCTTCCGCAATGATCCCCTTATCCAAAGCATATTTGATGCTGCTCTCGGATCTGGTCACTGCTCCCACATGATAGCCCAGGTCTGTAAGCGCTTCCGCATAGCTTCCGCCCAAAAGTCCCAGTCCTACTATCAGGATCTTCTTGTCTTTAGTTAATTTCCACATTAAGTCCTATCCTCCTCAAGTCTTCAAAAAAGCCGGGGTAGCTCTTTTTTACCGCTTCCGCGCCTGTTATCTCTCCGCCCGTTAAGGTGAGCAGCACTGAAAGCGCCATTACTATCCTGTGATCGTTATGACCGTCCAGTGTCTCTACAGGTGCTTTTATTCCACCTTCGGGAACGATCACTTCATTCTCCGAAACCTGCAATTGAACTCCGAATTTCTTAAGCTCCTCTGCCATAACCACTGCTCTGTCGCTTTCCTTTATCTTAAGCCTCTCCGTTCCCGTAAAACGTCCGCCGTGCTTAGCCGCCGCGTAGGCAAACAGCACCGGTCCCAGATCTATACAACCGCCTATATCCACCACCGCTCCGGGCCGATCCAGCGTCTTAAAGTGATCCAGGCATATCCTGTCTCCCTGGACGCTGTCAATTCTAAGGCCTTCCAGCTCTATATCATGTCCCAGACCGTTCATGGCATATATGAACGCGGCATTTGACCAGTCTCCCTCGGCTCTTTCCTTTATGGGTCTGTACACGGCATTTCCTTTTATCTCAAAGGTGTTTTCTTTCGTCTCGCGAATGCATATGCCTGCCTGCTTAAGTACTTCTATGGTAATGTCTATATAGGCTCTGCTTTCCACGGGAGGGATCACCCTTATCTCACTGTCTCCGTTGAGAAGGGGAAGGGCAAAGAGAAGGCCGGTTATGTACTGGCTGGAAATGTTTCCCGGGATCTCATAAACACCGGGCTGCAGTTCGCCTTTAACCCGGATCTCGCCATTGCCACGGGTGATAAAGACATTCTTTGATGGAAGGATATCTTCGTAGATCCCCACTCCTCTTTCCATCAGCCTTTCGGAACCGTTAAAGACAGAGGATCCGCACTTTGCAGCTGCCACGGGGATAAAAAACCTCAAAGTGCTGCCGCTTTCCCGACACTTGAAAAACCCGTCCCGGATCTGTTTTTTGCCGGAGCCTTTTATCTTAAGCGTATCTTTGTCCTCGGTCACCTCTGCCCCCAGACTTTTTATACAATCGATACTGGCAAGGATGTCTTCGCTTTTAATATAATTGGATATTTCCGATACACCGTCCGCAAGAGCCGCACATATCAGCATCCTGTGCACATAGCTTTTGGAAGGTACCGCCGGAAGCTTACCCTTTAATTCACTTTTAAAAAGCTTTGCTATCATTCCTTTTCTCCCAACATATCCGTCAAAAAGTCCATAGCCATGGTATAGCCATCAAAGCCGAAGCCTGCAATGGTCTTTACCGCTGCTTTACGGATATAGCTTATCTGTCTGAAATCCTCACGCTCGTCGATCCTGGAAATGTGGACCTCCACAGTGGGGATGGAAACAGCCTTTACCGCATCCATTATGGCTATGCTTGTATGAGTGTATGCTCCGGGATTTATGATGATGCCGTCCACCTTATCGAAGTAGGCCTGACCTATGGCATCCACCAGATCACCTTCGTGATTGGACTGGACAAAACCGACCTCCACGCCCTTTTCCTCAGCATGGCGGCTTATCATGTCCACCAGATCCTTATAAGTGGCTTTTCCGTAAATGTCGGGCTCACGTATGCCCAAAAGATTTAAATTAGAACCGTTTATAACCAAAAATTTCATGTCAGCTCCAGATCCGCTGCCTCCATAACTTTTTTTACGTTCATTGCTATGGAATTATTGGCATCAATAGTCACATCCGCCGCAGCTTTGTATATGTCATATCTTTCCCTGAACAGCTTTTCCAGCATCTCCCTGTTCTGCAACAGGGGTCTGTCCGCCGTGGGAGTAAGATTATCTATTTTTCTGTCAAGGAAAATGAGTATTCCGTCCCTCTTAAGCGCCCGAACGTTTTCGGGATTAAGGACAGCACCTCCTCCGGTGGCTATGATCCTGCCTCCGGTCCCGGTAAGTTCCGAAATAACTTCGCTCTCTATCCGTCTGAATTCAGACTCACCCTTTTCTTTAAAGAAGTCGGAGATCGTGCATCCGATCCTCTTTGTGATCACATCATCCGTGTCCTTAAACTCTGCTCCGGTCTTACCTGACAAAGCCCTTCCCACTGTGCTCTTGCCACAGGAGGGCATGCCTATCATGATCACATTTCGGACCTTTGCCAGCGCTTCGTTATATGCTTTTTTAATAAGTTTAACATCCGTTTCCTTAAGATCCAAAAACCTTGTTCTGGCATATACCGCCTGGGCCGCCAGCATATACAGCCCTCCGCAGGCCTTTATGCCCCGGGCCTGTGCTTCAAGTACCAGATTGGAACGTAAGGGATGAAAAATGGCATCCACCACACCTGACAGATCCTTAAATCTTTCTATATCAACGGGACACTTTAACGTATCCGGATACATCCCCACCGGAGTGGTATTTATGATGAAATCCGCATCACTGTGCTCATTGTAGGCCTGTTCATAGGTAATGCAGTCATCCTTGGGGCTTCTGGAAACTCTTAAGACTGTTTCCGCTCCCAGCTTCCCCGCCACATATCTTGCGGTCTTGGATGTGCCTCCCGTTCCCAGGATCAACACTTTACTGCCCTTAAGCTCCATGCCTTCCCTGAGTATCATGGCTGTCATACCGTCAACATCGGTGTTATAGCCGGTAAGCTTTCCATTACGGTTTACTACCGTATTTACGGCTCCTATCCCCCTTGCGGTCTCGTCTATCTCATCCAGCATGGGGATGACCGTTTCCTTATAAGGGATGGTGACATTTATGCCCTTAAAATCCCTTTTCTTCATAAATCCTTCCACTTCACCCCTTGGGATCTCGCGTAAGATATAATCATAATCATCTATTGAACCGTGGATCTGCTTAGAAAAACTGTGTCCCAGCTTTTCTCCTATAAGTCCGTATTCCATAAAGCTTTTCCTTTCACCAGCACCTGTGGTCCAAAGCCCGTAACAAGGGCGTCGGCGATCACTATGGCTGTGATACTGTCGATAACGGGACAGATCCTTCTCACTATAGCCGGATCGTGCCTTCCCTGTATCACCAGTTCTTCTTCCTTACCCGTAAGGAAATTCACAGTCTTTTGAGGTCTTGAAATAGATGGTGTGGGCTTTACCGATACATTGAACATAATGGGCATTCCGTTACTGATACCGCCGTTGATGCCGCCGTTATTGTTTGTAACCGTCACCACTCTGCCCTCATCCATTTTGAAGGCATCGTTAAATTCGCTTCCCTGCATGGAAACGGCTTCAAAGCCTTTACCGAATTCCACTCCCTTTACCGCACCTATGGAATAGAGAGCATGAGAAAGAAGACTTTCCAGACTGTCAAACCAGGGCTCTCCCACTCCGGCGGGAAGTCCCGTAACGGCTGTCTTTATAATGCCTCCCAGGCTGTCATGATCCTTTGCTGCTTCCGCTATGGCTGCGGTCATTTTTTCTCCCGCTTCATCGGAAAGCACGGGAAACATTTTATTGTTAAGTACCTTAATGTTTTCTTCTATTTCTTTTTCGTTATCACCAAGGCTCAGATCCTGTACACCGCCGCAGGAAAAAATGTGGGTTCCAATGTAAATGCCCAGTCTGTTCAAGGCCGGGGTGATGATCCCGCCCGCAGCTACCAGCGCAGCCGTGATCCTTCCGGAAAAATGACCGCCTCCGCGGTAATCCTCAAAACCATTGTATTTTATATGCGCCGTATAGTCCGCATGGGAAGGTCTTGCAGGTCCGAACAGATAGTCTCCGCTCTTTGTATTCTCATTGGGTATCATGATACAAATGGGAGTTCCGGTGGTCTTTCCGTTAAAAACGCCGCTTAAGATGCTGTAATTATCAGGCTCTCTTCTCGGTGTGTCCACGGGAGACGAGGGTCTCCGCCGCGAAAGCATATGCCTTATGAACTCTTCATCCACTTGGATTCCGGGAGTCAGCCCGTCGATGACACAGCCTATGGCCGGTCCGTGGCTCTCTCCGAATATTGTGACCGTAACATTGGATCCAAAGGTATTTTTCATGTTCAACCTCTTATCTTGTTTATCTTTGAAAGCTCTTCCCAGGTCATGTTTTTAAACTCGAAGGTTCCGATCCTGTTGACCTGCACCGTGCTTACGCCGGCTGAATTTGCTTTCTTGTCATGCTTCATTATATCGATCAATTCTTCCGTATCGAATCCGCATTCGGTGGGAAGGTGATATTTCTTTAAAACCTTTTCAAGCACAGGCTTGACTTCATCCGATGCCATGAGCATCATTCCGATGGCCACGCATTCTCCGTGAAGAAGCTTTCCCGCCGCCGCGCTTTCAATGGCATGGCCCACGGTGTGTCCGAAGTTCAGTACCTTCCTTAAGCCCTTCTCCTGAGGATCCTCCTCCACCACTGCCTTTTTAATGGCATTGGCTCTTTTAATGATCTCCTCAAGGTCCGCCATATAATCGTCGCATTCCTCTAAATACTTAAAAAGCTCCGCATCACTTGTGGCCGCCATCTTTACGGCTTCTGCCAGGCCGGCGTTCACCTGCCGATCCTCCAGTGTCTTAAGCACTTCCGTGTCGATTATAACGGCAGAAGGCTGATAGAAACTGCCCACCACATTCTTTACTCCCTCAAAGTCCACTGCAGTCTTCCCGCCGATGGATGAATCCACCATGGCAAGAACGGTGGTGGGGATATTGTAAAATGCAACCCCCCTCATATAACAGGATGCGGCAAAAGCTGCCAGATCTCCGCAGACGCCGCCTCCTACAGCTACCACACAGTCGTTTCTGGTAAAGTTGGCTTCCAGCATCTCCCTTAAGATCATAAGGTAATTATCTATGCATTTGCTCTGCTCTCCCTGAGGCACGGTAACGATCTTCGCCTCTTTGAAGCAGGAAGCCGCCGTTTCCGCATATGCCTTGGGTACTCCGCTGTCCGTGAGGATCAGCGCCTTTCTATCTGTGTTCAGGTACTCCTGAAGACGCCCTATGGCGCCCTTTTCATATACTATATCATAGCTTAGATCTCTGGATGAAATGTTTATCTTCATGTTTTTTCCTTTTTGAACCCCGGGGACGGGGTTAGGGGTTCATTTTTTTAGTAGGTTCCCACCAGTTTCAGGTTTGCGCACAGCGCACCCAGCTCATTCAGCATGTCCTTACCGTCTCTGGTGTTTATGTTGCCGTCAGCTTCGATGTAGAAATAATAGTTCCACATAAGGCCTTTCATGGGTCTGCTTCTTAAAGATCTCATGTTAAAGTTATGGGCACCGATGATGTTCAGTGTCTGAGCCAGCGCACCGGCTTCATTCTTAACCGTGAATACCAGGATGAAATGATCCGCTCTGGTCTTTACATTACCGCCGGGGATGTTTCTTCCTCTGGAAAATGCCGCAAAACGTGTGGTATTGCTCCTGCTGGCATTTATACCCGAAGCCAGGATGTTAAGGCCGTGGATCTCTGCGGTCTCTGCCGATGCAATGGCCGCCACGGTGGGATCGTTCAATTTCTTAACATATTCAGCCGCCATAGCCGTATTATTGTAAGCCACCGGCTCGTAACCGTGGGACTTGATAAAAGCATCGCACTGGGAAAGGGCCTGAGTGTGGCTTACCACCTTTTTGATGCCGTCGATCGACGCACCCTCCACCGCAATAAGGTTATGAACGATGTCCACGTCGATAACACTGTTTACATAAAGATTTCCGGAAAACATGAGGTCCATTACATTGACCACTTCCCCTGCATAGCTGTTCTCGATGGGAAGCACTGCGCTGTCCGCATCTCCCTTTTCTACCTTACCGTAGGCTTCTTCGAAGCTGTCGCAGGAGATAAGCTCCGCATTGGGGAACATCCTTGTGGCAGCGATCCAGGCAAAGGCGCCTTCGACACCGCAATAAGCAACCTTCATGCCGCTGTTTCTTTTTTTCTGATAATCACAGGACAACTCCATGATCCTCTTCTGGAAGAGCACGTAATAATCACCGATCTCCTTCTTGTCCAAAAGCTCGCTGTTCTTTCTTATAAGAAATTCTTCTCTCTCTTCATCCTTTATGGGAAGTCCGTATTCTTTCTTATAATCCGCAACCTTCTCAACCGCAGTCATTCTTTTTTCGAACAACTGTCTCATCTCTTTATCGATCTTTTCGATCTCTTCTCTGGTTTTCTTTAAATCTTCCATTACGTCGTCCTTTCAACACTGTTATATGTTCGTTTACCCTGAGGGTTTTAACGTATCTTACATAAAAATTGTTCCCCTTTAACACACAAGGGGAACCGATCTGATCTCATTTAAATTTTTACGCGACGGTCCGCCCTTCATATTTGTTTGTAAACTGCATAAAGTAATAATAAAAAATGCAGTACGCAAAAAAGCGTACTGCATAATAAAACCAATTGCAAAGCTGAGGTCTGCAACTAATTGAAAGCATATTCTTTTTTGAACAAATATCGCTCATCTGCGACCTCCCGAAAACATACATAAGAATGTAGCAGAGTCAGCGTGTTTTGTCAAGTCTTTTATACCTAAATGTTGTAAATCTTCACCGCGTTAATGCGTTCAATAAACAGATTTTGACACCCGGGGACGGGGTTAGGGGTTCAAAAAATGAACCCCTAACCCCGTCCCCCCGGTTCATTTTACTCCCCGATAGAGGCGGTCCTGTAGATAAACCTTACACTGCCGGTCTGTCCTTCTGCAAGGCCCGAGAAGTTGTTGTAACCATCGGCTTCCTTAAGAAGTGCCTGCAGCCTGTCTGAGGAGGCTTCGATCTCAGACAACGCTGAACGTACACCGGAAACCATGCCGTCGAGATCTGCATCCTCAACCGAATCGGCCAACACCACTGCTCCGTCCCTGATCTGTTTTACCGCTTCGTCAAGCTTTAGGGTCTCTTCCGAAAGTTTTGAAAGATTGGCTTCCAACAGACTTACGCCGTCGGTATAGGTCTTAAGGCCGGTGCAGAAAGCATTGACGCTGTCAAGCTGTGCCTTTACTGCATTTAAAGTACCTATACCGGTCTGTACCTTAACATAGGTTTCCGTGGCTTCGGGGATGTACTTAAGCTGTGCGCTCATGGAAGTAACTGCACCTTCCAGTACTGTGCCGTAGTTTTCGCGGGTAAGTTCGGGGATCGTGACCCCTGCCGCGGTGAGTGAACCGTAGGCACTCTTAAGGATGCTGTCGAAGATCTGTTCGCTGCCTGCCACAAGCGTTCCGTTATTTGCCGTAAGCTGCTTTGCCCCGGCCCCCAGCTGACCTACTGCTGTATTTAATTTTGCAGTACCGTCGGAAAGCTCGTTCATTGCACCTGCAAGCGCAGCTGTTCCCTTTATAAGTTCACCGCAGTCCTTTTCTACCTTTTTCAGTTTTTGATCGATCTCATTTCTGTCCTTACCGTCTTCGGTATACAGACCTCTGAACACCTCATCTGTTACAACAGACAGTGACGTCAGCAGCTTAAAGTCGGTTGTATCCGCTTCGATCACGATCCTGTCACAGTCTGCGTCAATGCTCTTAAGTTCATCTCCAAGTCCGGGAAACGCAATGCCGAAAACCGTGCTCCTGCTTCCGTCGGATGATACCGAGCCGCCCTTTACGGTAATATTCTTAAAATCATCATTATTTAAAAGGAGTACTGTAACTGCTGCGAAGGGCGCTTTTTCCTTATTGTTAAACTCATAGGTCATCTCCACATGACCGCTTTTTCCCGCAAGTTCATCGGCCGTTATACTTTTGCCGTCCAGAGTGTAGGTCACGTGCAGGTCCACCGGCAATTCCCTGTCACTTTCTCCCCTGTAAACGATCTCATTTCCTTCCGCATTCCAGGTTATCTTTTCCCCGTCCCGGGTAAAGCTTTCCCTGCCCTTTACATTTTTAATATTCTTAAGGTCGGAAATATCCTCAATTTCCTTTTTTTCATCCCTGTTTTCAAGCCTGTCGCTTACGATCACTTTTGCCGCGCTTCCGTCTGCATTGGCGATCACGTAAACCGTTTCATCCTTGTCGGCTCTTTCCCTTTCATTAAGGGATTTTTTAACGTATCCGGTCATTTCTTCCTTCTTTTCTTCGACAACCTCCCGGATATCCTTATCTTCCTTTTCATTTCCGGCTCCAGCCCATGCAAGGTTCACCGGTGCATATATCGTCGCTACCGTTAAACCTGCCGTTAAAACCGCTACAGCTGCTTTTATCTGTTTTCTGTTCATATGCTTACCTAACCTTTCTTTGATCTTAGTTATTTTGTTCTGACCTTTTCTTCATTCCCACCGTACTTCGAAGTATGATCCCGTCAAATACGCAAAGGAATGCAGGCAGGATCAGGATCACCGCAAACATACTGACTATGGCACCTCTTGCCATCAGGCCGCACATGGAGCTGATGATGTCCAGATCCGAGTACATGGCCACACCGAAGGTAGCTGCAAAGAAGCCCATAGCACTTACGAAGATCGAAGGAATAGCCGAAGACAGAGCCTTTGAGACCGCATCTTTTCTTTCGACACCTTTCATCCTCTCCTTCATATATCCGTTGGTCATAAGGATTGCATAGTCCACCGTTGCTCCCAATTGGATAGTGCTGATACAGATGGGTGCTATGAAGGGAAGACTTGTGCCCATATAATAAGGGATACCCAGGTTAATAAAGATGGCAAACTCTATTACAGCCACCAATATGACGGGAATGGATATGCTCTTGGTCACCAGGGCTATTATCACGAAAATGGCTGCTATTGAGATTATCGAAACCCTTGTAAAATCCGTATCCGTAACCGCTACCATATCCTTGGTGCAGGGCGCTTCTCCGATCAGCATGGCATTATCGTCATACTTCTTTATGATCCTGTTGATCTCATCTATCTGGTTGTCCACCTCCGCGCTACCCACGTAATACTCGGAACTTATCACAGTAAGACTGTATCTGTCGCTCTTTAAAGTGGATAAAACACTTTCCGGAAGGATCTCTCCGGGCACTCCGCTTCCAAGAAGGGAATCAAGTCCCAGGGCAAATTTAACTCCCTTTATATCCCCCAGTTCCTCAAGCATATCTTTTGCCTGCGCCGTATCCATCTTCGCATCCGAAAGCACCATATGGGTGGATGCCATGTTGAATTCTTTTTCCAGTTTTCTGTTAGCCGTAACGAAGTCTATGTTTTCAGGTAACACATTGCTCATATCATAGTATTTCTCTGTGTGAACATATCCGTACAAGGCAGGTACAAGTATGATCAGGAAGATCGCTATGAACACGGCCGGTTTTGATGTAACTGTCTTTGCCAACTTATCCATCCTTTTTGGCATTAACGATCTGTGTCTTGTTTTTTCTATCGCCTTATCAAATACCAATATGAGCGCGGGAAGGGTGGTAACGCTTCCCAACACACCCAATACAACTCCCTTGGCCATTACTATGCCCAGATCTTTACCCAATGTAAAGCTCATGAAGCACAGGGCTATGAAACCTGCCACGGTAGTGAGCGAACTGCCTATAATCGAAGTGAGCGTATTGGATATGGCATGCTTCATTGCTCTGTTATTGTCTCCCGTGAATCTTTCCTTCTGTTCCGAATAGGAATTCCACAGGAAAATAGAGTAGTCCATGGTAACAGCCAGCTGCAGCACTGCCGAAAGAGCCTTTGTAATATATGAGATCTCACCCAGCCAATAGTTGGTGCCAAGGTTCAAAAGAATGGCCATTCCCATACTTATGAGAAAGATGAAAGGAATGATGAAACTGTCCAAAAATATCATCATGGCTACTATGGCACAGGCCACCGCAAGTCCCACATATATCGGTTCTTCCTTTTCACAAAGATCCTTAAGGTCTGTGACCAGTGCCGACATACCGGTTACAAAGCATCGCTCCCCGGCCGTTCTTCTCACCTGTCTGATGGCCTCTATCGTTTCATCCGCTGAGGTGGAGGAATCAAAGAATACCGCCACCAAAGTTGAATCTCCCGAATTCAAGGTGTTGTACCATTTATCCGGCAATATCTCCATGGGAATACTGCAGTCTGCCAGGCTGTAAAAGGAAAGGACAGTATCCACATGTTCCAGTTTTTCAAGTTTTCCGGTCAATTCCTTTATCTCACCCGGTTCCATATTCTCAACAACTATGATTGAAAAAGCACCTTTTCCAAAATCCTCCAGTAAGATATCCTGTCCCTTGACCGTCTCCATATTTTCCGGCAGATAGGTCAACATATCATAATTTATCCTGGTCTTTATCATTCCAAATATTGATGGAAATACCAAAAGTAACGCCAGTATCAATATGAGCACATGAAATTTAACTATAAATCCGCTTATTTTTTTCATTTGCTTTGCCTCGCTTTCCGAATTATCGTGTTTTGTGAGATGGATCTGTCGCGCATATATATGCTCAACAGACATACATCTCTTTGATCGATGCATGAATCTTACCCCTGAAAGAAACGCGATTCTACAGATAAAAAAAGAAGAGTGTCTGAAAATCAGACACTCTTTCGGATCTGCCTAAAAAATCCCATTCAACTCTCTGTTTGCAAGGTTCCCCCGCTTTTTATGATCTTATATTCCGGAGTCCTCATCTTTTCCACCAACTGCCGTGTCATGCCTTTAAACAGATACTGCACACAGGCCACTTTGGTCTCGATCCCTTCCGTCATTCCCTCTTCCATCCAGATCTCAAAGATCCCCATGACCGCTTCATCAAGCATTCGGCCGAGAAAATCCAGGTCGTCTTGTGGAATGTCATCCGTTCCTGCCTCTTTTAATATAAACTTTGCTGTGATCTCCTTGATGATATCTCGAAAGTAATCCTTAAGGATATCGCGATTTGCAGAATTATATATATGATATACCGCCTTTTTATTTTTTATTGCAAATCCCAGCGCGTCTATAAGTCCCTTTTCCCAGGTATCATAGTTCTGAGAATTGTCCACAGCCCGGCTCAGATCGCTGTGAAGCACATCTGTCAGCAGGTCATAAATATCATTATAATGGTAATAAAATGTATTCCGATTGATCCCGCATCTTTTCACAATGTCTTTAACAGTGATCTTATCAAAAGGGACCTCGTTCAGAAGTTCCACAAATGTATTTATTATTTCTTTCTTTGTAAATGTTGCCATGTTATCTCTTTTTATTCTTAAAGTGTTCTTGTTTTATCGTCATTATTCAATGCATCCTCCGGGATAGAGCGTAGATGAATAAAGCCTCCTGGTCTGAGGTAACTTTTTTCCTGAGGGCTTATCCTTTACGTCTATAAACGTACCGGAATAGATCAACGCTTCTTTGTCGCCATAAACAATTACATCTTCAATTCCACGACCGAAGAGATCTCCGTGTAATACGTATTCTCCCTTGTCAGGTCCGATCGGAAATTCAACTGTCATATTGAATTCATGATCATATAATCCCGGGTTCACTCCTCCTCCGCGGCGATATGCGAGAATGTAGTCCTTTCCTTCTCCGTTCCAGTTTTGAATAGTTTCCGCTATCGTGAGCCATCCTTTTGTATTTCTGTTTTCCTTAAGTACTTCATGGCCATAGCTGTCAACCAGAAAGAGACCGTCAAGTCCATCCCATTGTCCCTTGTAACCATCTCCACGCCTGATCCGATCGAGTCCGGCCAATTGAAGCCCTTCTGCACCGGGAATAAATTTTCCCAGGGCTATATGCTGAGATTCAATGGATCCTTCATATCGCCATAGTTCTTCTCCAGTGGCGCTGTAAAGACATGTACAGCTTCCTCCGATGGCAAGTTCCGGTTTTCCGTCTCCGTTTACATCTCCTACCCATATACAGTCCGCATGGTCTGTAAGGTCATGACATGACCACATTATATTTCCATTATGATCAAGGCAATCATATCCGGCCATGATCTCGTCAAATCCATCACCGTTTATATCATAGGCATAGGGAAAATGACCTATATTCCCGTGATGAGTCCACATCACATTGAAGTCATGATCCATTGCCCACATATTAAAGTATCTGTCTTTTAATATTATCTCTCCCGGTCTTTCAGCCCCGGTAAGGTTTGCTATGATAATACAGTCATGAGCCTCATCTGCCGGAAGGGAATAATCCTTCTTTATCTTTCCGGTTTTTCCCTCGATCAACGTAAATCGCTTGTTCATGACACAGAGGATCTCAAGTTCTCCATCATTATCATAATCATATATCTGAGCCGGAAAATCCGACCCGAAATTTCCCGGCTTTTCTGCAGGCTTTCCTGTTTGCCAAAGAAGATTGCCGCAAAGATCAAAAGCGGTTACGCAAGTTACCTGATGGGGTACATATCTGTCATCTATATCTCCGTTTGCCTGAATAAAAACGACCTCCATGCGGCCGTCTCCGTTAATATCACCGAGAAGTCCCTTTCCTTTTCCTGCTGCCTCTATTGAAAAACGATTGATAAGTTTTGCTTTCATTATTACATTTCCTCCGTTCGGATCTACGGCTTCATTTTTTTAGTGTAATATCTTTAGCTCTTAATATATATTTTTTTCGAAAGATTAGCAACATAATAATACAGACCACCGTTTTATGGCGATCTGTATTATTATGTGATCTGTATATGATCTGTAAATGTAATCTGAAAATGAACCCATAACCCCGTCCCCAAAGGTTCATTTTGCAAGAAGCATCCTGTCGTTGACCATTTCTTCGCCGTTGAGTTCGGAGAACTTGTTCAAAAGGTCTTCCACAGTAAGTTTCTTCTTTTCTTCGCCGCTCACATCAAAAATGATCTGTCCGTTGTTCATCATGATAAGGCGATTGCCGTGAGCAATGGCATCCTTCATGTTATGGGTTATCATCATGGTGGTGAGTTTGCTTTCGGAAACGATCTTGTCCGTAAGTTCAAGAACCGTAGCCGCTGTTTTGGGGTCGAGAGCCGCTGTATGCTCATCCAAAAGGAGAAGCTTGGGCTTTCTCATGGTAGCCATGAGAAGAGTAAGCGCCTGGCGCTGACCTCCGGAAAGAAGGGATACTGAAGTGGAAAGTCGATTCTCAAGGCCCAGTCCGAACTGAGCAAGCATTTTCTTGTATTCTTCACGCTGCTCTGACCTGATCCCCCATCTTAAGCCTCTGCTGAGTCCTCTTCTGGAAGCAATGGCCATGTTTTCTTCGATCCACATGGTGGACGCTGTTCCCATCATGGGATCCTGGAACACACGTCCCAGATACTTGGCTCTCTTGTGCTCGGGCAATCTTGCCACATCTATGCCATCCACAATGATCTTTCCGCTGTCGGGAGGGAAAACTCCCGCAACCATGTTAAGGAGAGTTGATTTCCCGGCTCCGTTTCCGCCTATGACAGTGACAAAATCGCCGTCATTAAGCTCCAGATTTACATCCGTCAAAGCCTTTTTTTCATTTATCGTACCCTGATTAAAGGTCTTATTCAAGTTGATGATCTTTAACATGCTGCCCCTCCTAATTCTTCTTTACTTTCTGAGAGACCTTGTTCTTCCAGTAGGGAACTCCCAGGAATACAGCAACGACTATAGCCGAGAAAAGCTTCAGGTCATTTGCATTAAGTCCCATTCTGAGAACAAGAGTAAGGACAACATAGTAGATTATACCGCCAAAGACTGCCGCAAGGAGTCTGAGAGCGAAATTCTTAAATATCTTATGGAATATAACTTCACCGATGATAACCGCAGCCAGGCCGATAACGATGGCACCGCGGCCCATGTTAACATCTGCAAAGCCCTGATACTGTGCCAGAAGAGCTCCGGAAAAAGCTACGATACCGTTGGAGATGATGAGGCCCAGAACCTTTGTAAAGTCGGTGTTGATACCGTTGGCTCTTGCCATGTTTTGATTTGCACCCGTGGCACGAAGGCTTTCACCGATCTCTGTTCCGAAGAAGAAATAGCTGACCATTATGAGAGCACCCATTATAAGAGCCGCAACGATAATGGACTTGGGTATCTCTCTGAGTGTAAGGAGCAGGTGGTAATTATTTGCCGATACTGTTTTATTTGCCTGCCCGCCCAATATTCTTAGGTTTATGGAATACAATCCCAATTGTGTAAGGATACCTGCCAAAATAGCCGGAATACCGAACTTGGTATGAAGAATACCCGTAACCAGTCCCGCAATACAACCCGCTATGGTTGAGATCAAAAGGGCCAGCCAGATATTCATTCCTCCCGTAACACAGGCAACAAGTACGGCTCCGCCTGTACCGAAGGAGCCGTCAACCGACAAGTCGGCCATATCCAATATTTTAAAGGTTACATAAACACCGATAGCCATAATGCCCCAGATTATCCCCTGACATACAGCACCCGGAAGTGAATTAAAAAACGCCAACATCTTTTCCCTAACTCCTTATGCATAAAAAAAGGTAGTGGCAGGACCAGTTTCTCGTCCTGCCCTATTATCCATTATAACATAAAATTTTCCGAATTAAAGCATAAAATTATTCTATTCAGCAATTGCAACGTAATCGGAAGGAACGGTAACACCCAAAGCCTTGCAGCGGCTTTCCATGTATTCCTTTGTAAGATCTTCCGCATACTTAACTTCCATTTTCTTTATGTCAGCACCGTTGGCAAGGATCTCATAAGCCATCTGACCGGTTACATAACCGATGCTGTAGTAGCTGATGGAAAGAGTTGCAACACCGCAACCCTTGCAGATACCCTCTTCACCGCAGATGATGGGGATCTTCTTTGCCGAAGCAACGGAGTCGATGATGGAAGTATTTGAAGCTGCTGTATTATCTGTGGGGATGTAAAGTACATCACAGGTTTCGCAAGCACTTGTAACTACCATCTGGATATCGTTACTGTCTGCAAATGTATACTCTTTATACTTGATACCGAGGCTGTCAAGAGACTTCTCGATAACCGTAACCTGATACTTGGAGTTTGCTTCAGCCGAGCAGTAAAGTATACCAACCTGCTTAACGTTCGGGAAAAGTTCCTTGATCATGGATGCCTGCTTGTCAAGAGGAGCAAGATCGCTGGTACCGGAAACGTTATATCCTGTTGATCCGTTGAAATCCTTGATCTCAAGTGCTGTAGCATAGTCTGTGATAGATGTTCCCAGGATCGGGATCTTTGTGGTTGCTGCCGAAGCTGCCTGAAGAGGAGCTGTAGCATTAGCCATGATAAGATCATAGTTATTCGCAACAAAGTTATTTACGATAGTAGCACACGTAGGGCTGTCGCCTGCAGCATTCTGCTCATCAAAGATCACCTTATCTCCCAGAAGCTCTGTAAGAGCATCTCTGAAACCTTTTGTTGCAGCATCCAATGCGGGATGCTGAACAAGCTGGCAGATACCGATGTGATATTCATCCTTCTTCTTGGAACCGCAGCCTGCAGTAGCAAAACATCCCAAAACCAAAACCATTGCCATTGCTGTGGCAAGCGCTCTTTTAATGTTCTTCATGATTATCCTCCCTATAAAAAGAACTATCGGGATGAATTCACCCCGCCTTACGGTGATAACGATCTTCTGTATTAATCGCCCCTTTAAAGCGTTGACGCTTTAATGCCGTAAAAGTATGAAAAGTATACTCTCATTTAATGGTAGTGTCAAGAGTATAAAAGTACCTTTTTTTAGCAAAGTTTGGCAAACTCATATGAATAAAGCCATAAAAAATCCCTTACCCCAAAAAAGGGATAAGGGATTAAAAATGTATATGATCTGTTTTCTATCTGTTGCCGGGTACAAAAGATTTTAAACGATAACCCAGTGCCATTGCCATCGCTATTTTGATAAGATCCGGGATTATAAAGGGGATCACGCACCAGGAAAGACATGTGGCAAGACTCAATGCTCCCTTGGAATGGGTATACACTGCCATGAACCAGGCTGTTCCGAAGGCATAGCAGACTATAAGTCCGATGATCATTTCGCAAAACGGTACTAGGATCTTTGTGATCTTATTACGCTTTTCCAATTTGAGCAGAGGCTTATACATTGCCCACATCACCAATGCCGAAAACAAAAAACCTATTATATAGCCGCCGGTTGTTCCTATCAGCACACCATAGCCGCCCTTAAATCCGGAAAATACCGGTAACCCCACGGCTCCGAGCAGTATATAGATAAGTACCGCTATTGTTCCTCTTTTTCCCCCGAGAAGATAAAAGGCAATAAACACTCCGAAGGTCTGTAATGTAAAAGGTACCGTGCCCGGCACAGTGATCCAGGCACAAATGGCCATAAGTGCCGCGAATGCACCTATGAGCACCAGATCTATGGTTTTTAATCCTGTTTTTAATTTCATTTTTTATTCCTCACCTCAATGTTTGATCGGATCCGATGCTCTCACTCCGGATGTGCCGCACTTAAGATCCGGGTGGGATTATAAAGCATAAAAAAAGAATTGTCAACCTTGTTTTGTATTTAGGTTGACAATTCTTTTTATCATATCTTTATACTGATCTCTCCACTGGACAGAAAAGCTTCCGTTCCGTCCTTATACCGTACATGAAGATGACAGTCCTCATTCACTCCCAGTACATGGGCATGCTCTCTGTCCGGCGCATCCTTGTCACTTTGAAGTGCCTTATGATCTGCGGTGACCACCGTCACCTCCCGTCCTATACAAAAGCATCTTTTCTTGTAATCCTCAAGATAAGCTTTTTCCGGCATTGCCTTGTAAAAGCTCATGAATTCATTGATCAAGGCCGCTGCCAGATCATTCTTAAGGTTTTCTCTTCTGTTTCCCTTTTCGTAGACTGCTCCTGCCACATCTTTAATATCTTCCGGAAAGCCTTTCTCCGGTTCGTAGATATTAATGCCTATCCCCACTATGCAATACTCCAAAGTCCCGCTTTCCACGGAAGTCTGGGCCTCTGTCAATATCCCGGATACTTTCTTTCCCCGCATCCATATATCGTTGACCCATTTTATGCCTGTTTCCATCCCTGTGACACTTTCAATAGCTTTGGCTTCCGCCACCGCCGCCACTGTGGTAAGAGAAGCTGCCTTTGCCAGAGGAAGATCCGGATGTAAGAGAAAACTCATATACAGACCGCTCCCTTTGGGCGAGTAGAAACTCCTGCCCCTTCTCCCTCTTCCCGCAGTCTGTTCCTCCGATATCACTGCCATATCCCGGGTTTCTCCGGACAGGGCATATCTTTTCAAAAGACTGTTGGTGGAATCTATGCTCTTATAGACTTCCAGTTTAAGTCCCTGTTTTTCGGTCTTATTCATTATATATGCGGCAGAAAGCTCATCTGCGGAGGTTTTAAGGATATAACCCCTGTTTCTTATACCCTCCACCTCGTAACCGCGGCTTTCCAGATTTTTGACAGCCTTCCACACCGCATTCCTGGAACACCCAAGCTTCTCCGCCAGTTCTTCTCCGGATATGGGTCTGCCTTTATTCTCTTCCAACTCTATTAAAACCTGTTCCGCAACAGTCATAATACATCCTTTCCGATATCTTAAGGTTCAGTCACCTGTAATAGCACGTAAATATTAGCACGTAAAAGAGGATTGGTCAAACGCTGTCCCCCTCTTTTTGCCAATGCCCGGTCCAAAAATTTACTTGCCATAAACCTTTGAGACGTGATATAATTTACGTTAAATAAAGATGAAAGAAACGGAAATTTTAGGCCGTCAGGCGGAAAGGAACTAAAATGAAGAAATTTTTTAAATTCTTAGGCGGATTAACCTCCATCGCCGCCGTAGGTTTCGGAGCATATTGCGTATATAAAAAGGTAAAAGAGACCAAAGAAGAAGAGGATGACGATTTCGATGACCTCTTTGATGACGAAGAACTGGATGAAAACAGATCAAACCGGGAATATGTTTCCATAAACATTACAGGTGATGAAGACAAGGAAAAGGCTGAAACGGCTGATACCAAAGAAGCTGAATAAAGTCCGGCATTTAAAACAAACAAATAAGCATACCCCGATCCTTAAGATCGGGGTTTTTTATTGTCTGAACAGCCATAAACTGTTATAATACCAACATTGTATATCATTTCAGATACAGGGGGTAAATTTAATGTATGACTATCTGATAGTCGGTGCCGGTCTTTACGGCGCTGTTTTTGCAAGACTTGCCGCAAATGCGGGAAAGAAAGTACTTGTGATCGACAAGAGAAGCACCGTGGCCGGTAACATCTATACCGAAAAGCAGGAAGGTATCAATGTTCACATCTACGGAGCCCACATTTTTCACACAAACAATAAGGAAGTATGGGACTTTTTAAACGGCTTCGCAACTTTTAACCGTTTCACCAACAGTCCTGTGGCCAATTACAAGGGAGAACTCTATTCTCTCCCCTTCAACATGTACACCTTCAACAAGATGTGGGGCGTTGTGACTCCCGACGAAGCTGCGGCAAAGATCGCAGAACAGCGTAAGGAGATCCAGGGCGAGCCCAAAAACCTGGAAGAACAGGCCATTTCCCTTGTGGGCAGAGACATTTATGAGAAGCTAATAAAGGGCTACACCGAGAAACAATGGGGAAGAGACTGTAAAGATCTGCCCGCCTTTATAATAAAGCGCCTTCCCGTGCGCCTCACCTTCGACAATAACTATTTCAATGCTCTTTATCAAGGCCTGCCTATCGGCGGCTATACAAAGATGATCGAAAACATGCTTGCAGGCATAGAAGTAAGGCTTAATACGGATTATCTCAAAAACAGGGAAGAGCTTTCCTCCCTTGCGGAAACTGTAGTATATACAGGTCCCATAGATGCCTATTTCGACTATGCTCTCGGTACTCTTGAATACCGTTCGGTGCGTTTCGAGAATGAAACTCTGGATAAGCCCAATTTTCAGGGTAATGCCGCAGTCAATTACACTGACCGTGAAACTCCCTGGACCAGGATCATAGAGCACAAATGGTTTGAATTCGGCAAAGACGAGCAGGGAAATGATCTGCCCAAAACCGTCATCAGCCGTGAATACAGTTCCGAATGGAAGCCGGGTGACGAACCCTACTATCCTGTCAACGATGAAAAGAACGGAGCCCTTTACGAAGAGTATAAAAAACTCGCCGAAAACGAGAAGAAGGTTATCTTCGGTGGTCGTCTCGGCGAATATAAATACTATGACATGGACAAGACCGTCGAAGCTGCCATGGCTAAATTCAAAACCCTTGGACTTGACTGATCTTACAACCTGTCAGACTTTATCTTATTCTATCCAATCATTCAGCACCTTGATGAGTCTTTCCAATTCCAAAGGCTTAGCAAGGTGCTCATTCATTCCGGCATTTCTTGCCGCCTGAACATCCTCCGCAAAGGCATTGGCTGTAAGGGCTATGATCGGTACATTTTTGGGATAATCTCCCGCCAGTTTTCTGATGGCCATCGCCGCTTCGTATCCGTTCATTACAGGCATCTGAATGTCCATAAATATGATGTCGTAATACCCGGCTTCAACAGATTCCATCTTTTCAAGAGCTTCCTTACCGTCCTTTACACATTCAACTTCTATCTTGGTCATTCCTATGAGTTCGACGGCTATTTCCCGGTTTATCTCATTATCTTCCACCAGGAGGCATCTCTTGCCCTCAAATTCCGTTACGAGAGGAAGATCGTTTTTCTTTTCCGTCTCCTCTTCTTCCGCTGTCTTTAACACCATGGTTACAAAGAAAGTGGTTCCTTTGTTCAGCTTACTGGAAACTCTGATATTACCGTTCATCATCTCCACAAGATTTCTGGTGATGGCCATTCCAAGACCTGTACCCTGGATATTTTCAAGACGTTCGTCATCGGTTGCTCTGGCAAAGGGCTGGAAAAGAGATTCCTGGAACTTCTTGCTCATGCCTATGCCATTATCGGCAACCACAAATTCCAGCATGGTAAATCCCGGCCTGTCTATATCTTTTTCCGAAAGGGTGATATTGATCTTTCCGTTTTCGGGAGTGTACTTAAAGGCATTGCTGGTAATATTGTTCATTATCTGCCTGATACGACCCTTGTCACCTATTACCTTGGGATGGTCGATATTGGATCCCTCCACTTTGATCTCCTGATGTTTGGCTTCGGACTGGGTTTCTGCAATAATGGAAAGACCGTCCAAAAGTTCCGAGATCTCGATCACTTCCTCCTGAAGGAAGGTTTTTCCCGCCTCTATCTTACTCATATCCAGTACATCGTTAATAAGATCCAGGAGCTGGCCGGAGGATATGGCGATCTTTCTGATACAATCCTTTACCCTTTCCTTATCATCTATATGGCTTTCTGCGATCTGGGTCATTCCCACAATGGCATTCATGGGAGTTCTGATATCATGGGACATGTTGGCCAGGAAAGAACTCTTGGCGGAATTTGCTTTTTCCGCGTTTGTATATGCTTCCATTAAAGCATCTCTGCTTCTCTCGTCCTGAGTCTTTATGAGGCTGATGTCTTCGGCGCATATCAGTGCCTTTTCCACCGATCCTCTGCTTTTCTTTATAGGAACGATGAACATCTTTTCCCACTTGGAAGGCATTCCCATAAGATGATATTCAAAGGCATAGTAAGGATCTCCGGATTCAATGGCCTGCTGTATGGTTTCCTCTCTTGTGGCCAGCATTATCGTTCTCTTTGCTTTCAGATCAAAGGCAAGACTGCTTAAGTATTCCACCAGATCGCTGTATCTTCCGGCATGCGGCAGGTTGCCGTCCATAGAATCCGTTACAGTGATAAACCTGTATGTATCTTCATTAAAATCAACTTCGATAACCTTGGTAAACAGATTTATGATGGCTGAGATTATATTATCGGAAATGGCATTTTTCCTTTCCAGATCCTTACTCTTCTTCCTCTCATAAAAGAGGATAACAAGAAGATAAAAGGCAATGCTTCCGATACAGATAAACTGAAGTACCGCAAGAGAACGGTAGCTTTCCGTAAGGATGTGCCCGGTGATCTCTTCCGGTATGATCTCGGTGATTATCCATCCGGTGTAAGGACAGATGGTATATTTCACATAATCAAAGCCGTTATTGGTGGAAAGCCGGAAGCCTTCCGTATCCTCAGTTTCCGGAAACTCATAATCATTTTCTATCTGAAGATATCTTCCGCTCTCAAAATAGTCTTTAAGATTTTCCCGTTTTTCCTCACAGCCGTAGCAGGATATGATCTCTCCGTCAGCGGTGGAGACAATGGCTCTCACGGGCATTCCGTAATAAGTTCCCACCAGGAAATAGCCGATGTTCACACTGTCATAGCCTCCGATCAATATACCCTGCACTTTGCCATCGCTGATGATCGGAGCATAGGCGATAAGATAATCCTTCCCATCCATAGAGCTGTCAAATACCAATTGAAAGCCCTTTTCCCCCTGCATTCCTTTATAATAATAATCCGTATTCCCTGCCTTAAATCTCGCACCGTTACCGGTGATCACATTACCCTCTGTATCGCAGAAGCCCATAACGGTAAATGAAGAATCCACATTGATCCCGTTAAGCTTGTCGGTATCCACTTCGGCTCCGGTCCATTCAGCCGATTCGATCCTTGCCAGGATATCAATGGCATTTTTCGCTCCCGAGGCTATGCTGTCAAAAAGCATGGCCTTGCTGTAACCGTCGTTCTGCAAAAACAGATCCATATCATCCATGGTCTTTCCTCTGTTGATCCCGGAATAGACTCCCATGGATATGGTTATGATCACAAGCACCACAAGAAGGAGAGCTATATGTATCTTGCTCCCGCTTTCTATCTCCTTATCTTCATTTAAATAGCCTGTATATTCATCCATATATTATCCTCTTATCCCTTTTGGGCATAAAGTCCCATACTTATTTTATACTATAATATACAACAAAAGTCGGGCGTCAAGTTTTTTTCCTTAACGCCCGAAATTTTTTAATCTTCAAAAAGGCTCAGATCTATGCCGTTGCCAAGGGCACGATAGCCCATATTATTGGGATGGAGGTAATCATTTTTGAGATCATCCTTCATGGTATCGGTATGATTTTCATCTCTTATCATCGCATCAAAATCGATGACTCCGTCAAACCCCGAAATCTCGGATCGGATCCATGCATTTACATCTGTACGGATCTTTTCATGTAATACCGAATAATATGCATTTCCTTTGATGGGGGTAAGAGTTCCTCCGTAAACCTTGATGCCTTGCTCATGTGCGGCATCGATCATTTTTTTGATACCGGAGATCACCGCATCGGTGGTGGCTTCGGATCTGGCATATCCTATATCGTTAATTCCGATAAAGATGATAACGTACCCCACCCCGTCATGTTGGAGCACGTCTCTCTCAAATCTGTCCTTAGCCGGCTGACCGTTTCCACCGTAAATGGAGTTTCCGCCTATGCCCGAATTAAGCACAGCCACTGTCTGGGTAGCTTCATTGGCATTAAGTCTTTCCGCAAGCACATCGCTCCATCTGTTGTAGGAATTACTTATAACCCCGTATCCGTCTGTTATGGAATCTCCGAAGCAGACCACTGCTTTACAGTCCTTGTGGGTATAGACATCCACGTCAGAGAGGAAATACCAGCTTGTGGCCGTCTTGGCATATAAAAACGCAGCATCCGAAAGATGACTTCCTTCCAGAAGATAATTATAGGATCGGGAAGCTGTATGGCTGGTGATTGTTTCAGGTATCTTACCGAATTCCGTGGTGACAGCAAGCATGTCCAGCGCCAGCAGCGTAAAATCTATGGGATCCGATGTGACCGTCTGGCCTGCAGGTATCACCACGCTTTCACTGCCCGAAAAAGTCAATACCTTATCGGTTTCGGGGAAGATGGCAGAACTTACCTGATTTTTACCGGTTGCTATATGAACTCCTTTTATCTCCAGATCGGATTCTCCGAACAGGTTTGAAAAAGTGATCCTTATCCTGTCACCTCCGATGGACAAGCGGACCATCTGCCTGTAAGTGTTGTTGGCAAGTCCGGGAGAAGGAGGCATCGTGTCTTTATTGGGTGTAAGCTGTGCGCTTGCCCATGTTCCCACCCATTTTTCCGATATGGGCGCCGGAGTGCTGGTGAGTCTGGGTGAAGGCGTCGGAGTATCTGTAGGCGAAGGCGTAGGTGTCTTCGTGGGCCTGGGTGTATTCGTAGGTCTCGGTGTATTTGTAGGGCTTGGTGTAGCCGACGGTTTTGGTGTAGGTGTTGCTGTAATGATATAAGGCGTAGGTGTCGGTGCAGGTTCAACGGTTTTTGTTCCGCAGGCTCCAAAGGAGATAAATCCCAATGCCGCAACCGTTACAACCATTTTTTTAAGTGTTATCTTCATCCTGATGTCCCTCTTTTTTATAACTTGTATTCCCTAAAAGAAAAGACCCCTCTATTCAGTGATCGGACCGTCGGCGAAAAGACAGGTGGTCAGTTCGTCAAAGTCCGTTTCCACTTCCTTACCGTAAACATAGTGATCCGTAAAGTCCAAAAATCTGACCACATCCTCATCTGTTACCATATGGCCTGTGGGATGGATATTGAATACCACATTTTCCTCTTCTCCCAAGGCGGTAAATATCTTTTTGGCTTCTTTGTAAGTTTCCCACATGGCAGGAGGATTGGTCCAGTCCTCATACAGATAAGAGGAGGTTATAAACAGATATCTTCCCTGCCCGGCATACATGGCGGAAAGAAGGTTCTGATCCACAGGTATCTTATCTGCTTTTGTGATCTTCTTAAAATTATCGTTAAACCAATGTCCCTCGGCTCCCGACTGGAGACTTGACAAAGGTTCGTTCTGCCCGAACTTGTGTCTGCTCTCTCCTCCTACGGAAGAAAGGTCATAGACATCGCCTTCGGAAATATATCTGAACATCGCCATACCGCCTGCTCCGGAGCAGGTGGGAACGGAGACCTTTATCCTTCTGTCAAAGGCTCCTGCCACCGCGGTGGCTTTTCCGTAACGGGACACACCCGTTATTACGGAAACCGTGGGGTCTATACCGTAGATCTCTCCCATTCCCTGTTCAAGGGCATCAATAACTTTACTGAAACCCCAGCCCCATGCAAGAAGAGCTCCTGTCTGTTCCTTCCAGGAATCACCGTAGGGGTAGATATTATAGAAAGCTCCCTTTCTCAAGGAATTATCCGTAGCCAGATCGGTGGGATTAAAGGTGATCACCGCATATCCTCTGTCATTGGCATATCCGGTCTGCTCAAACCATCCCAGAGCAATGATGAAGGGCCATCCCTTTTCCGGTTTTTCGGCCCTGGTCTCATCGGGAACGGAAACAGTAATATTAAAACTTCCTTTTTTTCCTTCTCTTTCCACAGTTATGGAGGCTCTGTCCGCCTTAGCGTCAAAGGTCAGTTTCTCGCCTTCTCCATCCCTGTAAACTCCGTAAACATAGTATTGATAAAGATCAGAGATCTCCTTAAGTCTTTTTTCCCAATCTGTTTCTATCCTGACTTCACTTCCGTCCGCAAACAAAAAAGCATCCGGATACTCTTCAAAAGAAGGGAGAAGCGAGGCTGAAACCATGCCGCTTCCGTCATTCAGTTTTTTAAGACTTCCCTTTAGTTCTTCCAGCATATCTTCATACTCCTTTGCGGTACCCTTCTTTTCAATAAGGGCTTCAGCCTTTTTCAGGGCATCAAGAACCACTTCCGGATTTGCATAAGGCTCCAGATTATAGTTTTTTGTTAGATTCACATAACCGGCCAGTCTTTCATAAGCCGCATTTTGTGTTTTTGTAGCCTCATCTGCCTGAGTAGGTACGGGTGTGGGTGTATCAACAGGCTTTTCGGTAGGTGTAGCTGTTACAATATAAGGTGTGGGTGTTGTTTGCTGAACCTTATTCTCTCCGCCGCAGCCCGCAGCTATCCCCAACAAAAGACACAGTAAAAAAATGTTTTTCCTTTTCATGGATAACCCCCTTTAAGATACATGACTATTTTTTTACTGTGTTCATTATATTAAATTTTATGTTGTTTTTCTCTCAAAATTTATGACGACAAAAAAAGGCAATGATTGATAAGGCTCTTATCCCGACTATGAAAGCAGGATCCTGTCGTTATCCAGGTTCTTTCCTGCGTTTTCACGGAATTTCCTTAAAAGATCTTCGGTGGTCAGAGTTTTTTTCTCTTCATCCCTGGCATCAAAGATTATATTTCCGTTATCCATCATGATCAACCTGTTTCCGAGCTCAAGAGCCTGTTGCATATTGTGGGTGATCATTAGACAGGTAAGATGATTTTCCTCAACGATCTTTTTGGTAAGCTCTATAACCTTGTCAGCGGTTGCCGGATCCAGAGCAGCTGTATGCTCGTCCAAAAGCAGCACTTTAGGTGGATTGTATGTAGCCATGAGAAGCGTAAGAGCCTGACGCTGTCCGCCGGACAGAAGTCCCACAGGCTGCTCCAGTCTGTCCTCCAATCCCATTTCCAGAAGTGAAAGCCTCTCTTTAAAAGCCTTCCTTTCTTCCCTGGATATTTTAGAGAACCAGCCCCCTTTACCTGCCGCCAGTGTCAGATTTTCTTCTATGCTCATTCCCGGAGCACTTCCCAGCATGGGATCCTGGAAAAGCCTTCCTATGTGTCTTGCCCTTCTGTGATCCGACTGCATGGTTATGTCTTCACCGTCAAGAAGGATCCTTCCCGAATCGGTGACAAAACTTCCTGCTATAGCATTGAACAACGTGGATTTACCTGCACCGTTGGAGCCTATGATCGTAATAAAGTCCCCATCGCAGATCTTAAGGGAAAGGTCCTTAATGGCCACTTTTTCGTTAATGGTACCGGGATTAAAGGTTTTGGAGATATTTAAAAGTTCCAGCATATCACTTATCCCCCTTTCTCAGATCCATTTTTCTCTTAAGCATGGGATAACGTGACTTGATGTAAGGTCCGGAGATCGCCGCGATGACAATAACGGAAGAAACCAGCTTGAGCATTGAAGCAGGCATATTAAATCTCAACGCCACGGTATATACAAAACGGAAGATGCATGCACCGAGAACCGCGCCTATTGCTCTTCTGGTCACTTTTCCTTTTCCGAGGAAAGCATTTCCGATAAGAAGCGATGCCAATGCCACTGTCACCATTCCGCTTCCGATATCTATATTGGCTGATTTCTGAACCTGAGCCAGAAGGCATCCGGAAAGTGCAGTGAAAGCATTTGCCACGCAAAGGCCTACTATGGTGGTGAATGCGGGATTGATGGACGAAGCTTTTACCATGGCCGGATTATTTCCGGTAGCTCTTATGGCAAGGCCAAGTCTTGTACGTAAAAAGAAGGAAAGGAAGACTATCACAAGGATAACAAAGAACAGAGCTATGATAAGTCTGGAATTGTCACCTATAAAAGTACCTTCGAATCTCTTTTTTAGCATTGAAAAAACGGTCTCGGTCTTATTAAGATTTACCAGTGATGAATTTTTCATAATGGCAATATTTATGGAATACAAGCCGGTATTTACAATGATACCCGATAAAAGACTGTCTATTCCCATTTTGGTCTGAAGTACTGAAACCACCAGTCCCGACAGCATTCCTGCCATCATTGCGGCGATTATTGACAAAAACGGATGTCCCGCAAGTGCCACCATGGCCCCCACAGCCGCTCCCAATGTAAAGCAGCCGTCGGTGGACAGGTCGCACACGTTTAACATGGTATAACTCAGAAACAGAGCCAGCACGGTAAGTGAGCTGATGAGTCCGAGTTCCAGTGTTGTCTGAACCAAACTAAGCATTTAAACCCTCCCCGGTCGATCATATATATGCGCGAAAACCATCCGTTATCCACGGATGGCCTGCGCGACTTGTATATTATAATATAAAACCTTCTTAATTAAAAGATTCTGCTGTCTTAATTTCCTGAACCTTTGTGCAAAGAGGAGCAAATTCCTTCTTGATGGTCTCATAATCGAAACCAATGGCTGCACATGTTTCGGTGTTAACGGTTGCTGTTCCGTTATCAAAGGTACGAACGGGAACTTCTGCAGGATTCTTCTTGTTTACAAGGATGTCATTGATCATCTCTGCTGTTTCTACGCCAAGGTTTGCATAATCAACACCGTATCCGAGGAAAGCGCCGTTAAGTGCGAAGGAATCGGCACCTGTGTAGTGAGGGATCTTGGCAGCCGCCAGCTTTTCATAGATGGAAAGCTCAGCCTGCATTATGGTATTGTCACTGGGTGTGAAGATAGCATCAACGTGGTCTGCGATCATTGCATCTGCCGCAAGCATTACTTCCTGAACATTTGTGCCTGTGTGTTCAACGTACTTGATACCCTTCTTTGTAAGATATTCCTTAGCCTGAGCAATGGCAGTGGTGGAAGCGTCCTGACCTGCATCATAGAGAAGGCCCACAAGATCCGCATCCTTGTCTGCCGCAAAGATAAGATTGAAGATAGCGCCTGTATCAAGGTAATCGGATGTTCCTGTAACATTTGCGCCGGGCTTCTCAAGGGAATCAACAATACCTGTTGCAAGAGGATCCGAAACAGCCGCAAATACTACGGGGATCTTATTATCTTCTGTAGCACCCTGCATGGTCATTGCGACGGGTGTTGCCACACCTACCATCAGATCCACCTTCTGAGCGATAAAGTTCTGAATGATCTGATTCATTACATTAGAATCTGCATTGCAGTTCTGATAAAGGATCTCAAACTTGAGATTGTCATTTTCATAGGACTTAAGAGTATTTTGGATGTTCTCCACGATCTGGTTCAGGGAAGCATCATCAACATAGTTGCAGATACCGACCTTATAGGTCACTGCGGTATCTCCCTTGTCTTTTCCGCATGCTGCGAGGCTGAGCACCATTGCAAGTGCCATAAACATTGTTACGATCCTTTTCATTGTTCTTTTCATTTTCTTTTCTCCTTGTCAAATAATGTTTTGCTCCGGGACAAGAATTAAAAAAACCTGTCCTAAGCAGTTACTTCTGCTGGGACAGGTTTGAAAAATCAATTTCCTGCGGTGCCACCCGGCTTGGTGTGTTAAACACATCCTCTCAAACGTACTCAACCTGATGAAAGTCTTTATACGTTGCTGTTTTTAACGAAGTGTCGTCTCCGTCTTACCTACCTTACGGTTCGGTTCGCCCTCGGAAGCCCATTCATCATCATCCTTGCTGTCGCATTCACACCATCTGCGACTCTCTGAAAGTAGGTTTAATGACTACTTACTCTTCTTCAACGGTTTTGCCATACTTTAGCATAGCAACGTGATATTGTCAAGAGGGATTTTTTAAAATTATTTTCCCCTTGCAAAAACCACTCTGAAACAATTTATTATAAGTTCTGCCTCAAATGCCAGATAGTGCCCTGTATTCCTAAGCCTGAAGGGTATATGCTTAACCTTTTTTATATCCCGCAGGCCTTCAAAGATTGCCTTTAGATAGACTCCGGTAAGTCCGTGTTTCAAAAAGAAAAGGGATTTTATCAGGATGCCGGTCAAAATAAAGGGCAGATCAATTATATGCATGAGAAAAGGCATGTTCTTGTAATTCAGCCATACCAGATTTCTGGTTCCCAGCCTGGTTTTAAATTCATTGTATTTTTTTCCGCTCCTGTTTGCTGTCCCGCTGCCGTAATGGATCACTGTGGCGTCGGGCACGTAAACGTTTCTGTATCCCAAAAGCCTTGCCCTGATCCCCAGATCCAGGTCTTCCCTGTAGGCAAAAAAAGCTTCATCCAAAAGGCCGGTCTCGTTAAGCAGTACTTTTCTGTACATGCAGGCGCCTCCGCAGGGTGCAGTGATCCGCGCCTTTTTGCCGTAATCTGCGGCAGGTTTTCTGTTTCCTCTCTGGAAGGCAAGTCCGAAAACGGTATATAGATCTCCGGCATCATCCACAAGGGAATTGTCGGAATACATGAGCATCTTTGCAGAAGCTCCGAAGACCCTATCATCATCGTCCAGCGCTCTGCAAAGGGCTTCGATGAATCCGGGCAGAACTTCCGTATCGTTGTTGAGCAAAAGGACATACTCTCCTTCCGCAGCTCTTAACCCCTGGTTTACCGCCGGAGCAAATCCCAGGTTCACAGGGTTTTGGATAAGCCTTACTTTAGGGAACTCCGCTCTTATATACTCCGGAGAGCCATCCTTTGACCCGTTGTCGATAACTATGACCTCCGTATCATCAAAAGAAACCCCGGCCAAAGAGCCGAGGCATTTTTCAAGGAAATGTTTTCCGTCC
Source organism: Lachnospiraceae bacterium (assembly GCA_016287765.1). Next base: position 62,093 of record JAEEWS010000002.1, read on the forward strand.
ATATTCGGGATAACAACGGATACTTTTTTCATTTACAGTTTCAAAACCTCCATGATCCTTTTTGCGGAATCACTGTCCTTAAAGGCATAGGCTCTGTCCATAAACTCCGTCTGTTTTGAAAGGTCGGGACGAGCCATATCCGATGAAAGCTTCAGGATCTCGTCTCCCAGACTGTCGATCCTCTTAAATACAGGGCCGGGAACGAAGCTTTCATAGTCCTCATAAAAGCCTCTTTCTTCCTCTCTGTAATAGTCCAGATCCGGCGCGTAGAAAAGTATTGGGCGTTTTAACACCGCAAAGTCATAGCATATGGAGGAATAGTCCGTAACCAGAACATCGGCTCTTTTCATGATGTAATTCAGATTATCATGTCCCGAAACATCCGCACAGTTTCCGAACAAAAAATATTCGGACCTGCCTTTAAGTTCCCGGGAAACATGAGGATGGAGTCTCAAAAGCACCTGGATCTTCCTGTTTTTATTCTGAAGTTTCCTTAAAAGTGTTCTTATCTCGTAATAGGGTGCTTCTCCGGGCACGTTTTCCCTGAAGGTGGTTGCAAAGAGCACCGTAAACTTGTCCTTGTCGCGGATGTCCTCTCCCTCGGCGGCTGCCCTGAACAGCTCGTCGCTTCTTGGACTTCCGGTAACGAAAACCCTGTCTTCGGGCAATCCGAAACAGCCCTTATATATCTGTTTGGTATATTCCGATGCCACAAAGAGATGAGTGATCTTAGAATCGCAGATCTGTTCCAGTTCCTTTAATCTTCCGGTAGTGGTGTCCAGACCGAATCTCTTAAGGGTGCCTGTACCATGCCAGAGCATTGCGATCTGTACATTTTTTTGCAGATTGCAATAGGCCATGGGAAGAAAAGTATCATCCAGAAATACAGTGCCGCAAGAAGCCATTTGAAAGCTTTTGATCACAAAAAACCTGAATGCGCCAAAGATATTCTTTCCGAAGTGCTTGTGTACGCTTTTAAGGACATAGGTCCTGTAGCCCTTTTCTTTTACCGCCTGTTGCATTACACCGCAGTTTCCGGAAGGACCGCTGTCATTGTTCATCACAAAGAAGACCTTTTTCCTGTTTGCCTTAAAACAGCTTCTTAAATTAAAAAAAGCCGCGAACAGACGATAGCCCTTTATTTTCTTTTCTAAGCTCTGATTATCCATGTTAAATATTATACTTGAGATAAACCAGTACCCATACCTTCTTATCTGTGTCATAGCTGATGCTGACGATCATTTCAACAGGTATGCTCTGGTTGTTAAGATAGGTGGTCAGCTTATCGATATACTTAAATTCCAGGAATGTATATTTGGTAGGTAAAGCATTGTGTTCCATAAATTTCCTCTCCTCTTTTCCCACTTATTGGTATGGTTTAATATACCCCAATAATTCAAAAAAGTCTTTATCATCAATTATCGGAAAGCTCTTTGTCCAGTCTGGTAACGATGTTAACCAGTTGTGCCAGCTTGTTTTCGCTGTCATGAGCCATCTTTACCACCTGCTCCGAAGAAGCGGTCTCCTCTTCCGTGAGTGCGGTAAGATTGGTGATCTCATCGCTCAAGCCTCTGACGCCGGTAACGGATGCCTGTGCGGCTGCCTTAACATTTCTGACATCTTCAAGAACGCCCCTGGTCATGTCTTCCATGCTCCTATTTGCATCCATAAGCTGCTCGGAAAGCTGCAACTGCTCTGCGGCACTGATGCCTGAAGTCTTTGTGTATTCCGTAACATCTCGAACGCTGGCCAGGATCCTTTCCACGCTGTCGTTCATCTTCTTAACCGTTTCCTTGGTATTGTCAGCCAAAGAACGGATCTCTTCCGCAACCACTGCGAAGCCTCTGCCCGCTTCTCCCGCTCTTGCCGCCTCTATGGAAGCGTTCAGGGAAAGAAGGTTTGTACGGGATGCAATATCATTTACCAGATCTGCCATCTTTACGATGTCATTGGTATTGTCCTCAAGGATAACCGTGCTGTCCACCGCCAGTTTCATCTGCTCGTCGATCTTGGTAGCGGCCCTTGCCACCTTGTCGGTGATATCCGACTGAACCTTGATGGTCTCAGCCTGCCTGTTACCGGTCTCCATAGCCTGAGTGGCATGGCTGTCCACTTCATCTGTCTTCGTGCTTACGGTAATGGTATTGTTCTGCTGTCTTTCGGTGGTCATGGCAACCTGCTCGACACCTTCCGCCACCTCTTCCATGGAATGGTTAACGTTTCTGATATTATCAAGAACCTCGTTAAAGCCTTCGGTCACCTCTCGCAAGGTCTTTCTCACATTTTCAACGATATTCTTATTCTTTTCCGATTCCTCGGCAGCTTTTCTGGACTCTTCCTCGGCCACTTCGATCTGCTCAGCGGAATGCCTGGAAGTCAGCCTGAAATAGCGCCAGAAGGCAATAAAGGCATATATAATGCCGGCAAGGAGAAGTGCCGTTCCTCCCACGGTAAGATTGCCGTTTTGTGCCATCTTGATACCGAAAAGGGTTTCTCCCACCACTCCGAAGCATATGCTTATAAACATGAGTCTGATGTCACCCATCAAAAGCATTACAGCAAAGATGGGGAAGATAAATACCACTGCGCTTACTTCAGTTGCCGCAAGCAGTACGACGAAGAGAAAAGCTATGCCTTCCACCGCATAAAAGTACTTACTCTTTTCAACGGGAAGCTTTCTGGTATAGACGATGTTAAGCGGCACAGCGCCCACCATAACTATGACCTTCATGAGGCTCCAGATATTAAAGGGGTCCGTCAAAAGCTCAACCACACCTGTGGCACCGATAACACCGATAAGTAACGTGATCAAAATGCAAGCCAGTCTGTTTGTTTCTTTGATCTGTCTTTCAAGCATAATAAATCTCCTTTCGGAATAATTTTCTTTTTCAGTGATAGATATAAATATACAAAAAAACAGAATATCACCTTTTATTATATACTTTTTTTTGAATTATTTCAAGTTGGCTTTGGCTTATAGCCATGGAGTGCCATGGAGCCAAACCTATTTTTTAAAAAGTAGAGAGAAAATTCATTTTTGAGGCATATTTTGAGCTATAAATCCTAAAAAATGCCAAAAACAAGGTTGAAATGGAGAAAAATAAATCAGCGTCGGCATCGTTCTTTGAAAAAAGAACTTTGTCGACGCTCTGAAGCAGCCTCCTTAAAGAAGGGTGCTGCTTTTATATTTATACATTCTTTTCTATATGGTTTCTTCCAGACTCTTTCCCGTAAGCATTTTGAAGCCCTGAAGATATTTGGATATGGTCTTCTCAACGATCTCTTCGGGAAGTACCCAGTTGTTTCCGGGATTTGCCTTCAGCCAGTCACGGGCAAACTGCTTATCGAAGGAAGGCTGTGAATGACCTGCTTCGTAGCCGTCTGCAGGCCAGAAACGGGATGAATCGGGTGTAAGCATCTCATCGCCGATAACGACTTTGCCGTTTTCGTCAAGGCCGAATTCAAACTTGGTGTCGGCAATGATTATGCCCTTTGTAAGAGCATAGTCAGCGCACTTTTTATAAAGAGCGATGGTAGCATCCTTAATGGCAGTTGCATATTCAAGGCCCTTGCCGGGGAACTGCTTTTCAAGGACTTCTACAGATCTCTCGAAAGAAATGTTTTCGTCGTGATCTCCGATCTCAGCCTTGGTGCTGGGGGTATAAATGGGTTCGGGGAGCTTCTGGGACTCCTGTAATCCCTCGGGAAGCTTGATGCCGCAAACTGTTCCGTTCTCTTTGTAGCTTGCCCAGCCGCTTCCTGTAATGTAGCCGCGAACTATGCATTCGATGGGAAGCATTGTGAGCTTCTTTACCATCATGGTATTGCCCTTAAATTCGGGTGCGCTGAAGAACTCGGGCATATCCTTTGCATCTGTGGAGATCATATGATTAGGGATGATATCCTTGGTCATGTCGAACCAGAATTTTGACATCTGGGTAAGAACTGCGCCCTTATGGGTAACTTTGTTTCCAAGGATAACGTCAAAGCAGCTGATACGATCGGTTGCCACCATGATCAGGCTGTCTCCGTTATCGTAGATCTCTCTTACTTTTCCTTCTTTTACAGGCTTAAAATCACGACTCATTGTTTACCTCCGTACAAACATGGATCATTTTTTTGATGAGGTCATTTTATCACCTGTTTATCTATTATAAAAATCATTTTTCATTCTTATTTACATTAGTTTTGTTAATATTGTTTGCTTTACCTGACGTCAGACCGTTTCCAAAAGTTTTTTCCTGCTTACAAAGGTCAAGCCGAATGCGACTGCGAAACCAACCGCCATAGATACAAGGAATTCCACAAAGCCCGGACCAACATAGGCAACGCAGGTGATATAGCTGGGGAAAGCAAAGGAAGTACAGTGAGTCCCCGCATAGCCCGCAATAGTTCCGCCCACAGCACCGCCGCAGCAGGCTGCAAGCATGACTCTGATATTGGAGACCGTAACGCCAAAAAGCGCAGGCTCCGTAACTCCGATAGCCGAGGAGAATGCTCCCTGGAAGCCAAGTCTTTTCTTTTCCTTATCCTTCATAATAAGCGCATATGCAAGGCAGGCTCCGCTCTGCCCGTAAACAGCACCGCCCAGTAAAGGCATGATCACGTCAAATCCATTGGCCGCAATAGCTGCAATGCTGACAGGGACTATGCTCCAGTGTATTCCGAGAGCAACCATCGGCTGAATGAAAAATCCCATGAACGCGCCTGCAGCTACAGCATTCCAGTCATATATGAACGAGAACAGCATGGTCAGCAGATCCCCGATCCCGGTGCCCAAAGGTCCGAAAACCAGGAAAGTAACAGGCAGCACGATCAGGCAACATATTATGGGCGTAAGAAAACCCTTGACTGCTGACGGAATGTACTTTTTGCATGGTATCTCAACGAAATGCAGAAGTCCCACCGCCAACAACACCGGAAATACGCCCGAATGGTAAATGGTAGGCATGACGTTCAGGCCCGCAAAAGAAAGGCTTTGGCCATTCTCGAGAACAGCTGTGATGTCCGGATACAACATAGCAACCGGGATCAAAAGTGCCAGATAAGGATCCGTCTTCCACTGCTTCGCTGCCGTCACTGCCAGGAAAAAGGGCAGGAAGTAAAAGAAGCCGTCGGAAACCGCATAAAAAATCTTATAAACGCCTCCCGCCGTATCCAGTATCCCGAAGCTTGCCAGCAATATGATCACACTTTTCAATATGCTTGCAGCCGTCAGATGATTTATTATAGGCAAAAATATGCCCGTGATCTGCTCGGTTATCATGCTGTAAAGCTTCTTCTTTTTCGGCTTTTGTGCGCCGTTCGCAGCCGGATGTGCCGTGTTTTCAATTGTTTGTGCACTGTTTTCAGCTGTTTGTGTTCTCTTCTCTTCCATCTTTATCTGTCTCCGCTAAATATAAACGAATTCCAAGGTCAATTTATCGGAATCCAAACTACCAACTTCACCCTCTCTTGTCAACAATAATATTTATGAACCCCGGGGACGGGGTTATGGGTTCACCTTGAAAACGCCGGGTGTTCCCTAGCCCCTCAAAAACAAACTTTCGGCGGGAGAGGCCCGGGAAGTTTGCTTTTATTTGAAATGGTCGAGAAAAGATATGCCTGACGGATAAATGGTAAGATGTGGCTCGTGAAAACTTGACTAAATCCGGAAAATAAGTCAAACTAACTGTGTCTATGATCCGGGAGCCCGGGTTGATTTTCAAAGGCCGAAAAGATGGGCGAGCACATCCGAGCAGAAGAGATTTGTAGATCATAACTCAAATTTGAATTACTAAGGTGAAACGAATTGAACGATAACAATAAGCTTTTTAAAGAACCTGATAAAATCAAAGTGTATTTCGAAAAGGGCGGCGAGCGCGGATCGGCAGAAAAGCTGGCTCGAACTCTCAATGTAGAATTTACGGAAGCCCCGGAAGTGGCCGCAAAGGCTGATATTTTGCTACGCTATAATAAGGAGGGACTGTTTTTTGAAAGCGAAGGGCAGGTCCTTCACGGTGATTTCAGCACGTTGCGACAGCGGCTTGAAAAAAGCCGGGTCGATCATGAATTGCTGGTAAAGGCAGCAAAGTTCAAGGGAGAAAAGCCCGAAGACCTCACGGCTGTGGATGCTACCGCCGGTCTTGGCGAAGACTCCATGCTCCTGGCTTTTGCCGGTTTCAAGGTTACCTTGTACGAAAGGGATCCCATCATTTGCGCGTTGCTTAAGGACACCGTCAGACGTGCTTGCAAGATACAATGGCTGGCGGACGCGGCCAAACGAATGAATGTTGTGGAAGGTGACAGCATCACTGAGCTCCCGAAAATGGCGGACCCGCCCGACATGATCCTTCTTGATCCTATGTTTCCGGCCAAGAAAAATTCCGGCCTAGTGAAAAAGAAGTTTCAGATGATATATCTTCTGGAGCGGCAGAGTTCCGACGAGGACTGCCTTCTTGAAGCCGCGCTCAAAGCTCATCCAAGAAAGATAGTGGTCAAACGCCCTGCCGGTGGGCCTTTTCTGGGCGGTCTGAAGCCCGGCTACTCCATAAGCGGAAAAACCATACGCTACGACTGCATTGTTCCCTGATCTGACTTGCCAATGAATTAATTTAAAACAATCATATATTGTCTCAACCCTTTAAAAAACAAAAAAAGCAGACATATGCTCTTTTTCGAGAACTTTGTCTGCTTTTCAATTTGGTTTGAGGGGGCTTTGATTCTTGAAAAGCAGACATATGCTTCTTTTTCGGCAGTTTGTCTGCTTTTGGCTTTTGTTTGACATTACCTTGATTTCCAAAAAGCAGACATATGCTTCTTTTTCGGCAGTTTGTCTGCTTTTGGCTTTTGTTTGACATTACCTTGATTTCCAAAAAGCAGACATATGCTACTTTCGCGGCAGTTTGTCTGCTTTTTCTGCTTTTTCTGCGTTTCTGCTTTTTCTGCTTTTTCTGCTTTAGGGAACACCCGGCGTTTTCAAGATGAGCCCATAACCCCGTCCCCAAAGGCTCCACTGTTCTCTCTTCCCGGGGAACTTTAATAGTAAGCTAAAGTGGGCGCTGTTCTACACTTTAGCCTGCCACCTCCACTCTTTACCCCTCCCCGGATCATGAAGTTTCCCGGGAAACATAAAAAATAGGCTAAATATGCAAGCCCTGCATTTTTAGCCTATTTTTCCGTATTAACCCCAATGTGCTTTAAAGTCGCTGTGGCGATGCCTCCGGTAAAGGCCCCGGTGATGACCGCGGATACGATCAATATCGGAAGGTAACTTAACAATGCGGGAGTTTGGGTGATGAGGATCGCCACCAGGACCTGCCCAAGGTTGTGGGCTATGGCCCCAAGAACTCCGCAGACCCAGATCTGGCTCTTGGATACGATCTTTTTAAGAAACACCGTCACAAGGAAGCAGAGAAGCCCGCCCGCCAAGCTGTAGAGCATGGCCATGATGCGCCCGGAGAATATGCTTCCCATAACGATCCTAAGGATAAGGATAATAAGTCCGTCTACGGGACCAAGTTTAAAGATCGCGATCAGCGTGATCACATTGGCCAGGCCCAGCTTAACGCCGGGGATCGGCACGATCTCGGGGAACTGCAGCTCGATGATAAAGATGATCAGCGCCAGTGCCGTGAGCACAGCATCCAGGGTTATTCTTTTTGTGGATATCTTTCGTTTCAAATTTCTCTCCAACTCTACTTTGACACTGCGTCGGGCACATCATCCCCCGCCTTTTTGTCCTTCTCTATCTTTATGACCAGCTTGTGAGGAAGGCAGCATATGGGTGCGGCAGAGTCCGATATCCACCCGGTGTGCACACAGGTCTTATCGGGGCAATCCGCTTCAACCACAGAAATGCGCCCTTCTTCCACCCTGATCCTGTTGGTACCGTTGTGCGTGTCTATCGTAAATTCATAGGCTTCGGTCACTATGGACAGGTCCACGGATCTCACACATTCCCCGTCCACATATATATTCGCTACGGTTCCGCCCACAGGCTTCAGGAAGATCCAAAGGCTTAAGCCCAGGGACACTGCAAGGAGGCAGGCAAATATGATGATCCAGGTTTTAGTCTTGATCATGGTAGATCACCTCCGGAGTCGTATTTTTGTATCTTCCGAGGGGTGTAAAATCATCCTTTACCCCTTCCGTAACATATATCCTGTCATCATCCGTAATGAACACTGCCTCAAAGTCATTGCCGTTCTTCCAGAATTCAAAAGCTTTTTCCGGCCCCATGACAAAAAGTGAAGTGGAGAGGCCGTCACACAGAGTCCCTTCCTCCCCGATCACCGACACGGAAACAAAGCCGCTTTCCGCAGGCCATCCCGTTGAGGTGTCTATGATATGATGATAGGTTTTGCCCTTTTCCTCGAAAAATCTCTCGTAAGCGCCGGAGGTGATCACAGTCTTTCCGATGACTGACACCACGCCGGCATAGTCCGAGCTGCCGTTAGGATCCGCTATGGCCACCTTCCAGGCACTGCCGTCCGGCTTGCTGCCCAGCGCCTGCACATTTCCCCCCAGGTTTATGAGGGCGCTTGTGATCCCCTGGGACTTAAACAGCTCGATCAACCTGTCTCCCGTGTAGCCCTTGGCCACGCTTCCAAGGTCCGCCATCATCCCATCCTGCAGGCTGACAAATCGGTCCTCTTCCAGCTCCAACTTCCGGTAATCCACGTTTTTAAGAAGCCCCGCCAACTCCTCATCCCCCGGCACCCGATAGTCCTGAGTGGTAAATCCCCATGCCTTCACCACCGGATAGATCGTGAGGTCCAAAACCCCGCCGGTCCTTTCACAGATTTCAAGTCCCCTTTTAAATAGGGCATATGTTTCCTCGGCGACCCGGGCTTTTTTGCTCTTATTAAGCTGATATAAGTCGCTTTTTTCCATTGTTACGGAAAATCTTGATTCCAGCTCCTTAACAAGAGTTTCCGCTTCCTTAAGCACCTCTTTGTCACCGTAGAGCAATACGTCCATTACCGTATCCATGGCAAAAAAAGTGACTGTCTGCTTTTCCTTCTTTCCTTCCGATGCCCCTACCTTTACGTCGCCGCAACCCCCTTGAAAAAAAATAAAAAGAGCCGCAAATAAAATCGGTAATATAACTTTGATCCTTTTCATTTTGCAACTCTCCTTTATCTAAAGCTATTCTTACTGTCCCGCTGTCCGTTCGAAGATCTCTTATTTCTCCGCACTCTTAAGTGCCGCCGCCACAGCATCCGGAATACCTCCCGATGAAAATGTGGCTCCGCTCAAAGTATCAACCTTTGTACTGTTGGCTTTAAGAATGGCCGGGATAACCTCCGGCGCATCCGTAAAGTAAGGTTCGTCCTCTTCCTGTTCCGGGATCAGAACCGAAGTTATTATATCATCTTTTATGGATATTTGAACAGTTATATCCCCGGTATTTCCGAAGGATGTAACTGTAAAATCGCCGTCTTTGTATTTAAGGCCGTTTCTCAATCGGCTCTTTCAGGATCAATATTTTGATGTTACTGTCAGTAGCATCCCTTTTTTAACGCTTATCTTAACTTCCTCGTCCTTCCATTCATTGCTGACGCCCAAAGGGAAGGAATTGGTCAGTTCCCCGTCTTCCATCTCGTACTTCGCGCCTTTGATGGTCACTCCCTCGGAGATATCCGTAAGGCTGAACACCGACAGGGAAAAGCCCTCTTTCTTTTTAAGCACCAATTCCCCGTCTTTGATAAAATGCATCTCATCGGTAGAACTGCATATCTTGGCTTTAAGTCCCCTGCCCGCTATATAAGCCCCGCTTTGGATATTGGCCATCATATGGTCCAGTCTGCCGCCCAGAGCACAGCAGATGAAGATTTCCTTAAACCCTCTTCCCACGGCCCATTTAACCGCTGCCATGGTATCCGTATCATCCTTTTCGCAAGGGAACTTGAGCACGGGGATATTTTCCCCCACCCCTCCCTCGTAGGAGTCAAAATCCGCTATTACCAGATTGGGTTTTACATTCATCTTTAAGGCATATGAATAGCCTTTGTCACAGGCTATCACATAGTCATCCTTTAAAACTTCCACGGCGGGATCGTATTCACCGCCGGAAATGATAACACATTTTTTCCGCATCTTATCCTAAACGCTTTCTATTCAAATATCATTTTTATATATATCTCATCATCGGCGCTGACTTCAGCCATCGCCCCGGTTACAAAAGGTATGGCCGGAGGAAGATGTCCCAGATCCGCATCCATGATCACCGGAACGTTGTACTTTCTTATCATGCTTAGCACCGCCTCATGCATATCTATACCGAACGCCTCTTCTCCGTAATGCAGCGGCCTTCCTATGATAAAACCTTTAACGTATTTAAACCATCCGGCCTCATCCATCTGCCAGAAGGCTCTGCGTACCGATATGGGGTTAAGATCGCAGCTTTCAAGAAACCATATAAAGCCGTCTTCCTTATATTTTTCAAGGAAGTCGGCAGTCTTATCAAACCGTGTTCCCAAAAGGGTCACAAGGCAATCGACACAACCGCCCAAAAGCCTTCCCTTAAAGGGCACGTTCTTTTTAAAGCTTCCTCCGAAGAACAGTTCCTTTTTTGTATTCAGCTTAAGATCCGCTATCGGATCCTCCTCTTCCTCTCCGTCCGGGAGCTCAAAGCTCGGGAAGCCGCGAAATTCTATGCTCTTATCTTTAAATCCCTCTCCCGTAAGAAGGCACTCGGCCTGTTTAAGGCTCTCATGGGGCGTGTGCATGGCAAAGCCGGAAATGCAGGGGCCGTATATGCTGGCGGTATCGCACAAAGTGGTAAGCAGATAGGTGAAATTGGTATTATCCGAATAGCCCATGAACCACTTAGGATCCATCCTTCCGATCTTTTCCCAGTCCACGAAGGTCAGATCCTCGCACATAGTCTCTCCGCCGCCGCAGGAGATCAGCACATCTGTGTCTTTCCTGCCGTAAAAGTCCATGAACTCCTCGGCGCACTTTTCCGGAGTGTTGCTTTTTCCTATGCCCTTATCTTCACGGACATTGGGACCTTCCAAAAGTTTGTATCCCTTAGCCCTGAAAATCCCTTCTGCGTAGGCAAACCTGGAGATATAAGGCTCCGTTGATGCACCGAAGGAGGGAGCCACAAGACCTATTGTTCCGTTTTTTGGTAAAAAGCCGGGATATCGCATTTAACGCCTCCTGATATTTATGCAGCATGATAGTTCATTTCCACATCATCGTAGAAAGTATAACCGCTTCTGCCGTTTTCCTTGGTAAAATACAGAGCCTTGTCCGCATTGGCAAACAGTCCGGAAGTATAGCCTTTTTCCGAGAAAGAGATCCCCACGCTGAGAGTAACGGGCGGAGTATCCTTGGTCCCTCCCTGTTTAAGTTCGTCGTTGATCTCTTCTATCTTGGAAACTATGGTTCCCGCTGAAGCGGGAGATACGCCTGTCATCAGGACCACGAACTCATCACCGCCGTAACGCACACAATAATCGTCGCTCCTGAAAGCTCCCATAAGCCTGTTTCCGACTCTGAGAAGTGCCTCATCACCTTTGGCATGGCCGTAGGTGTCGTTGATCTTTTTAAAATTATCCACATCAATGATCAGCAGAGCAAAGGGAGTGTCCTCCTTTGCCAGACTGTCGCAAAGCTTGTCGAAGGCAGTGCGGTTAAGAAGCTTGGTAAGCTCATCATGCTCTGCCTTGTATTTAAGCCTCTTACGGCTCTCGCGGTTCTGGGCCAGAATGGTATTGTAGGTCTCGGCCAGCTTTCTGAATTCTACGCTCCCCGCCATTTCCAAAGGTTCGCCGTTAATTATATTCTCATCATATCTGTCAAGGGGCGCGATCACGAATATGATCAGACCGGCCACTGCTCCGGCGCTCAAAAATATCAGAGCCAGGGTCAGCAAAAGCTGCACCACCAAAGTGCCCTCCAGCAGTTTCGCACTTGAATCCATGTGTTCCTTCATCCCCGATTCCACCGCACCCATGGCATCGGACAGATCCTTCGTAATGCTCTCCTTGGCCGAGGCATAGTCCGCATCAAAGACAAGTTTTCTTGCCTCCTCTATAAGCTCGGTCTTACTCATTTCCAGTTCGTTTTCAGTAAGTTTCCATTCCTCCACCTTTACCGGCATATCCGTTTCCGCCATGGCATAGGCATAGGCTACCAGCTTCATGGAATGAAATTCGGTGTCCATCAGCCGGTTGGATTCGGCAAGTGCGTGCCTCAGCGCATCCACAGTGGCTGTGCCCACATCCATATCATTGATCATCTCTTCGACTGCCGTATCCCGTCTTCTTCTCACGTCAGCCTCATAAAAATAGTTTTCCATGTAGGCCCTGTTTCCTGTGATCGCATATTGTCTGACCTGCTCCGTCAGATAATCCGACCCTTCCTTCAGATTATAGATACTGTCTCTGGCATTCCCGTAATCCGAGGACGATATGAGCATGTCCTTGTATTTGGAATACACATTCACCATCCCGAAGATGGATACAAGCCCGATGACCAGAGATGCGAACATAAGATAATAGGAAAGTGTCCGCAGATGTATACCCTTCTTTTTCATAGCTCCTTTTGTTCCTCCTTCAAAGCTGTGAAAACATTTTTACTTTTTTGTTTTTCCTGATTGTTTACCCCTAAAGAAAATCAGATTATATGACAAAGCCAGACTACCCTAATCAAATATAAAAACTGTCAAGCACAGTTTTTACCATGCTTGACAGTTTATCAAATCAACAGTTCAATTGCAAGAAAAATCATATAGAATTGATGTTTAAGTCTTTTCCCTTTTTCGTCCTTAAATCTCTTTTCTTCTCCATTCTCCCGGCGTCATGCCCGTGATCTTCTTAAAACAAGCCGCAAACTTACTTGCGTTGGAATAACCGCATCTTCCCGCGATATCTGTTACGGAGAGATCGTCATCCAATAAGAGGTTCTTTGCCTCCTGCATACGCACATGAGTCCGATATTCGTATACAGTCACTCCGTAAACCTGCCTGAACACTCTTTGAAGGGTTGTTCGGTTAAGTTTGACCTTTTTGGAAAGAAGTTCTATGGGAAGATCCGAAGAAAGATTCTGACCCAGGAGTTTTCTTGCTTCATGGATCTTATTTCCCGTATCCCCGCTGAAATATTGATAATCGGATGTTTTTCCGCCATTTACATCCAGAAGTGCCACCACTGCCTGATAGGTAAGGAGCTTTCTTTGATACTCGCCGTACTTTTCCGGCAATACCATTAATTCGGTAAATATCCTTTGAAGCATCCCGCCTGCAGGAAAACATATGCAGGACTCAGCCTTGGGCACCTTCGAAAACATTCTGCTTTTATTAAAGCTCCCTGTCTCAAACAACCGGTTCAGGTCGTCCGCCAGATCCTCAAGATTAACTATGATGCTGATGCTTCTGATGCCACCGTTCTTCACATTGCAAACCTTGGTCCCCACGTGGCTGTCAAAGATCACCACATCTCCTTTTGAAGCGGAAGCATAACGGCGGTTCTCCATTACAAACTCCACCTGCCCCTCCACAATGTACATGATCTCGATATAGTTTACAAACCTCTTATGCTCATTGTAGGAAGGAGAATAACTTTCAATCTCCGAATAAATGATCTCAATCCCTTTTGACACATTGTATCTTCTCATTATGCCGTCTCCCGTTTCGGCCTTGAGACGATATATGCTTTCGGTATCGTTTTTTCCGATCAGATACATGTACTTGTCAAACAGAGCATCAGCATCCCGACTGACGTCAACTGTGGTTTCGGTTCTCATGATCCTTCTTCCTTTCAGTTCCCTCATATAAAATAATTCATCAGATTATTACGTTAGTACAAGCTAACCCATATTGAGTATAAAGCCGTTATGTATAGAAAGCCACTCCATTTTGCAATATTCGATCCAAAACGCAATAAAAAAGGCAGGATAACCTGCCTTTAAATATCATATCCTATTTTACCGGGTCAAATCCCTGCATTCTGTCCAGAATATCAAACAGTTCATGTTCGCCTTCCTTTATCATGCCGTAGTTTTCTCCGAATTCCATCAGATCTTCGGATGCCTTGTTCTGCTTCCAGGCTTTAAGCCCTGCTCCGTTGGGTTGTCCGGTCTTGGCGAAATTCAAAAAATACCCTTTCATCGAATCGCTTAAAGAACGGTCCTTTTCGTCGTAAAGCCTTGAATCCTCGGGGATGTTCCCGTACAGGTACACCTCTTCTCCGCTGTGCCAGGGTCCGAGACGTCCGTTTTCCTTTGTAAAGTAGTATTCATAAACCGGTACATTGTTAAGCACCTCCAAACGGTTCAGGCAGTAATGGGGATAATCAAAAAATACAGCTCCCCAGATCAAACTCCAATTTGCAGCCGCCTCCTCATCGGTTTTTGCCGGGTAAAGCTTCAGCACCTCATCGGAGTACTTGCCGAAGTATCCTCTCACATTACTTTCATAATTCTTAAGATTGGCATTTCCGAAGATAAGGAAGGCCGCTGCCTCATCACTGTTGTAGCCGTGGATCAGCGCTTCTTCGTTAAACTCTCCCGCCAGATAGCTTTCATAGGGCAGCTTGGTGAGCACATATCCGTCCACCGTCACATGATGTTCCGTATCCGTTGCCGCCACCAGGTCCTCTGCACTTACCTTCCTCAGTTCCTCAACCGTCGAGCAGGCATATGCTTTCTTTACAGCCTTTCCGCTTCTTAAAGCCTCACTTAAGCTTCTGAAGGAGTGGGTGGGGCTTACGGGTGCAACCGTGGAACTCTCCAATACGGCTCTTTTAAACAGACCCTTGGCCAGAGGGGACACACAGATGGCGCTTACAGATGTGGATCCTGCGGATTCACCTGCCAAAGTGATATTGTCCGGATCTCCGCCGAAGGCTGCTATGTTTTCCTTTACCCATCTTAAGGCATGGATCTGATCCATGAGGCCATAGTTACCGGTTGTTCCGTCCGGAGATTCGGTTATAAGTTCTTCATCCGCAAAATACCCGAAAACGCCCAGCCTGTAGCCCATGTTGACCACAATGACGCCCTCTCTTGCAAGGCCCTCGCCGCTGTAATCCGCGTACCAGGGCTGTCCGGTTTTAAGTGATCCGCCGTGGACATAAACTATGACCGGAAGTTTTTCCGCTTTTCCCGCAGGCTTCCAGATGTTTAAGTAAAGACTGTCCTCGCTCACAGGCTCTCTGTAATTGTCCTTTAAAGAGATCTTATAGTCATGATAGCCTATGATCTGAGCCAGGGAATCGTAGATCGGAAGGTTCACGGGCTGCATGCTCATGGGAGCAAAGGTGTCGGCCTGAAGCACACCTGTCCAGCTCTCCGGATCATAAGTCTCTTTCCATCTCAATTCTCCCACAGGTGGCTTGGCATAGGGTATGCCCGCATATATCTCGATGGCGCCGTCCTTACTTACCACACCCTGAAGATCACCGTTCTTTACGTGAACTATGTCGGTTTTAACGGGATTCCTGTGATCCACGGCCTTTACCGCCTTTACGGGAGGCCAGGTAATAAGGAGCACCAGTGCAAATACTGCCAGCCATACGGGCCAGAAGGCCGCCTTCAGCAAAGCGCCTCTTTTTCTCAGCCATTTAAGATAGACCCAAAAAAGTCCCGCACTTGCCAAAATGATCAGAATAAACCCAAGTACCGTGTTTTTGTTGAGTTCAAGAACAGCCAGCATTAGAATGAAAACCACCGCAAATAACACCTGAAACCCAATGCTCAAAGTTCTTTTTTTCTTTTCCTTTGCCATATCGCAATCCTCTTTTCTTTATCTCTTATCTTTATCTCTTATCCGATCAGGCAAGCCTTATCTGCTGCCGGCTTTCCGTTATCTGCCTGAAGTTTTCTTCTCCCTTCATAACATAGGAAATAAGATCAAATGCTCCGCAACCGAACAAAAATCGGTGATCTGTCTGTTTCACACTGATATTTCCTCCTGTGTTTGAACAATACCCTACTAATGTATACTATAGTTATACCGATAATAAAATAATTTTACTATAAAAAAACAGAGAAGATTTGCCCGGAAATTGGCATAAAAACAAAGTCCCATTCCATTTCAGGCATAAGACTTTGTCAACAGTCTGAGCCGTGCAGATAACATCTGCACGGCTTTTCTTTATCTGCTTTCCGTACCATAAACCTCGATCTGGGTCAAGGCCGGGAAAGGGCTGGGGTCCTCCGCCTTTATGAGTCCGCTTAAGGAAAGGTCTGTGATACCCTTTTTAACTATCTTAAAGATATGAGGTTCTCCCACCTTCTTTTCCATTTTGACCGTTTCCTTACTGCCGTCGGAAAAATCAAAGGTTCCTTCCACCCACCAGTTATCGTGAGGAAAATCAGCCCTTGTATAGAGGCGGATCTCATCTATGTCCACCTTTCTTCCGAAATCCACCGTAAGCCGAGCATCGTCCTGTCTGTTGATGCCCCAGGATTCATAGGGCCACTCTCCGTGGGACTTGACCGCGATAATGCCGTCTGTGGCATTCTTCGCTTCAAAAACCGATTCTCCTCTGGTTTCCACATTGGCATAAGCGTGGGGGTAAACACCGAAATCCTCGTGGCGGTCGAAGGTGTTAAGCGCCAGGTTTCTGTATGCCTTGATCTCAAAATCCCTTGCTTTTCTGATCATGGTGTAATGTCTGTTTCCCATGAACGCCAGCGGATTAAGGCTCTCTCTCTTTTCATAAAAAGGTATGGGGAAGGTGACGGTGCTCTTAGTCACATACACCAGGCTTTCCTGCATTACGGCATCGACACGTACCGCATAAAAGGAATTTTCCTCTAATCCCGAAAACTCCAGCACGTCATTCTTCCTGTACTCTCCGTTCCAGGCAAGAACAGCCATTTCCGTGCCTTCCGCACCTGCCTTCGGAACATGGTCCCATTCGTTATAAACCGTTATCTTCATCTTTATCTCCTTAAAGTAAGTGATCTTTCTTACCTATTCTATCGCATTTCCTTAAATCTTCCATATATTATTCTTACTTTAAGTACCAATGCGGCCACAAATGCCATCGCAATTAATTCCACAAAGATACCGATCCATACAGCCCCGTCCGTTATGAGCCATATACCGAAGCCGACCAATCCCGCTATTACAGCCAGAGCCACCAGTATCGCCAATGCTACTATTAAGGTCCTTACACCTTTGGGATATTTTCTATATATTTCATCCCTTTCAAGAACCAATTCAGCCCCGTCAAATATAAACTCCAGTGCCAGTTCCAGAACGATATCCACCACATATTCCATAATTTTTCCCTCCCCGAAGAAACTACTCCGTTATCCTGTTCAATATATCCATATATTCGCTGCAGTATTTGTCATATACAGGCTGAACCTTAAGGCGAAATCTCCTGATCTCACGCTTACTTAAGGAAGTCACTTTAACTCCGTTTTCCAGGGCTATCTTTTTGGACTCTTCAACTCTTTCATTCCAGAGTTTTCGTTCATACTCTGCAGATTCCAGAGCGCATTCTCTTATTATCTCTTTATCTTCCTCCGAAAGAAGGTTCCAGGTGTGGATGGAACAGATCTGCATCTCAGGTACACGGGTATGCTCATCCTCGCAGAAATAGGGTGCCACCTTGTAGTGATCCGTATCCTCATAGGAGGGCCAGTTGTTTTCTGCTCCGTCTATTGTACCGAGTTCCAGCGCCGAGTACACTTCCTCGTAACTTATGGGCACAGCCGTTGCTCCCAAACAATCGATCATGTCTATCATAGGCTCCGACTGCTGCACACGGATCTTCATGCCTTCCAGATCCTCAAGGCTCGTAACGGGCTTCACGGAATTATAAAAGTTTCTTGTTCCCGAATCATACCATGAAAGCCCGCAAAGGTCTATATCCTTTATCAGATCAAGGAAATAATCCCCTATCTCTCCTTCCAGCACCCTCCACATGTGATCTGCATCATTGTAAAGATAGGGCATTTGAAGCACATTCAGTTCCGGCTCGAACTCTGCCACCTGGGAAAGGGATACTCTGGCAAAATCCACACCACCGTACTGCATCTGGGTGATAACATCCGCTTCTCTTCCCAGTTTCGCCTGGGTGTAGACATCTATCTTTATCCTTCCTCCGGTCCTTTCTTCCACCAGGGATGCAAAATAATACCCGCCCTGAGAAGTGGGATAACCGTCGGACTGGTTTTCCGCATAGGTAAAAACATAGTCCGGGACAGGTTCTCTGTTTATTATTTTGATAATGATGCCGGTCGCGATAAGAACAACGAACACCGTCGTTATCCATATGACCATCCTTTTTATCTTCATATGAGTCCTCTGATGATCCTGTACTCCGAAGGCGTCATGCCCTCCGCTCTCTTAAAGACTTTTGCATAATAGTTTGAATCCCTGAAACCCACTTTTGAACTTATATCCTTCACATTCACCGTGATATCCGATAAAAGTTCCTTGGATTTTTCTATCCTGAGCTGAGTCAGATACAGGATAAAACTTTTACCGAAGATCTCCTTAAAGATCTTGCAAAAATGAGGTTCCGAATAGTGCATAGCAGATGCCGCATCCGACAGGGATATATCTCTTACATAGTTAGCTTCCATGAATTCAGCGATCTGCTTCTTTATGGCTGCCTGACGGAGATTTGCCTGCCCCTCCTTATCGGGAACCGCGGTAAAGGGCGTAAATCTGTGAGCTCTTCCTT
The DNA here is from genome assembly GCA_016287765.1 of Lachnospiraceae bacterium. The sequence goes on from JAEEWS010000002.1 coordinate 80,732, forward strand.
CCCCCGCCAGCCTTAAAGCCTCCTCCAAAACCGCTATCAGCTCCTCCTCGTTTATGGGTTTTAACAGATAATCCAGGGCTCTTACTCTTATGGCCTTCTGGGCATATTCAAACTCATCAAAGGCCGTAAGGAAGATGATCACGCTGTTTTCGTGTTTTTTTCTGATAACCTCCGCCGCTTCTATACCGTTAATGCCGGGCATACATATGTCCAGCAATGCGATATCGCAATGCTCATTCTCGTACACTTCCATGGCTTCGCGTCCGTTGCAGGCGAGACATGTCTCTGCCTCTCCCTTAAAGGCATCATCCAGTATTTTTTTAACCACCGCTTTTTCGATGGGTTCATCGTCCGCTACAAGAATTTTGATCATATTTTCTCCCGTCCGTCCTATTTAAAACCCCTATACCTGATAAGGTATGCTGAATTTCGTAATTGTGCCGTCCCCTTCTATGCTGTCGATCTCAAGAGTGATATCATCGTACAGAAGCTTTAATCTGTTATATATGTTGCTTATACCGATGGCATTCCTTCCAAGTCCGTTTTCGGTCATATCTTTTCTTATCTTTTCCAGTTTATCCTTGGCTATACCCACTCCGGTGTCGGACACGTTCACCCACAGTCTCCTGTTCTCAATATCCTTTTCATCCAGAAAGACATGGATCCTTATATATCCGCCCTCCTCCTTTTTGGCAAGTCCGTGGATTATGCTGTTTTCAATAATAGGCTGGATAACAAAGGTGGGTACATTGGCTTTATAAAGCCTTTCTTCACAGTCTATCTCGCATTTGATACGATCTCCGAAACGCATCTCCTGAAGATACATATAGTCCTTTATAACGGAAAGTTCCTGTTCCAGGCTTATCTCGTTATCCTCGGTACGAAGGATGTATCTTAAGAGAGAACTTAAAGCTTTTATCATCCTGTCGGTGGTAACCGCCTCTTCAAGAGTGGCCATACCGCTTATCACCGTCAGGGTATTAAAAAGGAAATGAGGGTTGATCTGATTCCTTAACACCTCATACTTCATTCTTACCAGTCTGTTCTCCGCATCTGCCTTTTTAAGCTCCTCCCCATGCAGCTTGTCCAGCATCTCACGGTTTTCTTCCAATGCCTTAATGTACTTACAGGTAGCATCCTTCATCTTGTTAAAGGCGTGGACAAGGTCTCCCATTTCATCCTTATTGTCCACGTGAACATCCTCGATAAAGATATCATTGGCGGCTATCTTTTTTGAAGCTTCCACCAGTTTGTCGATGGGCTCCACCAGGGTTTTATTCATGGAATTTGAAGTCCTTGCCAATATGCTGATAAGAACTCCCGCCACTGCCAGTATCACTGCCGGGAAAAAGAAAAGCAGCGGGAATCTCTCTCTGTAAAAATCACCTACCGCTTTACTTGTAAGCGAGACCAGAGTACTCCCGTATTTTTTAAGATAATCCTGCATTTGATACAGTTTATATTCAATTATTATATAATCCTGAGAAGTTGGGGACATTTGAAGAAAGTTTTCGCATTCTTTCCTGTACACCGCAAAAGATCTGTCTATCTTTTCGGTCCAGGCTCTTCTTTCTTCCCCTATCCGCCTGTAATCCCTTTGAAGCTCGGATACCGCTTTATCCGTAGCTTCCATAGTCTTTATAAGATCGTTTTCAGAAACATTTCCCTTTATGAAGTCCGAAAAAACAAGGCTCTCGTTTTCCATACTTCCCATAAGCGTTCCCACACGCTCGTTGCTCTCCAGAGAATATCTGAAATCCCACAGGGATATCTTTATGGTCCACACATCCAGCAAAACCGTCATCAAAATAATGCTCACGATGATCAATATCAAAGCGGAGATCTTCTCCTTGAGAGACCTTTCATTCCACTTTTTCCGTACTATTCCTGTCTTTATGCTGTAAGGTGTTAATCTCATTCTCTATACCGTTTGACTTCTTAAAAATTTGATGAAACCTTCTTTTTGGTCTCCCATAACTCTGTTAAATAGGAAATATCCGTTACGTCCGCCCACATTCAATACCAGACAGTCGCCCGTATCTATCACCTTTTTGATCCTGGAGTAACTTACTGTTTCCGCTCTGTCTCCCACTCTCACCAAAAGACCGGTCTTGTCCGTCTCTATGGTCATGTCTTCAGGCATCATTCCGGCCAGAGTTTTGGCACGCATATATACACAAAAGGGCTGGATCACCGGGATCAAAAGGCATAAGAATATCAATATGCATCTTACGCCATCACTTGCATTACCGAAGAACTTGAATGTCATAAGCAATACAGCAATGAAAAAGACGAGATTACATATGCCCAAAGGCGATCTGTAGGTCTTCTTCATTGACATCATGAAAAAATCAAAGGGCGTGGCCTTAACCTGAAATCTGTAATCCATATATATCTCCTTCGAAAAACTATTTTACTCCCATTTACCCGATAAGAGCAAGCCAAACCTGAAATTTGACTTGCTCTTAGAAGGAAATAACTCTCCCGACTCACATGAACAGATTGGGTAAGGCCATGCACAGTTCGGGTATGAAGGTAATAAGAAGAAGTGTTATTATCATGCAAATGTAGAAAGGTACAGTGGCTTTTACAACTCTTTCCATTTTTACCTTTCCTACTGCGGAACCAATGAACAGAACTGCTCCAACGGGAGGAGTCAGCAGTCCGATACCGCAGTTAAGTACCATAATGATACCGAATTGCACGGGATCGATACCGATAGCTTTTGCAATGGGTAACAATATGGGTGTAGCGATCAATATGATGGGTGACATGTCCATGATGCATCCGAGTAAAAGAAGGATCACATTCATCATAAGGGCAATGAGTATCTTATTGTCGGTAAGACCTATGATCGCATTGGCAGCCAGAGCCGGCACATGTAAGGTGGTAAGGCAATAGCCGAAGGCGCAGGAGGTGGAGATAAGGATGAGCACGATGGCAAGTGTGTCGATACACTTTTCAAGTGCTTTCCAGACTCCCTTCCAGGTCAGGCCTTTGTAAATGTAAACGCTGACAAACAGCGAATAGAGAACTGCTATGGCTGCAGACTCGGTGGCTGTGAACCATCCGCCCACAACTCCTACCACAACAATGATAACGGCAGCCAAAGCCCAGAAGGACTTAACCAGTTGTTTTAAAAGTGTAACAAGAGAGAATCTGTCTCCCTTGGGATAATGCCTTCTTTTGGAAATGATGAAGGATCCCACCATCAGGGAAACCGCCAAAATGGCTCCCGGAATGTACCCCGCCAGGAAGAGACTTCCTACGGAAACTCCGCCCGCCGCCATGGCATATATGACCATGTTATGGCTGGGAGGCACCAAAAGTCCTTCGCAGGATGAGGTAATGGTTACGGCAGTTGAGAAATCGTCATCATATCCCTGATCCACCATCATGGGGATCAATATGCTTCCGAGAGAAGCTGTATCGGCTGCTGCCGATCCGGAGATACCTCCGAAAAAGTAGGATGCGACGATGTTCACCATTGCCATGCCGCCGGTCATCCAACCGACGCAGGCGTTGGCCAGGGCTATCAGTTTCTCCGATATTCCCCCCGTTCCCATGAGAACACCCATGGTTATAAAGAAGGGTACGGCCATCAGCGAGAATGAGTTTATTCCCTTAACCATCTGCTGACATACTGTCGAGATGGGAATACCCATATAGAGGAAACAGAGAATGGACGAGATCCCTACGGCGTAAGCAATGGGAAATCGAAGCACTATCATTATCAGGAAGGAAACGAGGAGAATGGCTATTGCGGCAGTATTTGCTGTCATGATCTTCCCTCCTTTGTAAGCATTTTCATGATCTGGATATAAATAGCTTCCAGTTCAAATATTATCATTGCAAAACCCGCAAGCGGAACGGGGAAATACATCCAGAATTTGGATAAGGCGGGCATACTGATATAAAAGCCCCTTGCGCCTATAGTCCTTGCATATTTCCAGCCGACCACCAGCATGATCACACCCAGTGCAAGCACAGCTATATCTGCCACCAGGTCCAATATATCCAGCAGTTTTTTCGGCAGATACTTATCAAAGGAAGTCATACGAATGTGACTGCCTTTCCTTATGGCCAGAGCTGCCGATAGAACCGCCATGTATGTCATCAGTGTAAGAACCACTTCCTCTGTCCAGGAAGGATCCGGAATGAAGGGAACGAAACGCCCGAAAACAGCCATACTTGTAATAAGGATATCTCCAATAAGAAATATCTTGCATATAAAAAGGACTATTTTGTATACCACATCATAAACCGGTCTTATCTTACCCAAAGAAGTTAAAAAACCTTTCATTAACACCTCCGCAAACGGGAAGACGCACGGGGTTTTGCCCGTGCGCCGTCATTAACCCCGGTTTAGACTATTTTAATTTTAAAAGCTTCTGATAAAGGTCCTCAAGTCCCTTTGTGTTTTCGGTGATGACATTTTTAACCGCATTCTGCCAGGGTGTAGGATCCTTAACTTCAACTACGTTACATCCGTTGGCCTTAAGTTCCTTAAGCACTTCATCTTCCTTGGCCTGGGAGTTCTTTTTGTTGTTTGCCTGAGCATACTTACCTGCTTCCATAAGGATATCCTGCTGCTCTTTTGTCAAAGAATCCCAAACGGGTGTTGCTACGACGATTTCAATTGCTCCGAGAGTGTGGCCGTCAAGAATGATATTGTTTGCAACCTCAGGGAAGGAATTGGACTTATAGTTTGCTATAGGCTGCTCTGCACCGTCTACAATGCCGGAAGAAATGGCCGAGTACAGTTCGCCGAAAGCAACAACCGTAGGATTAGCTCCAAGACCTTTTACAAGGCCGTTCATAACAGGATCGTTGGAAACTCTGAGCTTCATGCCTGCAAGATCCTGAATACCTGTGATCTTATTTTTTGTAAAGAAATGACGGAAACCTTCTTCTCCGTAGAAGAGACCCTTAACGCCCAGCTTCTTATCATAGGATTCGTTCAGGAATTCCTCTGCAAGATCGCTGGTAGCAAAATTCCAGAAATGGTCTCTGGATTCAAATGTGTAAGGAAGGGAAAGCAGAACTGACTTTTCTGCTCCGTAAGAAGTAAGTGAAAATGCGGAGATTCTGGATATGTCCGCAGAACCTGCACCTGCCAGCATTGCATCCAATACTTCATTTTCGCTTCCGAGCACGCCGGAATACTGAACATCAATGATGATCTGTCCCTTTGACAGTTCCTCAACCTTGGACTTAAAATCCGCTGCAACCTGTCCTACAATGGTATCCTCGGGGTTAACCTCTGCATAAACCAGTGTAAGGGGACCTTTCTCCTCCTTCTTGCCGCATGCTCCGAAAGAAAGAGCAAGAACTGTTGCAAGTGCAAGTGCCAAAATACGTTTCTTCATAAAAAATACCTCCTCTGTTGTCATAAGGGGGTACCACTTGCGGTGGATTCCTTATGACCATGATCGTGTCATAAGAGATACTCCTTGCAGGATTCCTTATGACGGTTTATTTTTTTGTAATTTAATTATATTTTGGGAGGTAAATATTAAAAACCGTAAATATTTACGATTCGGCGTAAGATTTAAAGAATATGCCTTTGAAGTTCACAAGTTTTAAAAAAATTAAGTACATTAAGAATAGACTTCCCTGTCGGATGTAACATTCTCAGTTCCCTTTTCCTTTAGGATCAACCTGTTGTCATAAGAAGTGTAACGTCTTTTTTTCCGCACCAGATCTTCACGGCTTCTTATCATTTTTATTGCATCTTCCACACTTTCACATATGCACATCTTGTGATAATAAGGGTTTTGGATCTTATTCTTATGATAGAGTGTGATACGCTTTTCGCAATCCACAACCGTTTTAAATACATTCCAGCAAAGCCCTGTGTGCTCGGATACCAGTTCAATGAAGTCCTCGGTTTCTCTGATAACCATAAATCTGGGCAGGTGCAGCTTCCTAATCTCCTTATCGTTTAACATTTTTCCACCTCTTACGGGTAAGCAAATTATACCCATATGCATAAAACAGACTTAAAGGGTAACTTCGTCGATTCGACAAAATACAAGAATGTCGTAAAACGCCGACATCATAGATTTTTGTAAGAAAAACTAGTGGGTTCATAATACATTATTGTGTATAAAAATGCAAGAAAAATTCAATGCTTTTCACAATAAATATTGCGCCCGAGCCTTTTCACAAACATATAAAAATATAGCGCAATAATTGATTGGAAATCTGATCTTCCATAAGCTATAGTATTAAAAAATCCGAAGCAACAACAAAAAACATTCAGGAGATCGATCATGAAATTTTATAAGATAATATCGATAATTGCAGTAATATCCCTGCTTACAGGCTGTGGTGCCACTGCTTCGCCCTCTTCATCGGACAGTAATGCAGAACAAGATATCAGTAGTGAAAAGGATGTGCAGACTCAGGTGTCGAGAAAAGATATGCCCGGATCAACACCTACCTTCACCCCTACTCCGTCGCCGACCTCTACGCCCACTCCCACCGTCACTCCGATACCCTTGGATGACCCGACGCCCCTCAAGGACCTTTGCAGCGACTACTTTTTGCTGGGTGTGGGATTTAACGGCAGTTCTTTGGGAAATCAGACTTTAAACATCCCGAAATACAACGAACTTTCCAAGTACCATTTTAACAGCTGTACCATGACCAACCTGATGAAAAGCAGCTATATTCTGGATAAGGCCGGTTCTCAAAAGAATCTGAGGAACGGTGATCCGGAACCCGCCCTCTCCTTTTCCACCATCGACCCAACCTTAAAATGGTGCATGGAAAACGGCATGAAGATGCGGGGGCACACCCTTGTATGGCACGCACAGGCGCCGGAATGGTTCTTCCGGGAAGGTTACACGGACAGTGGCGAATACGTTTCCAAGGAAACCATGCTCTTAAGAATGGAAAGCTACATAAGGCAGCTCCTCACCCATGTTCAGACGGAATACCCGGGCGTCGTATATTGCTGGGACGTGGTAAATGAAGCGGTGGAGCCGGCGAACTATGCTCCCGAGAGTTTTTTTAAGTGCAGGGTCGAAAATTCCGGCACGCCCAACCCCTGGTACATGACCATAGGTCAGGATTATGTGGAAATGGCCTTTACTTATGCACGAAAATATGCCGATCCCGAGGTCAGGCTTTTCTATAACGACTACAACACCTATCAGCCCGCAAAGACTAAAGCCATTTACGACCTGTGTGCATATCTCAAAGAAAAGAATCTGATCGACGGGATCGGCATGCAAGGTTATTGGGGGATCAAGTCTCCCGATACTGTAATTCTTAAAACTGCGATCAAAAAATTTGCGGAACTGGGTCTGGAGATCCAGATCACCGAATTATCCATCGGCGTGGATGAAGAAACGGAAGCCCAGTTCAACAGCCAGGCCCGAAAATACGCCGATGTGTTCAAGATGCTCGTAAGCCTTGACACCGAAGCAGGCGGTCCTGCCAACATCACCGCCGTTACCCTTTTCGGTCTGGTGGACCACTACCGCGACGGTGATACCACCAACAGCCGCCTCTTCGATAAAAACTACGAACCCAAGCCGGCATTTTATTCTATCAAAGAAGTACTCTTCGGATTTTGACACCCGGGGACGGGGTTAGGGGTTCACTTTTTGAGCCCCTAACCCCGTCCCCAAAGGCTCATTTCGCGGCGAGTTGCATTCTATAGTAGTATCCTTTTTTCTCCATCAGTTCGGCATGGGTGCCTCTTTCCACGATCTCACCCTCATGTATCACCAGGATAAGATCCGCATTCATTATGGTAGAAAGCCTGTGGGCAATGGCAATGACCGTACGTTTTCCGGCAAGTTCCGAAATAGCTGCCTGGATCTGGCGTTCGGTACTTACATCCACCGAAGCCGTGGCTTCGTCCAGAATGATGATGGGGCTGTTTCTTAAGATGGCGCGGGCTATGGCCACACGCTGTTTCTGACCCCCGGAAAGGCGTAATCCTCTTTCTCCCACCTGAGTTTCATAGCCTTCGGGCATGCTTAAGATGTCCTCATGAATATTTGCAGCCTTTGCGGCTTTTTCAATCTCATCACGGGTAGCTTCGGGCCTTGCATATCCTATATTTTCAGCAATGGATCCGTTAAAAAGGAAAGTATCCTGTAATACAGGCGCGATGTTGTGCCTCAGGCTTTCAAGCGTAACGTGCTTTATATCCTGTCCGTCCACCAGGATCCTGCCTTCGATGGGATCATAAAACCTTGATATAAGCTGGGTCGCAGTGGTCTTTCCCACACCCGTGGGGCCCACGAGCGCCACCATCATCCCCGGCTTACAGGAGAAAGATATGTTCTTAAGCACAGGGATCTTATTGTCATAGTGAAAAGACACGTTCTCGAATTCCACTGCCCCCTTCACGTCCTTAAGATCCTTTGCATCCTCTGCATTTTCGATAGCCGAAGGTGTATCCAGTATCAAGGTTACACGCTCCGCTCCCGCCAGGGACTGCTGAAGATTTTCAAGCAGATTTGCAAGTCCGGACACAGGTGCATAAAAAAGTGAAAGATACAATACAAAAGCCACTATATCAGCTACCGAAAGCTGATTCTTGTATGCCAGATATCCGCCGAAGAACACCACCAACACGGTACCTATGGAAGACAAAAATTCCACACTGGGATGAAAAATAGCGCTGGCCTTTAAGGCTCTAAGCATAGCCACCACCTGGTCCATACTCTTCTTTCTTACCCGTTCTCCCTCATAATTTTCCTGTCCGAAGGCCTGGATCTCATGAAGTCCCGAAAGGCTGTCCTGCAGCTGGGCATTCAATTCTCCCATAACCTTTTGGGAAGCTCTGAAATAGGGACGCACCACCTTTGCAAAGATCACGCCGGAAACCAGGATAAGCGGAATGGGCGCACAGGTGATCAATGCCAGTTTAAAATTTATGGTAAGCAGTATGACCAGAACTCCGATAAAGGTCACAATATTGGTAAGCATGTCCGGTATCATATGGGCATATAATAACTCGAAGTCTCTGGTATCGTTAACCACACGACTCATGAGATCTCCGGTCTGTTTATCGTGAAAGAAGCCCAGGTCCAGACTCTGTAACTTATTATAAAGCCTGCTCCTAAGCTCGCCCACCAGATACCAGGCCGCTCTGTGTGCCAGGTAGTTACTTAAAAATCTGAACAGTACCCTGAGAAGATAAAGACCCAATAATCCCAAAGCCAGTCCCCGAATGGACACAATGGCTTCGTCATCCACACCTTTTCCCACTATCCCCGTCATGGAGGATAACAATTTGGGCGCGGTAAGATTGATCACTGTAAGCCCAAAAGTGGAAAGTATGGCTATAATGTACAAACCCTTATAGCGTGCCGCTTCTTTTGTAAGTTTCCATAGTGTTTTCATGGTTTTTCTCCTGTTTGCCTCATCTTTAAGTGTTGCGAAAAAATATGCCTTGATAAAGATTTTATTACTTTTTGGCTGTATTGTTGCACGGGTATTTTTTAAATAATATAATTGAAAATACTCCAATCTGCAACAGATTAACATGAGGTATATGAATATGGCAAGAATATTGAATCTTATAATTGTAATAATGGAGATCATCGCCTTTTTTAAAGAGGGAAAGATCGATAAACACAGTCCGAAAAACCTGATCTTTTATACAAGGATCTCCAACCTTCTCACATTTGTATCATCGCTTTTGCTGGTGATCTTCGGGCAAAAAGCCGGCATAGAAGTCTTCAGGTTCCTGTCGGTCTGCATGATGGTCATGTCCTTTCTGGTTGCCGCCTGCATATTGGCTCCCGTAACCGGAAAGGTAAAGGATCTGCTGTTTTCGGGCACAGGCCTCTTTCACCACCTTTTGATACCTGTATTGTCCTTTATTTCATATATATTCGCGGAGGACCGGGCGGCTTTCGGCTGGATCTGGCTTCCGATCACGGTTACTCTGATCTACGGCTCCGTATTGCTTTATCTTAACAAACTGGGCAAAGCAGAAGGTCCTTACCCCTTCTTTAATATAAAAAAATACGGCCTCAAAAAGTCGGCTCTTTCGATCACGGCCATCCTTTTATCCGTAAGCCTGGTTTCTGTCGGCCTTGGATATCATAAGCCTCTTAAGACCAATATAAAACTCATCTTTGTCCATGGGCTTTCCGGCTGGGGAAGTTATGATGCCATCAATGAATTCTTCCCTTACTGGGGGCTGTCCGGCGGCAGTGTCATCAGATATCTTAACAACCGTGGTTATGACAGCTATGCAGCATCCGTGGATCCTACGGGAAGCGCCTGGGACAGGGCCTGCGAATTATATGCCCAGCTGGCGGGAACACGGGTGGATTACGGTGCGGCCCACAGCAGCGCAGCGGGACATGACCGTTTCGGAGAGGATTTTACGGGAAGAGCATTGATATATGACTTTTCCTCCTCAAAGATTGCTCTGATCGGCCATTCCTTCGGAGGTGCCACCATCAGGCTGTTTTCCGAGATCTTAAGGAACGGGTCAGCAGAAGAAAGGGCTTTTACCGACGAAGCCGATCTTTCCCCCTTCTTTAAAGGCGGTAACGGAGACGGACTGACAGCCCTTGTAACTCTGGCCGCCCCCACAAACGGGACCACCGCCTACGATATGTATGAGGATCCCACCTTTAAGACAGGGTCCATTGAAGTGCCGGATGAGTATGAAAAAAACAGCGGTCTGGTGTCAAAAGGCACCAAACCTGATTACGATTCCAGAAAACTCTATGATTATGCTTCCTATGACATGCATATAGATAATGCAATAGCTTTAAACAATAAGATCTCCACTTTTGAAGATGTTTATTACTTCGCCTATCCCTGCTCCTCCACAGTGAAAAACGGGGACGGAAGTTTTAGTCCCGATCCCTCCATAACCGAGAATATCTTTATGAAGGGAGCCATATATATGAGCAACTATACAGGTACCACGAAGGGCGGTTTTGTGATCGATGAAACCTGGCAACCCAATGACGGCCTTGTAAACACGGTCTCTGCCGGCGCTCCGCTGGGAGCTCCAAACGTAAATCATACCGAAGGTATGACCCTTAAGCCGGGGCTGTGGCATGTAATGCCCACCACCATCGGAGATCATATGTATTTCCAGGGCGGATTTACAAAACGTGTCAATGTGAAGCCCTTCTATCTTAAACTGGCTGAAATGCTGGCTTCACTTTAAAGCCACACCTCCATATCGATCCGGCTCAGGCCTGTTCTACAATTCCATGATCTTGCATTGAGGTATCCCGTTGCTCCAGAAATCCTTTATCTGCAAATGCTTTCTCTGGGTAATGATGCAGGAATTCAAAGCCCCGTGGGCTACGATGAGCACATCTTTTCCTTCCTTTAAGAGAGGCTCAACAACCTCTCTTAAAAAGGAACCTGTCCTTTCAAAGAGTTCTTCGAAGGTCTCCGAACCCCCGATGGACGCCTTGTACTCTTCCGGCTTCTGAAAGATCACATTTATGGGACAGTTAGGTATCTGAAAACTGTAAGCCAATCCTTCATATTCTCCGAAACCCATTTCCGACAGTCTTTCGTCTGTCTTGATGGGTATATCTCTTCCTTTAAGCAGGATCGTTGCGGTTTCATATGCCCGCTTTAACGGCGAACAAAAGCATATGTCTATATGCAGGTCCTTATATTCCTCCGCCGCTGCCGCTGCCATTTTTCTTCCCTCGTCGTTCAGCGGGATATCGGTCTTTCCCTGCAGCTTATGTGCCTGATTCCAGTCCGTTATTCCGTGTCTCATTATGTAAAGCACTCTTTATTACCTCTTAAACTTCTATTTTATGATCTCCACCACTTCTCCGATATACATGTCATGAATATCGTTGTCGGCGTACATAGTATTTGCTATGTCCTTGGGCATATTTTCCGTGAGCAGGCTCTGCCTGAACAGCTTTTTGCATACCAGTGTCACTTCCGCTTCCTTAAAGCTCATGGACTCTCCCGCCTTCACAGCCGTGAGTCCCGATGCCTTCATCTTGTCAATGTCCCTTCCGGACTTCGAGCCGAGCACTCCCAGCACCTTCTTACATTCCTCGGGATAAAAGCTTACGGTAAAGTACTCGTTATTTTCCATAAATTCGTGGGTATATCTGGACTTCCTGACATATACCGTCGCTACGGATTTATTCCATATTGTCCCAAGACCGCCCCAGCTAATGGTCATGGTATTAAAGCTATCTTCCGTTCCTGCGGTAAGTAACGCCCATTTCTTATCAAACTGCTTAAAGATGTCTGTTGTAAATTCCATTTTTATCTCCTTTTTGGCTCACGATGAAAGAAAAATCCCAGATTTATCCGTACTTCGCGCCTTCCGATGTCATCATTGGTATAACAGCAGGTATCGAAACCGATCAACTCAAAACCTTCGTGAAGGTAAAATCCTATGGCATTGGTGTTACAAGATTGAGTTTCCAGAGTTATTGCACGCCTGTTCTGTTCACGCGCGACTTCCTTAGCTTTATCCATCAGCCTTTTTCCAATGCCCTTCCCTCTGAGTTCATCCGCTACCCAGAGTTCTGTTACCATCAGCCTATTTGCCCATTCCTCGGGGCACACTTCAATGCATGCCTGCATTTTCCCCTGTGCATCAAGTACGCCGTAGGCTTCGGCATTTTCCCAATGATCCTGATATAAGGAATCCGGGTAATCATATTCCTCCGGAGTATGCACGATTTCCCCGCCGGCCGGCTTTTTTATTATCCTTACGGTACATCCGGCTTCATTAAGCGGATCGATCTCAAAATCATAATATGAGTCACTTCTGGTCGTAAGCGGAATGATCTGCCCCTTCCATTGTTCTTTGGGCAGTGCCACGATCTCTATTTCATTATCCATTTCTTTTTCCTATCCCTTAACTAAAACAACCAATATTACTTTGTATAGTATTTTAATTACCACAATCCGAATTTACAACTGTTTTTTCATAAGCTTGTTATAAAGCTTATCTGCCTTGTCTTTAGGCAGTCCGATAAACGAAAAATAGCCTTCCGTATCTCCAAATCGTTCCTTAAACGCATTCATAAAGTCTTTTATGTACGATTCCCGTGGGATCACAATATTCATATCCACATCCGGAAAATTCTTTCGAACGAGATCGAACCTTTCTTTGCTGTTTTCCTTTGTCAGCATATAATCATCCACGATCTCCTTTTCTTCGACTCCGCACATCATCAAAAGTATGGCCGCAACAACTCCCGTGCGGTCCTTTCCCGCAGAGCAATTGAACATTACGCCTTCAGGTGCGTCAGCCATTGTTTCAAATACCTTAAGCATATTCTCTGAGCATGCGATGTTCATATAGCAGCCCGGAACCGCTTCTACCGACTCCGGTATCCTGCTTCCCTCGATTATCGGGAAATTGAAGTAATAAAACCCTTCCCTATCCTTAAATCCGCTCTTCTTTTCAACTACAGTCTGTTCGGAGCGCATATCTATTATCGACGTGATATGCTTTGACAGCAGCATCTTTATGTCTTCCTCATTGGGATATTCCTGCCTGTCGCTCCTGTATATCCTGTCGCGGATCGTTTCCTTGCCATCGACGGTCTTATGCCCGCCAAGGTCTCTTGTATTTAATGTTGTCTTTAATAAACTATTCATATTAATAACAGCGTCTCCAAAGTTTCCTCTTGTTTTAGACTGCACTTTCAAAAAATGACACCATAACCTGATTTCCGCTATTTATAATCTTGAACCCTTGGGGACGGGGTTGTGGTGTCATTTTCACTTTCAATTTTCATCTAACACAGCCTGATATCCGTTTTCCTTATCCCCGGTTATCGTAATATTATAGGTCTCACCAAAATCCACCTTGAACGTGAGTGGCTCCAACAGAACAACATATTCTTCCGGGTATATGTTATCATAGTTTGGCACAAAATATTCCGTAACCACCCTGAAGCGGACAGATAGTTCCGTCGTTCCTTCAGGATCACCATATTCTTTTTTCTTCATTATCCAGTTTAAGACTTCATCATGCTTTAACTTGGATCCGTCAGCATTTGAAGTCCCTCCGCTGGTTTCCTTTCCATTCATATTATTATCCAAAATAAGCAGGCCTATATCTTCTTTCAGATCAAGTTTCATGACCAGCATTATCTCATCTTCCGCCACTTTGCACGGTTGAAACGATCTGTAAAAACGACTCGCTACAAACGCAAGCAACAAAACCACGAGGACAATAACCGAGATACAGATCTTCTTTTTCATCCGTCTTTCCTCCTCGTCATTATTATCCCAATGACAGCCGCTAACAGGATGAACGGTGCAATACGCACAAATATCCATTCAAATGAGTGGAAAACAACCCCAAGGACCGCTTTTTCCGGATCGTTATAATCCCATCCCAAATACGGACTGTTCAACAGTAATAGTATCGCCGTAACAAATGATACAAGAACAGCCAAGGAAATAAAAAGACAATGAGCTATCTTTCTCTTTAGTTTTTTTGCTTGAGCCAGCTGAAGATTGATCACCTCCAGTTTTTGCGAGATTGCTTTCAGATCATCAGCCTCGGATTCTTTTACATTTTCTCCCAGCAAAGTACTTACAGGTGTCTCAAGGACCTCTGATAACGTAAGCAACAGTTCGGAATCGGGAACCGACTGCCCCAGTTCCCATTTAGAAATTGTTTGCCTGACTACGTTTAACTTAACTGCGAGTTCTTCCTGCGAAAGACCTTTTGCTTTGCGGATTGTTTTAATGTTTTCATTTAACATGGCAAATGCCTCCTTTCGCAGTTATAATATGCTGAAGACCACCGTTGCGGCAAGCAATGCAAATTAACATAGCAGAAAATGAGCCCACCTAATCTGCTTACTCATCTGCTATCTCCTCTGCATTTTTACTCTTTAGTTTAAAGAATAATACATTACAGTCCAAAGTTTTTTCAGCATCAAGTCCCTCAATGATAAGTACATTACAAAAATCTGCGAATCCCCCTATAAACCTTTTAACCATAATCCCGGATTTTGCACCCCCTTCTTCTCTTTCATTATTAACAGGCGAAGCAAAGGCATCACTGATCAACCAAAACTATATACTCAGGATATTCTAAAGTCAAAGTGTAGGATATTTCAAAGTCTTTGTTATGCAATGCCAAATAGCAAAACAATAAAGGCAACAATGGAACAATATAATCGTAATTTGCGGAATAACCATTGTTCTTTGCTCATTTTGAACCCATAACCCCGTCCCCAAAGGTTCCGTCTCCTCTGGCAATCTTTAATATGAACTTCATTTTTTTCCCTTCCTTTTTTGAACCTTGTCCCCTCGGTCCATTCCTCTATTCCTTACCGGGTTTGCGCACGGTTTCAACATACGTAATCGTCATACGGATCTTTAACATAGTCTATACATCTTCCTGACGATCTCATAGGTTTCTTCCACGGATCTGCTGTCATCTCTGGTCAGAACCCGGAAACCGGAATTAAGCAGTCTGTCATATACTTCTTTTGAATTGACTTTCATAAGCATTTCTCTGTAGTTGGCCAAAGCCGCTTCGGGATCCGGCTCCTGCATGAGCAATTGATAAATAAATTGCTTCTCTCTGTCCGGTCGTTCAAAGAATCTGTTCACGGAGATCATCTGATCGGCCAGCATCACCAGCACATGATCCCTGTCGGAGATCTTCTTAAGAGTCTCTATGGAAATGTTGGTGTCTACGAAGATCTTTCGTCCTTCTTTCTTTAAGTTCTCTAAGATCCTGAGTTCCAGCACTTCGCATTCCTTAGCAACATCCTCAAGCCATTTGGCGTACTCTTCGGGTGTTCTTCGGATAAATTCCCGCCAGTCCTCCAAATCCCTCGTATAGCAGAGAGCCGGAAACTCATTCTTATCAAGTTTTTCGTCCACCAGCCTGTCGTGGTAATTCTCCTCGCAGGCTATGCCGTCATATCTTTCCGCAAGGAGCTTTACCATAGTAGATTTCCCTGCATATGCCGTTCCGATTATATAATAAATATCATTCATGCCACTTCATCCTCTGCTACTTTTAACACCGCTCAAATTGACCAATCAGTGTCAGACTGGTTTATTTTAGCATTTTCTTATGAAAAAAGCGATTTAAAGTTGACAAAAAAAGGACCGGTTGTCCGATCCTTGCTAACCCATTGCTCATCAATATCACCCGAATATCTGTCCGGGAAGTTTATGTTTTTCTTTCGGCGGAAAAGCTTTATCGAATTCCTTCACATCCTCGTCTTTCACATAGTAGCCCTGCGGCGTCTGATATACTCCTGTCACGTTATCCAGATAGCCGGGTATGAGCTTCTGGCAAAGAAAGAAGGATGAATCCGCATCTTCAGGCATGTCATGGTATCTGATCCCGAACCTGCTTGCGTAGGCAAAACCGCTTTTTTCCGTAGAAGCCGATATTACCTTCAAACAGAACTACACCGAAGCCCATCTCTGCGGCTATTTCAAGAGAATAGTCAAGTATGGCTTTTCCGTATCCTTTACGCTTCAGTTCAGGCGTGATGCCGATGGGCCCCATGGTCAGGACAGGAATTGTTTCTCCATTGTCCGCTTCAATGATCAAGCCTTCGCGGTTTCCTTATTCGGATACAGTCTGCTGAGATATATGCAATAAACGACAGCAATTACTATCGTTGCTCCTATGTATATCCAGTCAATGAGGGTGTTGTCGGCTCCGAACAACGAAAGCGCGTCGATCACAGAATGTGCTATAATACAAGGGATAATGCTTCCGCTCTTGTAGCACGCCATGGTCAGGATAAAGCCCCAGCTTATAGCAAAGACGATCTGCACCACCGTCTCAAGACTTGCCTGTCCGGTAAAAAGATTTACAATATGTCCGACGCCGAACGTCACGGCAGAAACTATGATCGCCACAACCGGCTTGTCTGTTGCAAGCATTGCCCTAAAAAGGAATCCTCTGAAGATCATTTCTTCCACAAATCCGACAAGGATCATTGAAAGAGTCGCCATTACCAGCGACACTCCCCGATATGAAAGATCAAATCCGTCCCAGATGTTCCCGGTAACCAGAACCCAGATCGGGATGAAGAAAAGATACTTTTTCATTTCTTTCGGCCACCCGGCAAGACCGTATTTTTCTTCAAGATGATTTACCTTAACAAATGCGGTAATTCCTGCCGTAAAAGCTACAAGTCCCAACAGCATGTATATGCTGTCATCCCCGAAATTACCTCTTATCGTGCCCATTATAACACAATAGGCAACAATCCAAAACACCGCAAAAAGTATCTCTTTCTTTTCATATAACTTACGCATGCTGTTCTCCTTTCTTTGATGCGATCATTCCGTAAAAAACGTTCTCCAACATCTTTTTGCATTGAGCCTCGTCATATTCCATGGAATTATTGGCAAGGAGGCTTGCCATGCCATGCGCCACGCAGAAGAATGTCAGGAACATTTCCTTTGCCCGTTCAAGATCGGTCTTAGTGCCCGCTGCCATGACTTCCAAAATGCCTAACAGCCCAGGATCTGACATAAGAGCCGCTATGTCCTTTCCGCCAAATTTGTCGGTCTGAAAAAGAAAACGAAACAGATTCTTCTCTTCATGGCCAAAGCGCACATAATTAAGCCCTAACTCAAGCATTGGATTTTCTTCTTTGTCACCGGGCATGATAAACTCTGTATGAAAACTATCCGCAATTTCATAGGCAGCCTCCCTGATCTCATCAACCGTCTTAAAGCTGTACAGGATCGGCTGGGTCGAGCATCCCAGATATTCAGCGATGGTCCTTGCGTTCAGGTTTTCGTGTCCGTTTGCTCTGACAAGCGCAAATGAAGCATCCGCAACCATTTTCTTTGTAATCTTTACTTTTGGTGGCATACCTGTCCCTCTTTCATTACTCATGTTATATAACATAGATTATATATAAAATTTCAATTTTGTCAATCCTTTATCTTTATGTATCTATCAAAAAAAGGACCGGTTGTCCGATCCTTCTGTTATTATTCATCTCTCAGTCAGCCTTTTTGTCCCTGTCGCTCTCCGCCTGACCTGCGTATGCGGCGAAGGAAGCCAGACCGATAGCGATCAAAACCCACCATACAGCACCTTGGCAAAATTCCTTGAAGCCTCCGCCTACGATTGTGCTGACGCCATACACCAGCAGAACAACCATGACCAATACAGCGGTCGCTATGATCAAACGCTTATTGGTATTGGCAACTTTTGCATCTTTCTTTACTTTCTCTGTCATTTTCGAATCTCCTTTCACCAATTCATCCAAACTGATGCCATAGAGATCACTGAGACTTATGAGGCTCACTATATCAGGCAGTGACTTCCCGCTTTCCCAGTGGGATACGGTCACGCGGGATACCAGGATCTTCTCTGCGACCTGATCCTGTGTCATGCCCATACTCTGTCTTGCTTCTTTCAGTCTTTCCGAAATCTCCATTTCGCATCTCCTTTGTTACGGTCAAATTTTATCCGAAAACGACCTTGTTTGTCTGTCAAAAGGCTTTTACTAAAGCTCGTAATTGTTG
Source organism: Lachnospiraceae bacterium (assembly GCA_016287765.1). Next base: position 99,209 of record JAEEWS010000002.1, read on the forward strand.
TAAAAAAGTCTTTACATCGCACCGCCGACTGTATCATCAAGCATTTCATCATCTTGATTTTCATTTATATTCAAATGTTATAACCTGCTTCTCCGCATGCTTTAATCTGAGCCTGCATATACAAAACCTCCTTTGTATATATATTGTATATCCTTAAAAAAAATATCAACTCATTCATCATCCTTAAAGGCTTATATTAACGATGACGCCGGCAGGTCAAATATCGACATTTGCTTAAACCTCTCGGGCATTTCCTCCATATATCCGAAGCACTCATAAGGATCGGAATCACCATACACTTTTTTTCTCATTGATGTTAGCATAATGTCTCTCATAATGCGTTTCGAGATATAAATTGCTTTCCCTTCCGCATATTTCTGCACCTCCGCCAAAAGGCTTGCGGGAAGAATGTCTTTTGCGTTTTCATACTTCCTATGATGTTCTTTCCGTCTCATCCTTATACGTAGTCCCTAATTCCTCTGAGCCATACCTTCATTATCAGCCTATGGGGAAGAAGCTTGCTCAACAAATGCTCATACTTGACGAAAAATGTGCAAACGGACATATCCTTACCCCGGGCAGAGTCGCGAAGTGCCTGCAGAACGACCCGGTCGGGCGAAACAAGTCCCGGAAATTTTACAGTTTTTCCTTTGTATTCCTTCTGCAGCATGTCCGTATCGATCCAGCCCGGACAAACTGCAGTACAGGTTATGCCCTTTCCCTTCAGTTCCACGTTGAGAGCCCGGGTGTAGGAGCGCACAAATGCCTTGCCTGCGGCATAAAGATTTATGTACGGCACAGGCTGGAAGGATGAGGCGGAAGATATGTTCAGGATGCGCGATCCCTGCGTCATAAAGGGAATGGCATGATTGCAAAGCAGACACACCGCCGTGCAGTTTATATCGATCTCTTTTTCAATATCATCGTCGTCAAACTCGGTAGATCCGCCCATTTTTCCTATGCCCGCGTTGTTTACCAGCAGCCGGATGTCAGGTTTCTCCTCTTCCATAAGCCCGAACAGCTTTGAAAGCTCATCCTTTTCGCTCAGGTTACACCTAATCGGGCGAACCTTATCGCCGAACTTTGCCTTAAGCTCTCCCAGCTTTTTTTCATTTCTTGCCACCGCCCAGATCTCGTCAATGTCCTCTTTGCAGATCTCTCTTACGAACTCCTGTCCAAGTCCGCCCGTTGCACCTGTTACTATTGCGGTCTTCATAACACATCCGCCTCCATATGCGATAGTTTTTGTAATAATTATTCTTGGTTAAGCCGTGGCCTGCGCAGGTACTCACACTATGTCCGAAACCTTACAGGTCGCTGCCGTGATCAGGTCCTTGGGTGAGATCTCGATCTGGAAGCCCACCTTTCCCGCACTTACATATATATGATCAAACTCCGTCGCCGTCTCGTGTATAAACGTCGGGAACTGCTTCTTCATCCCGATGGGCGAGCAGCCGCCGTGCACATATCCCGTAAGCGGCAGCAGATCCTTTTGCTTTATCATGCTTACCGACTTTTCCCGGGAAGCCTGAGCCGCCTTTTTAAGATCCAGCTCCTTGGCCACGGGAACCACAAAAACGTAGTAGGCGCCGGATTTCCCCTGAGTTACCAAGGTTTTAAAGACCTTATCCGGCTCCTCTCCCAGTATTCCCGCTATGTCCTCCCCGGTCAATGTGGGATCCTGCTCGTAGGTATGGCTTGTATATGCTATCCTCTTCCCGTCCAGAACGCGCATGACATTTGTTTTTTCTTCTTTTTTCATTTCAACCTCCGCAAAGGCTCATTTCTTCCCTTCCAGCATGGCATACACTCAGGTATCCTTCTCCTCAATTTCCCCTCATCGACAGTCTGATTTATAACACACAGTAAGCTACAGGTGTTAAAGAATAAACTCCACAACCACTCCTGCCAAAACACATCGGGATTTCAAAATCCTTGATTTCCGATGCGCATTTTTCCTTCTTGCTTTCCTAAAACACATCGGGATTTCAAAAAACCTGATTTCCGATGTACTTTTCTCCTTCTTGCTTCCAAAAAACGCATCGGGATTTCAAAAAACCTGATTTCCGATGTACTTTTCTCCTTCTTGCTTCCAAAAAACACATCGGGATTTCAAAAAACCCGATTTCCGATGCACTTTTTTCCTTCTTGCTTCCAAAAAACACATCGGGATTTCAAAATCCTTGATTTCCGATGTTTTCCCTGCGTTCGAGAAGCACGCAGGTCTCCACATGCATACTATGGCAGAACTGGTCCACGGCGCAGGCCTTTTGGAGGGTGTAGCCGCGGGAGGCGAGATACTTCACGTCCCGGCCCAGGGTGGCGGGATCGCAGGAAACATATACGATGCGGGAAGGTGACATCTTTACTACGGTGTCCAGAAGCTTCTCATCGCAGCCCTTGCGAGGCGGGTCAACAACGACCACATCGCACTTTTCAGCATCAGTTAAATCACGATTTAACCGAGGAAGTGCATCCTCGGCTGCACCGCAAAAGAACTCCGCATTGGTAATATTATTGATGCGGGCATTTTCTTTGGCATTTTCTATAGCCTGGGGAACGATCTCCACTCCGTATATTTTTTTTGCCTTTCTGGCAAGAAAGAGAGAAATGGTACCTATACCGCAGTAAAGATCCCAGACCGTCTCTTTCCCTGAGAGATCCGCATATTCCAGCGCCTTATCGTATAGTTTTCTCGTCTGTACGGGATTAACCTGATAAAAAGACAAAGGTGAGATCCTGAATATAACATCCCCGATCATATCATTTATATACAGAGGGCCGTATACGGGATACAGTTTATCCCCAAGGATCACGTTTGTGTTTTTGGTATTTACATTTATGCACAGGGATACGAATTTAAAGCCCAGCTTAACAGCGTCCTCAGATATACTCTTTACAAGGGTTTGAGCCATTTCCGAGCCGGCCTTCCACTTATTAAGTTCCTTGCCTTTGGCATTGATCACAAGACAGACCATCACCTCTCCGGTGGAAAATCCCGTCCTGATCAGACAATGTCTCAGCTCACCTTTTCCCACCATTTCGTCGTAGGGTGCAATGTTAAATCTTGATATAACCTCCCTTAAATCCTTTAAAACAGCGGCGCAGAGAGGTTTTTCTATTTCGCAGGCATCATTCTCTATTATGTTGTGGGAATGGTAGGCATAAAAGCCTATCCTGGGATTTCCGTCCCTGTCGATGCCTACCGGATACTGGGCCTTATTGCGATAATGCCAGGGTTCTTCCATCCCGATGATACCTTCAAAGCAACCTTCCAGGCTCTCGGGATTGACGCCGCCGATCCTGGTCAGGCAATCAAACACTTTCTTTTTCTTTATCTCCAGCTGTTTTTCATAGGACAGCTGCTGGATCTGGCAGCCTCCGCAACGGGAAGCCACAGGGCATCTGGGTTCCACTCTGTCGGGGGAGGAGGTCAGGATCTTTTCGATCTTAGCATAGCCTAGATTCTTTTTCACCTTAAGGACATGTGCCTCTACCACATCTCCGGGCACACCACCCTTTACAAACAAAGTGAAGCCATCGACTTTGCCGATGCCTTCACCTTCTGTTCCAAGATCTGTTATATTAACCTTTACAATCTCATTCTTATTCATATTTTCCTGTTTTTCTCACATTGGATTCAAAATTCCTCTGGAAGCCCAGCCAGCCTTCATCGCTCTGAGCCGTGTCGAAAAGCTCGCCCAGTGCCTCCATCTTGGCGTCCATATCGTCCGCCATGCTGAGGGCAAGAGCTTCAGCTAAAGCCGGCTTCTTGGGTGATCCGTATTCCAGTTTTCCGTGATGAGCAAGGATGCAATGAAGTATCTCATTACGAAGCTTCTGAGGAAACCCTTCTATAAGGTCGATCTTCTTACCGACAAATTCCGCGCCCATGTAGATATGCCCCAGAAGTTGTCCTTCGTCAGTATAGTCATTTTCCGGAAGCCCGGAAAGTTCCTCAATTTTTCCGATATCATGGAGCATGGCCGATGTCAGCAATACATCCCTGTTTAGAATGGGATAATTATCTGCAAAAGCTATGCAATTTCTTGTAACGGAAAGGGTGTGTTCCAGGAGTCCCCCTCTGAAAGCATGATGTATCTGCTTGGCGGCAGTGTGCTCACTGAAAGCCTTTGCCACTGCCTTATCGTTTATAAACACGCTTTCCAGAAGAGTCTTAAGCCAGGAGGTCTTGATCGTGGAGATTATATCCATCAGTTCTCTGTACATGGTGCCCACGTTTTTGCCGGAAGAAGGCACATAATCTTCCGGATTGTACTCTCCTTCGTTGCACTTCCTGAGGCGGTTTATGATGACTTGAAGCCTTTGATTAAAGAGGTTTGTGTTACCTTCTATGTACACATAATCTCCGGAATCAAACTCAGATACCCCCTGATTATTGGTGTTCCAGATCTTTCCGTCCACCGTTCCTGTCTTGTCCCCAAGGGTAAGCGCAAAATAATCATCACCCGACTTTTTCTTGCCCACCTCTTTTTTTCTGCAAAGGTAGATCCCGCTGACGCAGTCTCCTTCGCGAATATCTTTGATATACTTCATAAAAAGCCTTTCTAAACTGTTATTTTTATTGGGTTGATAAAATATATGCCTTATATTGCCCGACCCGGCATATACATACTCTGCCCTTTATTATTTGGCACCCAGGATCACATAGGCCGACATTTCCTTAAAACCTCCCGCATAGCTTCTTACATATGATACATTCAGAGCCTGGGTAGCAAAGGAAGAAGACAGCACGTCCATGAATTCCTCCATGTTGGACACACTCTGTCCGTTAATGGCGGTTATCACATCTCCTGCTCTGAGTCCGGCGGTGTAAGCCGGCGAAGCGGCCATGACCTGATTCAGGAAAATGCCGTATTCAACACTACCCTTATACTTTATTTTCCTGGGCAGGGCATTGGCAAGGATCCCGAAGTAAACGCCGTGTCCTCCGTTCAAAAGGATGTTAAGCTCATCCTCAAGGGCACAGAGGGTTATGAAGCAGGGTAAGGTGTCCTCGGCATCCGCCTTTATGGTATGGGTAAGTATCCCCAGAACCTTACCGTCCATGTTAAAAGCAAACCCGCTGGCGCCGGAGTAATTAAGCCAATCGGTGGTAAAGTAGCAGATTTCCGCGTCCTTTACCTCATAGTGGTTATTTCTTGAACTTATGAGTCCGAAAGAAAGCGAATCGGGATATCCGTTGGCACGCCCCAGTTCAAACACGGGGCTCCCCACCTTTATCTCCTCTTCTTCGCACATTACCGCGTATTGCATGCCCTCAAGCTTTTCCTGATCCAGTGAGGAAATGGCCACGCCTATTATAGCAAGCCCCAGATCCTTGTCATAGTTATAAATCTCGCCCGGATAGGCCTTTTCGTCCCCTTCAAAGGTCACTTCCACCGACGCTGAATCTTCTATGGAAAGGTAATCCGTAAGTATCAATATATCCACACCGTCCTGATTCAGGATCAAGCCGGTGGTATTCGTCCTTATCTCATATATATTACCAAGGAAATCCGTTCCCGTACTGATACCGTCTACAGAAGCAATGCTCCCTTTTACATCTTCGGTAACGCTCATGACCTCTTCCATGAATTTCACATAGGAATAAACCGGTTTTTCATCATCTCCATCCTTCTTGCCCGGATCCATTCCTTCTACGGGGGTAGGAGTGGGAGTAAGTTCTGCTGTCTGTGTGGTTTCAGCTCCCGGAGTTGGCACAGGAGTCTCCGTGACCGTTCCCGAAGGAGTAACATCAACACCGGGGGTAGCACTTGCTTCCGGTGTTATCACTGCAGTAACCTGAGGTGTTCCGGAAGGTTCCGGCGTAGTCTTTACTGCATGGGTTGGAGTTACGGCCACAGTAGGCGTAGGCGTCGCCAAAACTCTCGGGGTCAGTGTAGCACGGCTTACTATCGGCGTGGCAGAGGGCTTGGGCAATGGTGTGGGGGTCTTATCCTTATAGACATATACCGTCTCTCTGTAAACAGGTATCTCTATCCCCAATATTTCCACCAATGCATCCCCGGAGACCAGGAAAAAGTATCTGGCAACAACGCCGAAGACGGTGGCACAAAGTATTACAAAAATGAAGGTGATAAGTCTCCTGAACCACTTCTTTTTGCGTTTACTTACTATCTTCTCGGTAATAAACTGCTGCTCTTCCGAGGTAGTATTGTCTGTATTTTTGCTATTTTCATCAAATTCGGTGAACTCTGACATGTTCCCTCGCTTTCTGCCTATTCGGCAGATTTCAAAGTGAAGATGAATTCCGTCCCCACGCCTTCGGTACTCACTACCGAAATATTCTGATCGTGGGCCTTAATGATCTCCTTAACTATGGAAAGTCCAAGACCGGAGCCTTTCTTGTCGCGGCCGCGGGAGGCATCGCTCTTGTAGAATCTCTCCCAGACCTTATTTATGGACTCCTTGGGTATACCAACACCGTAATCCTTTACGGTCACATACACCTTGTGTCCCTTTTCTTCCGTGGTTATCTTAATGCTGGAATCCGAATTGGAAAACTTGACCGCGTTATCCAAAAGGTTATAAATGACCTGCTGGATCCTTCCCTCATCGGCCTCTACAAAAGTTTCCTTTTGAGAAAAGACCAGATTTAAAACCAGTTTTTTCTTTTTAAAGGTTCCTTCAAAGGTCAGAGCGATCTGCCTTATCATCTTGTTTATATCAAACACTGACAGGCTGAGCATAAGCCCGTTATCATCTATGTTGTTAAGCTGAAGAAGGTTGGACGTGAGCTTTGTCAACCTGTCCGTTTCATACAAAAGAATATCAAAATACTTTTCCTGATCCGCTGTCTCTATAGTACCGTCTTTCATAGCTTCCAGATAGCCTCTGATGGATGTTAAAGGCGACCTGAAATCATGGGATACATTGGACAGGAACTTTCTTTGTACCTCATCGGAGTTGTTAAGCTTGTCACCCATGTATCGGATACTGCCTCCCAGCTCCGCCAGTTCCTTGGGATAGCTCACCTTAAACTCACCCCTGAAATTGTTTTCCATATATTCCTTTGTCTGCTTTGTCAGCTTGGTCACCGGATGTACGGAATAGAAATACAGGAGTACAAAAGCAGCTGCCAAAAAGGGAATAAAGATCAGATAGCATATATTTACGAAATCCGAATAGTAAACTCCCTCCGCATATATGGAGCTCATGGTGGTCATAACGCAAAGATAGCCCGAAACCGTGTAATTGTACATAATGGGTACGGACACACACAGCATGGGATCAGGTATATACTTCGGAACAACAAAATCTTTCTCGGCGTTATCCGCCATAAGCTGAGGAGCCGAAGTCCCCAGGGCCACATAAATGGCATTCTGCTTTCTGTTGGTGGTGGTATCGGCCACGACCAGTCCGTTTTTTGAAAGCATCAGTATACGGGTATCGGTCATCTCCGCCGCTATATTCAGGGTGGAGACCACCTCTTCCTGCGCCCAGGTGGAAACATAATATTCGGAAAGATATTTGTTGATTATATCATTTGCTTCAGTATATAGCTCCGCTGTCTTGGATTCCACCAGTTTCTTTTCGGTGAAATCCAACCCTACTGTGTTTAACAGGATCATCATCAGAACCACGAGAGTGATCAATATTAAACTGTATTTCAGCAAAACGGAAGCTTGTCTCATTAATCAACCTCGAATTTATAACCAACTCCCCAAACCGTGGAAAGTTTCCAATTGCTGCCATCCTTGATCTTTTCTCTGAGACGTTTAACATGAACATCCACTGTTCTTGTGTCTCCGGGATATTCGTATCCCCAGATCTTATCCAACAATTGCTCTCTGGTAAATACTCTGTTGGGATTCGCCGCAAGGTAATAGAGCAGTTCCAGTTCCTTGGGAGGCATCTCCAGCTTTTTCCCATTGTAGACCACTGTATAATTGGTGTGATTCACAGCCAGGCCGTCATATTGTACAAACTCACCCGCATCCGCATTGGGTGCGACATTGGCAGAAGCCGCCACGCCCTGACTGTTTCCCTCCTGGGAAAAACGTCTCAAGACTGCCTTGCATCTTGCAACCAACTCCTTTGAATCGAAGGGTTTCATGATATAATCATCGGCTCCCAGTTCCAGGCCCAGGACCTTGTCAAACACCTCGCCTTTAGCCGAAAGCATTATGATCGGTACATTAGAGGTCTTTCTTATCTCACGACACACTTCATATCCGTCAATGCCCGGAAGCATTATATCCAAAAGAATGAGGTTGGGATCAAAAGATCTGAACTTTTCCAATGCTTCTTCTCCGTCAGATGCGATCTCTGTGCTGTAGCATTCCTTTGTAAGATACAAAGTCACCAGTTCTGCTATGCTCTCATCATCATCGACCACAAGAATACGTTGTTTATCCGCCATAGTTGCCTCCTTTTACCGATCTTAAGATTATTTAAATGTTACTATCGTAACACCCATGTCTCCTTCGCCGAAGCCTCCGAGTCTGAACTCCTTGGCATACTTGTACTTCTTTAAGTACTTGTGTACCGCCTCTCTCAAAGCTCCGGTTCCTCTTCCGTGAACTATGGTGCACTTTTCCAGATGTGCCAGATAAGCATCGTCAAGATACTTTTCCAGCACAGGCATAGCTTCATCCACTCTCATCCCGATAAGGTTGACCTCGGGATGGATAGTCATGGACTTTGTGATGCCCGATCTTGCACTGTTCTTTTTATTTACAGGTTCCTTCGCCGCACGGGAAAGCCACTGTACATCCTTTTTGTTTAGTTTTGTCTGCATCATACCGGCTCTGACAGTCATCATCCCCTTTGCATCGGGGAGAGTGACCACGGTACCGTCCAGGTTGAGACTTAAGATCTTTACATTGTCTCCTACCGCAAACTCCACATTTTCGTTACTGTCGGCCTTTTTCTTGGGCTTAACCGCAAGAGCCGCAGAGCTTGATCCCATCTTGTCTCTTAAAGCCGTTCTTTCTCTCTCCATGTCTGCCATGGAAAAATCCGCTCCCAGCTTATTAAGACGCTTTATCGCCTCGTCTGCATATTCTTTCGCTTCGGATATGACTTCTCTGGCCTCTTCGTGAGCTTCCCTTAAGACTTTGTCTCTGGCAGCTTCCAGCTTCTCATTCTTTTCTTCGTATCTCTTTTTAAGCGCTTCCGCATCTTCTAAAGCCTTTTGAGTCCGTTCCTCATCCTGCTCCATCTTCATGCGTCTGGTATCCAGGTCACTGATAACGTCTTCAAAACTCTTGTCCTTGGTGCCTATAAAACTGCCGGCCATATCTATGATCTCATCGGACAGCCCCAGTTTTCTGGAGATCTCGAAAGCGTTTGATTTACCGGGGATACCGATCAAGAGCCTATAAGTGGGCCTTAAGGTCGCCACGTCAAATTCACAGCAGGCATTTGATACCCCGGGAGTCGTAAGAGCATATATCTTAAGCTCCGCATAGTGGGTGGTAGCCACTGTACGAATGTTTTTCCTGTGTAGCGTGGCAAGTACTGCCTGAGCCAGAGCTGCCCCTTCCGTGGGATCCGTTCCTGCTCCCAGCTCGTCAAAAAGGCACAGGGAATGCTTGTCTGCTTCCTTAAGGATCCTCACGATATTGGTCATATGAGATGAAAATGTAGACAGAGACTGCTCTATGGACTGTTCGTCACCGATATCCGCAAACACATCATTAAAAACGCCCAGTTTACTTCCGTCCTGAGCAGGGATATGCAGTCCTGCCTGTCCCATGAGAGTAAAAAGTCCCACGGTCTTAAGAGTAACAGTCTTACCTCCGGTATTCGGTCCTGTGACTATCAGCATAGTGAAGTTTCCGCCCACATATACATCTATGGGGACCACCTTTTTTGCATCTATAAGAGGATGGCGTCCCTTTCTTATGGAGATATATCCGTTCCCGTTAAACTCGGGTTCCGTTGCCTTCATCTGCTTTGCAAGAGAACCCTTGGCAAAGATAAAATCCAGTTCTGTAAGGGTATCTATATTGTACTTAAGAGCTTCCGTGTACTGTCCTGCGTAAGCCGAGAGTTCAGCCAGGATCTTTTCTATCTCCTTGGCTTCCTTAAGAGAAAGCTCCGTCAGGTCATTATTGAGTTTTACCACCACCGCGGGCTCGATGAAGATCGTGGATCCCTTAGCGGACTGGTCATGCACAAAGCCGTCGAACTGCTGCTTATATTCTGATTTAACAGGCAGGCAATAACGTCCGTTTCTCATGGTAACTATATTGTCCTGCAGTTTGTCTTTGTTGTCTGCGCTGTTTACTATCTTATTAAGCTGTTCGCGGATCCTGTCATTGATCACCGCCATCTGACGGCGGATCCTCTGTAATTCCGGACTTGCATCGTCCGCGATTTCCTCTTCGGAAATTATGCATCTTTTGATCTCATTGTTCAGAGGAGAAATGGGTTCAAGGAGGGAAAATTTCTCAGAAAGGGAATCCTGTACATCATCCTCGTCCCCGCTGTATCCATAGCTCTTAACTCTTAGGGTGGCCGTAAGCACGGAACTGATCTTTAACAGCTCTGATGCCAGAAGTGAGGACTGTACTTCAAGAAGTTTTATGTCCCCTCTGATATCCGGAACGCCGTTAAAATTCAGGCTTCCCTTTTTGTATATCCTGTTTAGGGCATCCTCCGTTTCCTTCTGGGCCGCTTTGATCTTTTCCGGATCCGTGTCGGGAAGCAGTTCAAGGGCTTTCTTCCTTCCGCCTTCCGAACCGCAGAGTCCGGAGAGCATTTCTATTATTTTGTTATATTCAAGTATCTTTATTGTTCTTTCGTTCAAAACTCAATCCTTTTTTATATCACTCCACTTGTGTCTGTGAAGTTCTCCGCACATGTTCATGCCCTCAAAATCGTTCTGTCTCAGTGCTTCATAGAGGAGGACAGCAACGGAATTTGCCAGATTCAGAGAACGTATTTCCCCTATCATGGGTATCCTTACACAGGTATCGGGGGAGGACATGAGTATCTCTTCCGGTATTCCTGCGCTTTCCTTGCCGAACATGATAAAAGCATCCTTTTCATAGTGAGTGTCAGTATATAAGTGTTGGCCCTTTGTGGTCGCCATGTATACCTTGGGATTACCGTTCTTTTCGTTAAAGTCCTCCCAGCTGTCATACACATGGAGATCCAGGGATTTCCAATAATCCATGCCTGCGCGTCGCACAGCCTTGTCCGAAATGTCAAAACCCAGGGGGCGGATCAAATGTAACGCCGTTCCCGTAGCAACGCAGGTACGCCCGATATTTCCTGTATTTGCAGGTATCTCGGGCTCAAGCAAAACTATATTCATTTCTTTTCCAGTCCTTTTACAAAAATCTCAATCCTGTCAAGAGCCCTCTTAAGGTTCTCAAGAGAGTACGCATAGGAGATACGAAGGAAGCCTTCGCCGCAATCGCCGAAAGCATTTCCCGGTACACAAGCCACCCTCTGTTCCTTAAGAAGTCTTGTGGCAAACTCATCCGATGTAAGTCCGAACTGCTTTACGCAGGGAAATACATAGAAAGCGCCTTCAGGCTCAAAGGTGTGGAGTCCCATATCATTAAGTCTTGCAACCAGGTATCTTCTTCTTTCATCATAGGCCTCACGCATCCTGTCCACATCTTCATCCCCGTTTCTTAAGGCTTCGATGGCAGCACACTGGCTGGTGGTGGGAGCGCACATGATGGCAAACTGATGTATCTTCGTCATCTGCTTTATGATCTCTTCCGGTCCGCAGGCATAGCCCAGTCTCCATCCGGTCATGGCATAGGATTTGGAAAAACCGTTGATCACAATGGTCCTCTCCCTCATTCCCGGAAATTCTGCTATGGAAACATGGTTATGTCCGTAGGTGAGTTCGGAATAGATCTCATCGGAAATAACAAACAGATCCTTTTCCACAACCACCTTGGCAATATCCTCCAGGTCCTCACGGGTCATTATGCCGCCTGTGGGGTTATTGGGAAAAGGCATGATGAGTATCTTAGTTTTTGGTGTTATGGCATCCAGCAGTTCCTGTTTGGTAAGCTTAAACTTATTTTCTTCTTTAAGATTGATAGTAACCGGAACACCGTCTGCAAGCCTGATGCAGGGCACATAGGAAACATAGCTGGGTTCGGGCACCAGCACTTCGTCCCCTTCGTCTATCATTGCACGAAGAGCACCGTCTATGGCTTCGCTGCCGCCTATGGTTACCAATGTTTCTTTTTTATAGTCATAATGCAGGTTATATCTTCTTGCAAGATAAGCCGTGATCTCCTGTCTAAGCTCTATAAGGCCGGCATTGGAGGTGTAAAAGGTCTTACCTCTCTCCAGTGCATATATGCCCTCTTCTCTAATGTGCCAGGGCGTTTCAAAATCGGGTTCGCCCACGCCCAATGAAATTGCATCCGGGATCTCGCTCACGATATCAAAGAACTTTCTGATACCCGAGGGCTTTATCCCGGTAACCTTTTTATTTAACGGATCTCTCATTTTTTATCCCCTTATTCTGATTTCACGCCCATCAGGGTGTGATCAACATACGCTCGTCATCGTGAACCTCGCCCACCAAAGGCATTCCGTTCTGCTTGTACTTTTTAAGAACGAAGTTGGTGGAAGTGCTGAGTATGGCTTCCAGAGGCGCCAGCTTGTCGGAAACAAAGGCCGCTATCTCTCTCATGGACTTTCCCTCGATGATGATGGCCAGGTCATAGCCTCCCGAAACAAGATAAACCGCCGCCACTTCGTCAAAACGGTATATCCTTTCCGCGATCTTATCGAAACCGCGGCCTCTCTGAGGTGTTACCTTTACTTCGATTATGGCTGTTACCTTTTCTGTTTCCGTAGCATCCCAATTTATGAGCGTGGGATATCCGCAGATTATATTTTCTTCTTCCATGGCTCTGATCTCTGCCTTAACCGCTTCTTCGGTTATGCCCAGCATAAGGCTCAGATCCTTTGTGGAAATCTTGGAATTCTTTTCAATTGCTCTTAAGATCTTGTCTCTCATAATATCTCTCCTTTTTCCCGAGATGGTCGAGAAAGCATATGCCTTCTCTACGGGATGTCATAATATGGGTCAAAGCGGTTGGGTTCCAAAAATCTCTTTTCTTCGCCGTTTATTATCACCCTGTCCGCTGAATTATCTATAATGCCAATAACCTTGCCCAGCTCACGGTTTTCGGGGCTGTCCTCGACTATGGCCAGAAGCCCGCCGTCTCCCCTAAGCTGATAAGGAGAAACGTCCAGTATCTCACAGACTTCTATGGCCGACTGCCTGATCGGTATATCCTTAAGGTAAACGGAAGCTCCGGCTTTTTCTCTTTCCAAAAGCTCCCATAATGCGCCGAAAACGCCGCCTTCTGAAATATCATGCATGGCGACTGTGCCTCCGGTCTTTTCCGCCAGCCTTCGGGCCGCTTCAAAGGTACCTATATCGTTAAAGTCTCCTATGGCCTTATTAATATAATCCGCCGTAAGCCTCTGTTTAAGCCGGTCAAAGCACTTATCCGCAAGCATGGCACTTCCGGCATTTCCCGCATTTCCTGCCATGATCAGTATCCGGTCCCTGTCTTTTCCGGGAGACTTTAGATCATTTTCCTTTTCTCCCGTAACTGTAACGCTCACTGAAGCTTCACCGCCCACAAGGGTATTTCCGGTCACCAACGTCGTTCCGGTCTTTTCACAGGCTCGGGCAGCCTCGTCCACGATCCTTTTCACAAAGGCTTCTCCCGCCGCATCGGTGGTAATGACGGATAAAGAAACAACCAGTGCTCTGCCTCCCGCAGCGGCCATGGAATTTACCGCTCTTACAACAGCCAGCTCGCCGTTTCCTTTATCCTCTCCCGTGATCGCGGCAGAAGACATAAGAAACCTTTGGCCCTTTGCTTCAAAGCCTCCGGCGTCGGTCCCTATCCCCGCTCCCGATCTTTTATTGTGATCCGAAAGCCTATTTAAAACGCTTCTCTTAAGCGCACTTTCGGACAATTTACCTTTGTTCACTCTTGACAAACTCCCTCGGTTTTCCTAAACTTTAAAGCAATGAAGCAAGCATCGGAACCAGCATGGCAAGTACAAGAATGGCTACCAATATTCCCGATAATAGTTTTCTGTTTTTCCTGTTCATTATAATTCCTTTCATACCGAAAAAGAGGCACATATGCAACCTATAATACCTGTTTTCCTGGCTATAACGCTGATACTTATCTTTTTGGTGAATTATTACTCCTCCAGAAACAACCGTGATCGTAAAGCGAGAATGGATGCTTTCTGGGAAAGAGAATTAAAAGCAAACACTACTGCCAAAAAAGACATTTCAAATATTGATTTTATCACAATACCCGACTTTTTATCAAGTCCAACGGGCTCTGTTTCGGAAGAAATTCAAGATATTGAGAAAAGGATCGGAGAACTGAAGGAGAAAAAGATCGCAAACCTGTCCGGAAAGACCAACACCGACCTCAAACTTG
>JAEEWS010000003.1 GCA_016287765.1 Lachnospiraceae bacterium
CCGCCAGCTGATCGATGGCAGCTGCTCTGAAGGTATCGGCAGCAACTATCAGCACTTTTTTACCCTCGGCCTTTAAGGAGGCTGCCAGCTTTCCGACGGAAGAAGTCTTGCCCACTCCGTTTACACCGATCATAAGAACTACGGAAGGCCCTTTTTCAAAGTCATAGGCATCCTCGGGAACATACATCTGTTCCTTTATGGTATCAATTAGAAGCTGTCTGCATTCCTGAGGTTTATATATCTTTTTCTCTTTAACTTTTTGTTTAAGGGAAGAGATGATCTTTTCGGATGTGGATATGCCCACGTCCGCCATGACCAGATTTTCTTCTATCTCTTCATAAAAATCATTATCTATTATCTCCGCTCCCGTAAATAGAGCGGCAATTCTTCTGAATATTCCCATAATCTTCCTTTATTTACAACTTTCCGCTCTAAGCCATCAATTCGCAAGTGAATTTTCTATCAGGCTGACGGAAACAAGAGCTGAAACTCCTTTTTCCTGCATTGTGATACCGTACAGGGCGTCAGCTGATGCCATGGTTCCTCTTCTGTGGGTAATTACAATAAACTGGGTATGATCCGTCAGTTTGTGCAGATAACGGGCATATCTTCCCACGTTACTGTCATCGAGTGCCGCCTCGATCTCGTCCAGAAGACAGAAAGGTGAAGGCTTAAGATTCTGTATGGCGAAGAGTAAAGCTATGGCAGTAAGAGCTCTTTCACCACCGGATAACATCATCATGTTCTGCAGCTTCTTCCCGGGAGGCTGAGCATTTATCTTAATGCCTGCAATAAGCACATCCTCATCCTCCATAAGCTCCAGTGTACCCTGACCGCCTCCGAAGAGTTCTTTGAATACCACATCAAATTCATCTCTGATCAATGCGAATTTCTCGTTGAACTGCTTACGCATTTCTTCTTCCAGGGTCTCTATAATGCCCTTGAGTTTATCCTCTGCCTCTATAATGTCGCTTCTCTGAACGGTATAGAGGTTGTATCTTTCCGATACCTCCTTATACTGCTCGATGGCATTTACATTGACGTCGCCCAGGCCTTTGATCCTGCCTTTGATCTCGGAAACGCCCTTTTTAATGGCTGTATAACCGCCCAGCGTATCGTCTTTTCTTTCCTTCGCGGAATCCACGGTGATCTCATATTCATTCCACATGTATGAACATTGTTCATCAATGACTTCACCGATCCTGGTGATCTGGTTTTCTATCCTGAAGGCTTCTTTTTCAAGGCCTGTAAGGTTTTGAGCCAGTTCCTCGTGTTTATTGAAGAATTCCTTATGTCCCTTTGTGAGGATCGCTTTTTGCTTTTCCAGTTCTTCTATCTCGGAATTGATCTCAGCTACCTTGATCTTTCCTTCCGCAATATCGGAATGAGCCTTTTTGATCAGTTCATCCAGATCCTTTAACTGCTTTTCGGAATTGATCTCATTATTGTCGATCTCTGTTATCTCTTCCTTGAACTTTTCAATCTCGGCGTTAATTCTGTTTACTGTTTCCTCAATAAATTCAAGAGTACGTTCAAGACCTGCATATTCCGCTCTTAAAGAGGATTCCTTTTCGTTGGAATATCTTTCCAGTCGTCTTTCTTCATCCAGTTTATGGTTAAGTTCCTCTATCCTCTCATTGATCCGGTCCCTGAGTTCATCATTACCTTTGAGTCTGTCGGAAAGAGCATCTGAAGAAGTCTTGTTTTCCGACAGTTTCTTTTCAAGTTCATGTATCTCAAGCTCGGTAACGGAAAAAGTTTCCTTGCTTTCCTTAAGTCTTTCCTTTTCCTTATCAAGATTCATCTGAACCGTATTTTGTCTTACATTTAATTTACCGATCTCATCAAGTTTTGAGGAGATCTCCTGAGAAAGCTTATCAAGAAGTTCTTTGAAATTGTCTCTTTCTCTGGTCAGGGCATTTACTTTAACAAGTACCTGAGATACCTGTTTTTCAGCTTCTTCCATTTCACGCTTACGTCCGAGAAGATTGCTGTTGTTCTTAAATGAACCTCCGGAAAGGGATCCGCCGGGATTCAATTGTTCGCCTTCAAGTGTTACTATCCTTAAGGAATAATTGTTGGCTTTGGCAAGCTTAAGAGCGTTGTCGATATGATCGACAACGATGATCCTGCCTATAAGGTATTTAACAACTTCCGTATATTCCTTGGCTGTCTTGACCAGCTTATTGGCATATCCGATAACCCCGGGTGCCTTAAGGACAGCGGGATCCTGAGATGCTTCCTTAGCGGTGATGGCATTTAAGGGAAGGAAGGTTGCACGGCCGAACTTGTTTTCCTTAAGGAATTCGATCATCCTTTTGGCAGTGGCTTCATCCTTGGTCACGATATTTTGAATATTACCGCCAAGGGCTGTCTCTACCGCAGTTTCATACTTTTCCTGAACTTCAATGATATCCGAGACAACACCGATAAGTCCGGGGTATTTGAGCTTTTGCTCCATTACCTTTTTGATACTTGTCCCGTACCCCTCATATCTCTCGGAAAAATCCCTTAAAGTACCCACCTTGGATTCCAGCTCGATCTGCTGCTTGCGGAATTTCTCCAAAAATCCCGTGGTCTCTTCCAGGCGCTCTTTCATCTTAAACTTCTCGGCTCTTTGAGAATTAACGCCTTCCTGCAGCTCCGCGATCTTTTCGCCGATCTCCGTAAGTTCTTTATTAAAGGTCTCTACGGCTGTTTCGTACTCATTTTCAAAGTTCTTCTGATTCAGGACTTTTTTGGTGAGTTCTGCCTTTTTAAGCGCGATCTGCTCATTTAAAGTCTCAAACTTCTGTTTCTCTGCCTTTATACGACCGTCTTCGTTAACGATGTTCATGAGCTCCGTATTGCATTTTTCGATCTCTTCGGTACATTCACGGATGCGATCATGTATGCCTTTAAGCTCATCTCCGGAATCATTCCTGTTAGATTCCAGTTCCTCGATCTGTTTTAATGTCTGCTTACGGCTTTCGTCCTGTTTATCTATCTCCGAGTATCTCTCTTCGATCTCGGCATTAATGGACTTCTTTCTCTGTTCATAATGGGCATTGCTCTGATAAAGGGAATTTTTCTTTTCCTCCATCAGTTTTATTTCGCCCTCGCTCTTTTCGGAAGCGATCAAAAGTTCATTTCTCTTATCCCTGCTCTCATCGATGCGGGAAGTGAATTCCCCCATCTCTCCTTCAAGCTTTTCATATTCGATCTTTGTATTATCGTACTCCTGCTTTGTAGCCCTGATGTCAGAATTAATGATCTCCTGCTTTTTAACGGCTTCTTCTTTTGCCTCGGTATTCTTTTCATAATCCGCAAGGAAAAGATTTATCTCGTACTTTTTAAGTTCATCGATCAGTTTTAAGTACTCTTTAGCCACTTCCGACTGTTTTTCGAGAGGTCCCACCTGCTTTTCAATCTCAGAAAGAATGTCTGTGATCCTGGCAAGGTTCAAAGCTTCTTCTGCCAGTTCTTTTTCAGCTGCAGCCTTTCTTTTCTTGTATTTAACTATACCTGCCGCTTCATCAAATAGTTCTCTTCTGTCTTCAGGTTTACCGGAAAGGATCTTGTCGATCTGGCCCTGTCCGATGATGGAATAGCCTTCCTTACCGATACCTGTATCAAAAAACAACTCCTGTACGTCACGAAGACGGCAAGAATTGCCGTTAAGAAGATACTCGCTTTCACCGGAACGATAAACACGACGGGCAACAGTAACCTCTTCATAATCAATGTTAAGTGCCCTGTCCGAATTATCAAAAGTAATGGCTACGTATGCATAGCCCATAGGTTTTCTTAATTGAGTACCGGAAAAGATAACATCTTCCATCTTGCTTCCGCGGAGTTGTTTTGCGCTTTGTTCACCCAATACCCATCTTACAGCATCGGCCACATTACTTTTACCCGAACCGTTAGGCCCCACTATTGCTGTGATACCGTCATTGAACTTAAAGAGTATTTTATTTGCAAAGGATTTGAATCCGTGTATTTCTATGGATTTAAGATACATTTGAATACCTGCGTTTAAAAGTTTTATTTAAGCTGAAGCTTAAGATAGGTCTTGTAAGCAGCCTGCTGTTCGGCAGCTTTTTTACTTCTTCCTTCTCCTGTTTCCATGGGTTCATCATCCAAAAAAACCTGAGACACAAAAAACTTATCGTGATCGGGACCGGTTTCTGAAAGGATCTTATACTGAACACTTTTCTTCATTTTGTTTTGAACAAACTCCTGTAAAAGAGATTTACTGTCATGAAAGATCGCTTTATTTTCGATATCGTTCAAAACAAAACGAAGAATGAATCTTTTAGCTTCTTCAAAACCGCCGTCAAGAAAAATGGCACCTATAACAGCTTCAAAGGCATCGGAAACTATAGAGTCTCTGTATCTTCCGCCGCTCTTATTCTCACCGAAGCCAAGGATGATGAAGTCGGAAAGCCTGATCTCCTTAGCGTCATTTGCAAGAGAAGGTTCACATACAAGACTGGCCCTTAGCTTTGTCATCTGCCCTTCGGGATAATCCGGAAAATGCTTATAAAGATATTCACTGGAAACGAGTTCCAATACCGCATCCCCCAAAAACTCTATTCTTTCGTTGCTCTCTCCCTTATTCACTATACGTTCGTGAACCACGGAACTGTGAGTAAGAGCCAGCTCAAGAAAAGAAATATCTTTAAAAGTATAGCCTATATTTTTTTGTAATTCAGTAAGATCATTATTAATAACCATATGCACCCGCCCGAAAAAAACGGACACTTCGCCTTAAGAATAAATTCATAAGACAAAAGTGTCTGCATTTTCTTAAATACTGAAATATCCTTATTTGATGAAGGCTTTAATCTGTTCTACAGCATCATTAACGGTAACGATCTTTTCTGCTGCTTCATTGGGAATCTCGATATCAAATTCCTCTTCTATGCCCATAACGATCTGAAATACATCCAGTGAATCTGCACCGAGATCTTCAACGAATGTGGAGTCAAGGGTGATCTCATCTTCGCTGATATTTAAAACCTCGCTGATAATTGCTCTGATCTTTTCAAATTCCATATTAATTATTCCTCCCATGAATCATTTATCATGATGCTGTCTTTTATCTTTTCGTTGATCTTCTGCTTTTTGAAATCCAATGCCTGCAGAAGCGAATTTTTAATTTCTTTGGCCGTTGCACTGCCGTGGGTCTTAAGAACAAGACCGTTAAGCCCCAACAAAGGAGCACTTCCGTATTCATCGGCCATGAGCTTTTTCATGGTTTTCTTAAGTGCGGGCTTAACCAACATTCCGCCGATCTTACTTCTGAGATTTGAATAAAAGCTTTGTTTAACTATTCCCAGAAGAGCTTTGGTAGTTCCTTCATAAAGCTTAAGGATAACATTTCCCACAAAGGCTTCGCAAACGATGACATCTGCATATCCGTTGGGTATCTCTCTGGCTTCGATACTGCCTATGAAATTGATATCCTTACATTCCTTGAGTAAAGGATAGGTTTCTTTAACCAATTGATTTCCCTTTTCTTCCTCAAGTCCTATATTAACAATGGCAACCCTGGGCTTCTCAACGCCCATGGTGTTAGCATAATAAATGGATCCCATTTTGGCAAATTGAACAAGATGCGAAGATCTTGCATCAACATTTGCTCCCGAATCCACCAGGAGAGAAACACCTTTGGCTGTAGGAAACATAGTTCCTATGGGGGGTCTTTCCACACCCTTTATTCTGCCTACTATCAGCTGCCCTCCTACAAGGACCGCTCCTGTACTTCCTGCAGAAAGAAAAGCATCAGCTTCACCCTTTTTCACCAGATTGCATCCCACAACTATGGACGAATCCTTTTTTCTTCGGATGGCATTTACCGGTGCTTCATCGCAGGAGATCACTTCAGTTGCATTTACGATCTCAATGTTATCCTTGTTGCCCTGAAACTTGTCCAGTTCATTCTTAATGGTTTCTTCGGGGCCTACAAGCTTAACAAAGATGTTAGGTTGCTGTGTTACGGCATCAACACACCCCTTTACTATTTCGTAAGGGGCGTTATCTCCGCCCATACCGTCAACAGCAACAGTTATTTTGTCTTCCATATATCCTCCGGATCACATCTTTCTGTAGAAAAATGATTTCGCAGTAGAATAATTCAAACTGTAAGATTGAATTATCTGTTCTGTCGATCCGACGAAAAGCAATCCGTTTTTCTTAAGGGCTGCATTAAACTTCTTGTAAATATCAGTCTTGGCCTCTTCGGTAAAATAAATGAGAACATTTCTGCATACTATAAGATCACAATCCGTAGGATAAGGATCTTTCAAGAGATTTGCATTTTTAAACTCAACACATCTCTTTATATCGTCGGATATTTTATAAGTGTATTCGTTGACCTGTGTAAAATACTTCTGGAACAGATCCTTCGGTACACTTTTTAAGCTCTTGTCAATATAAAGTCCTGCTTTAGCTTTTTCTATAACCTGCTTGTCGATGTCCGTTGCAAGTATCTTGATCTGGCTTAAGGGAAGATACCTTGAAAGTAACATAACAATGGTATAGGGTTCATCACCTGTTGAGCAGGCAGCACTCCATATCTTGGGAGTTCTTGTTTTCGATAAGATTTCGGGCAGAAGCTCCTTTTCCAGGATCTCCCACTGTTCAGGGTTTCTGAAGAATTCCGAAACATTGATCGTGAGATAATTAACAAACTCTTCGAACAATGCTCTGTCTTTTTTTATAGCAACTACGTACTGGCTGTAAGAGTTAAACCCGTTTTTCATAATGAGAGAATCGATCCTTCTGCGCATCTGTTTCTCTTTATAAGCATTCAGATCTATCTGGGTCAGGGTAAATATTTCTTTTTTAAAAGCTTCGTAATCGTCCATATTCACCATACGATCGTGAGGATCACAACCGTCTCTCCTTTATTAATAGAATCGGAGTATCAACCTTTTCTAAAAAACAGGAGGTGTTCCGCTTAACTTATTCCAAGATGTCACGGAGACACCTCCCAAAAATCAAAACCAATTGCTTTCTGCAATTTTCGTATGCTTTGATATTAAGCAATCACTTCTGCAAAAACCGGATGTCTTGTATGGATGGATTATTCTTCTTTTGCTTCTTCTACTGTTTCTTCAGCTGCAGCCTCTTCGCCTTCTTCATCGGACTCTTCAAGAACTCTCATGCTGAGAGAGATCTTCTTCTCATCATAGTTGAAGTCAACGATCTGAGCTGTGATCTCCTGACCGATCTTAAGTACATCGGAGGGTTTCTCGATCCTCTTCTTTGAGATCTGGGAAACATGAAGGAGAGCATCAACACCGGGAACGATCTCGATGAAAGCACCGAAATCGGTCATTCTTGCTACCTTACCTGTGATAACATTACCGATGGCAAAATCCTCATCAGCATTTGCCCAGGGATTCTGATCTGCAAACTTCATGGAAAGAGCGATCTTATCACCGGAGATCTCCTTGATGAATGCTCTTACATTATCGCCGGACTTGAATACCTTCTTGGGATTCTCGATCCTGCCCCATGACATTTCGGATATGTGAAGAAGTCCGTCAACTCCGCCGATATCAACGAATGCACCGAAATCGGTAACGTTCTTTACAACGCCTTCTACAACATCGTTAACCTTGATCTTGGAAAGAAGCTCCTGCTTCTTCTCTTCCTTCTTAGCGGATACAAGCTGCTTTCTGTCGCCGATGATCCTTCTTCTCTTGGTGTTGAACTCGGTTAATACGAATTCGATCTCCTGGCCCTTGTATTTTGTAAGATCCTTTTCAAAGGTATCGGATACAAGGCTTGCAGGGATAAAGATCCTGGTTTCGTCGATCTCAACGATGAGACCGCCATTCAAAACTTCGGAAACTGTACCCTTGAGGACAGTCTTATTATTGAATGCCTCCTCAAGAACTTTGCTGGAACGTTCTGCGGCCAATCTCTTATAGGATGCGATAACAACGCCTTCGCGGTCATCAACCTTAAGAATCTTAACGTTCATTGTCTGATCGACCTTTACACACTTTGTAAGGTCAACATTAGGAGTGTTTGTGTACTCGCCGCGTGAAACGGTTGCGTCTGACTTGTAACCGATGTTTAAGATGATCTCGTCTTCTTTAACACTGATGACTTTGCCTTCAACAACTTGACCGGTATGTACTGTCTTAAAAGACTCCTCCATTAATTGTTCAAAACTTTCTTCCATAACAGTAAGAACCTCCTTGATGATTTTGTTTGGGGTCGATGCCCCGGCAGTAATACCTACGCAGCAGAAAGATTTAAATTGCTTTAAATCCAGGTCAATAAGTTTCTGTATAAAGTAAGTACTAGCGCACTGCTGTTTGCAGATTTCAAACAGCTTACGTGTGTTGGAACTGTTTGCCCCACCTATAACGATCATTGCATCGTGTGACTTGGCCATCTCACACGCTTCCTGCTGTCGTTCCTCCGTGGCGCAACAAATTGTGTTCATAACATTTATATAATATACGTTCTTTTTCAAAATTTCAACTATTTCTTTAAATTTCTTGGTGTTAAATGTGGTTTGTGAAACAAGGATATATTCTTTGTTTGGGTCACCTTTGAAATTTAAAGCTTCGTCTGCGGTTCCTATTATATCCGCTTTGTTGTCGCACCAGGCCGCAATGGCCTTAACTTCAGGATGAGAAGAGTCTCCGGTCACTATTATCCCTTTCCCTTTTTCAGCTTCGCTTGAAACTATCCTGTGGATCTTCTTCACAAAGGGACAGGTGGCATCGACTATTCTGTGCCCCGTGTTTTTTAATGCTTCTTCTTCCTGTTTTGAAATTCCGTGAGAACGTATTATTATGCAGCCTTTTTCCTTTTGAAGAGCTTCTTCGGGAGAATTGATTATCTCTACTCCTTTTTCGGCCAGTTCGTTTATAACGCCTTCATTGTGTATTATGGGACCGTATGTATAAACTTTCCCTCCCGATGCTATCTCTTCATTTACCGTATCAACTGCCCTTTTGACGCCGAAACAAAAGCCGGCGGTCTTTGCAACATCAACTTTCATTTACAGTCCTTTGCTTTCAGCTATGTCAAGTATCTTTTTCACCACTTCGTCCACGTTTAGTTCGGAAGTATCCACTTCCACTGCATCGTCAGCTTTTTTAAGAGGTGAATTGTCTCTGTGGATATCTCTGTAATCTCTGTCCTCTATTTCTTTCTTGAGTTTTTCAAAGTCGCATTCAATACCTTTTTCTTTAAGCTCGTCAAACCTTCTCTTAGTCCTTATGTCAACGGAAGCGGTCAGGAAGATCTTAACCATTGCATCCGGTAATACTACCGTGCCTATATCTCTTCCGTCCATGACCACAGATCTGGTTTTTGCCAGCTGCTGCTGAAGGCTGACCATCTTTTTTCTCACAGCACCGTTGGTGGAAACTCCTGAAGCCATACTGCCAATTTCCGGGGTGCGTATCTTTGAATTTACGTTTTCACCGTTAAGGCTTACCACCTGTTCTCCGTTTTCATAGGAAATGCTCACATCGATGTCATCGATCATTCCCTCGATCTTATCAGTTTCATCCGGTGAAACTCCTTTGTTCATGTAATAAAGTCCCATGGCTCTGTACATGGCTCCGGTATCAACGTAGATAAAGCCCTTCTGTTTTGCTATCTTCTTTGCAATGGTACTTTTGCCTGCTCCCGCAGGTCCGTCTATAGCTATTGATCTTATCATGATTTCTCCCTTTCTTATTTTGGGTCCGGTTTATGCCTGTCTGTGGGCCGCAGCATATCCCGCGGCATATCCGGTGGACCAGGCTATCTGCAGATTGAATCCGCCGGTCATGGCATCGAGGTCCATAACCTCACCCGCAAAATACAACCCCTCGCATATTTTTGATCCCATGGTTTTGGGATCTATTTCCTTAACATTTACCCCGCCCTTGGTAATGACAGCCTCGTTAAAATCTCTGAGCCCGGATACGGTGAGTTTAAGATGTTTAAGAAGTTCTGCCAGATGCTGCCTTTCTTCCTTTGTAACCGAATTTACCTTTTTGTCGGGATCTATGCCGGAAAGCTTAACAATCTCCGGTATAAGGCTTAAGGGCAATAAAGAATCCAGGGAATTCCTGAAGGACTTGTTAAGTTCACCGCCAAAATCTTTAAGAAGTCTTGAATCCAGTTCTTCCAAACTCATCCCGGGTTTAAGGTCTATGTAGAGTTCTCCCGTTCCCTGTGTTTTTGCCAGGGCTCCTGCTATGTGAGCACTTGCCGAAAGCACAAGGGGTCCGCTGATACCGTAATGGGTAAACAGCATTTCTCCCACATCACTGTATATCTTTTTACCCTTTTCGTTTTCCAGGGTAAGGGAAACATTTTTAAGGGATAATCCCTGAACGCGTGAAGGAAGCTCCTCTTCGATTTCTATCCCCACCAGGGACGGCACAAGTTTTGTCACCGTGTGTCCCGCCTGTTTTGCAAAGGCATATCCGTCTCCGGTGGATCCGGTGGATGCGTAGGACAAGCCACCGGTAGCGATGATCAACGAATCCCCCTCTTCCTTAAACACTTTTCCGGAAGAGTTTTCAAGATTAAGTGAACACTTTCCGTTTTTAAACTCAAATCCCTTTGCCCGGGTATTAAGTTTAACCGTAACTCCAAGTCTGTCCAGTTCATCTTTAAGGGCTTTTATAACATCGGAAGACTTATCGGAGGTCGGAAAAACTCTTTTCCCCCGTTCTGTCTTAAGGCTCAGTCCCAGACCTTCAAAAAATTCCATCAATGCTGCATTGTCAAAGTTTTCAAAGGCACTGAACAAAAATCTGGGATTTGCGTTTATGTTGCGAAAAAGCTCACTTCTTTCGCAGGCGTTGGTAACATTACATCTCCCCTTGCCTGTAATAAAAAGCTTTTTGCCCAATTTTTCATTTTTTTCAAAAATAAGGACGGATGCACCTTCACGGGCCGCTGTAATACCGGCCAGCATGCCTGCGGCTCCTCCGCCGATGATCAAAACTTTATTCATATAAAAAAACCTCGCAAAAGACTATAACATGACAAAAACAGGAATGCAAGATTCCTGTTTTCATTTTGATCATATTATTTTATCAAGTATGGTTCATCCAGGTTAAAAGAATAGTTGGAAGTTTTGTAGGCACCGCCGTCTATTCTGAAGATAACCGCTGTACATGAATCGTAATTTTCAATGATGCTCTGGGCTATACAGTCCAGAAGTGAAGCTTCGAAGCCCGGTGAACTGACGCCCGGAGCTCCGTCTGCGGAGAAATCAACTATAGCGGTGGTCTTCTCGAAATAGGCATTCTTGGCCACTACCGAAAAAGATTCATCTGCAAGCGCTACAGTGATCTTGTTTACAAAATCGAACAAAGTGATCTTACCCGCTTCTATCTTAACGGGAATTGCGATCTTTTCAAAATTTTCGGAGTCAAGGCTGTAAATTATAATGTCATTTTTAGGTTCGGGAATCTCTTCTTTTACATCACCGGCCTGGGTAGGCACAGTCGAGGGAGTGGACGTTATCGTAACGGTTACAAAAGGTGTAGGTGTTATCTCATTCCTGTTTTTTCCGCTCAAGCACCCTGCAAGACAAACCACAAATATTAATCCGATGATCGTAAGTATAATTCCCTTTTTCAAAATTATGACGCCTCCGCTCCCAAAATCGCACTCCAAGCCTGATTCTATGCGGTTTGTTTGTCAAAAATAAGGCATTTTACTGTCATATTTGTTACTGTTCACAGTAACAAATATTTCAGTCATGTTCACTCTTCTTTAAGAACGGAAATATTTTTTGAAATATAGTCATAAAGCGAGATCAGGGTAAGTGCGACCGAGAGCCAGATAAGCACCTGCTCGGTAACATAAAACCATTGATATTCCAGATGTATCATAAGGGCTATGGCCATGATCATCTGAACCGTTGTCTTTACCTTTCCCCACATGCCGGCAGCTATTACTATGCCCTTGTCCGAAGCCACCAGTCTGAAGCCTGAAACAATAAATTCTCTTGCAACGATGATGATAAGTGCCACGGCACTCATCCTTCCCTCCGCCGTAAAAAGAATAAGTGCGGTGATCACAAGGATCTTATCGGCCAAAGGATCCATAAATTTGCCGAAGGTGGTTACCAGACCGTATTTTCTTGCGATCTTACCGTCAGCCAGATCGGTCAGACAGGCCACGATATATATGCCCAATGCTATAAACTCATTACCGGGTATCTGCGTTGCATAGAAGAAAAATACAAAGAAAGGTATGAGCAGTATCCTTAAAACAGTAAGTTGATTAGGCAAATTCATTTTCATAAAGCAAGTCTCCCTTTAATTTAAGTCGATGGCCTCTCCCATGAGGTCATATTCTTTTGAACCCGTTATCTTAACCTTGATGATGTCTCCGGACATATGCTCCCTTAAGGATTTCACGAAAACATATCCGTCAACCCCCGGCGCGTCCATGTAGCTTCTGCCTATCCAGATGTTATCTTCCGGCAATTTTCCTTCGATCATCACATCCATGATCTTCCCTGTCTTTTCCTTCCCTTTTTCAAGGGAGATCCTTTGCTGAAGCAGCATAACATCCTTCCGGCGTTTATTCTTTACCCTTGCAGGTATCTGATCCTTAAACTTTGCGGCCGGAGTTCCTGCTTCCTTTGAATAGGTAAAATCACCCAGCCTTTCAAAGCCTGTTTTCTCAACAAAATCCAAAAGCGCCGCATGATCTTCTTCAGTTTCTCCGGGGAATCCGGATATAAGTGAAGTACGCAGAGCCACATCGGGTATCCTTTTCCTGATCTTCGCGATGATCATATCAAGCTGGGCTCTGTCGGTCCTTCTTCCCATTCGTCTTAAAATACTGTCTGATGCGTGCTGAATGGGCAGATCCAGATAATGGCAGATCTTGGGTTCCTGGGCCATGGTCTCTATAAGCTCATCGTCTATCTCTTCGGGATAACAATACATTACCCTGATCCAGGATAAGCCCTCTATCCTGCAGAGCCTTCTTAAAAGCTCCGACAGCATTTTTTTGCCGTAGATATCCGTACCGTAAACCGTGGTTTCCTGGGCTACAAGGATAAGTTCCTTTGTCCCGCCCTCCGCAAGAAACTCCGCTTCTTTTACCAGTCTTTCCATGGGGATGCTTCTGAACTTTCCCCTAAGGTGAGGGATTATACAATAAGAACAATGCTTGTCACAGCCTTCCGCGATCTTAAGATAGGCATAATAACCACCTGTGGTGACCACTCTTTTGGTATCCGGAAGAGGAAGCCTGTCTATATTGTCCACATAATCTCCCTTTCCTTCCACCGCATCGCAGATCTTGTCTATAGCTGTAGTACCAATTATCGCATCCACCTCGGGTATCTCTTTTTTGATCTCCGAAGCATATCTCTGCGCAAGGCATCCCGCAACGACTATTCTTTTTAAGGAACCGGTCTTTTTGTATTCCGCAGCCTCCAGGATAGCATTGATACTCTCTTCCTGGGCATCCTTTATGAAAGCGCAGGAATTGATGACAACGCAGTCCGCTTCGCTTTCATCATTGGTCAAAAAGAAGCCTCTGTCCCTGAGCTGTCCCAACATGAATTCGGAATCAACCGTATTCTTGTCGCAGCCCAACGAAATAAACATTATCTTATTCATTCAAAAGTCCATTCTGTCTCATACAGCCTTCAAGGCAATTATTCATTAACATGGCAATGGTCATGGGGCCCACACCGCCGGGTACGGGAGTGATCTTGGAAGCAACCTTTTCAACACTATCAAAATCCACATCTCCGCAGAGCTTCTTTCCTTCGAGTCTGTGTATGCCCACATCGATGACCACAGCTCCCTCTTTAACATAGGATGCGTCGATCATTTTGGGTTTACCGATGGCCACGATCAGAATGTCAGCTCTCCTGCAGACTTCTTTAAGATTTTTGGTCCTGGAATGGCAGGTGGTGACAGTGGCGTTTTCTCTCAGCATCAATACAGACATGGGCTTACCCACAATGTTGCTTCTTCCGATAACAACACATTCTTTACCTGCGATCTCAACGCCGGAACGCTTTAAAAGCTGGATAACACCGGCAGGAGTACAGGAAACGAATCCTGGCCTGCCTATCAGAAGATTTCCAACGCTCACAGCATTAAAACCATCCACATCCTTTTCGGGTGCAATGGCGGCTATAACAGCATCTTCGCTTATATGTGAAGGTAAAGGAAGCTGTACCAGTATGCCGTTTACCTTATCATCTTTATTGAATTCGTCTATCTTTTTCAAAAGTTCTTCCTGGGTAGTGGTTCCGGGAAGTTCAAGAGATATGGAATCAAAGCCGCAATATTCACAGGCCTTCTTCTTGTTTGCCACATAAACCGTGCTTGCGGGATCATCTCCGCACAAAATAACCGCAAGACAGGGCTTTATCCCTTTCTCACCCAGTTTTGCCGTTTTTTCCTTTATCTCATCCTTTATGGACTGTGATATTGCTTTTCCGTCGATCAGTTCTGCCATTGGTTTTCTCCTTGAATATTATTTAAAAAGCATGTAAATAAGGGTTATAACAAGCCCCGTACTGAACAGCAGCATGGAAAGGCTTAAACTTCTTTCGATCATTCTCGCCATGGATGCGGTCTGTTCGCTGAACAATGCCAGCCTGGTCACGTAGGAGACCTTACCGGGCTTTTTATCAGTTTTTACTATCCTGTCAAGTATGGTGCCAAGACCATAGGTGAAACTGTTGCCCACTGTAACTGACCTTTTGTGTTTAAGGGGTTTGAACACTTTTTTTCTGAAAAAGTATATGATAAGATCGGTCAGTTTGTCAAATAACCTTGCAACAAAGGCTCCGATAAAGGTTAAAAAGTACATGAATACAGGTCTGTAAACATAGGCTTCAAGGTCAAACCATCCCGGAAGCCCCGCTCTGTATCTTACCCTGTTGTTTTTCCTATCGATCATAAGAAGCCTGATGCAAAGGAAATAAAGGGCTATGCCGACGGTGACCGAGATCGCTGTAGCCTTTATGACCGCGGGAGCAAAAAATCCGAAGTGGATAACTTCCTCAAAAGTAACACCTGCCGCAGCCCTGTCATATTCTTCCAGCATTGTAAAAGAAGGTATCTTTGCAAAAACGATAGGTAAGATCCCTGCAGCAAATACCAAAAGCGTAGGGATGGTAAAAAGGAGTTCATCCCTTGTTTCCGGCTTTTCCTTATCTTCTCCCTGCCCCTTTTCCACAAAAAGACAGATGAAAAGCTTAAGCATATAGCAAAGAGTCATTCCGCCCGTTAAAGTGAATATTACGGAAACAGCCTTCGCGATGTCGGAGGTCTCTGCTATCACATCCAGAGCTTCATGCATCATGTTCTTTGACACAAAACCCGAAAAGCCGGGGACTCCTGCCAGACTCAGGCCACTCACTCCAAAGGTGATCATAAGCAAAGGATTTTTCCTGCCGTAGCCCTTAAGTTCGTTAAGATCAAGAGTCTTAGTAACGGCATATATTGCGCCGACACCTATAAACAGAGCTGTTTTTATAAGAGTATGATTAAGCATGTGAAGCAGAGTTCCTGTAAAAGCAAGTCCTCCGGGTTCCAGCACCATGCATGCCACTCCCGTAATTATGAAACCGATCTGTGACAAAGATGAACAAGCCACGGTTTTCTTAAGATCATTCGTAAATACTGCAAGAAAAGCCCCGGTAACCATAGTGCACGCACCAAGGACCAAAAGGATATTTCCCCAGATTTCAAGTCTTAAAACCCCCAGACATGAGGATGTGAGTATAATGCCTATGATACCGGCTTTGGAAAGGATGGCGGAAAGAAAAGCAGTGCCCGGTGCAACAGCCTGAACGTAGGCCTTGGGAAGCCATACATGAAGCAAAAACACACCGGCCTTAGCGCCGAAGCCCACGGAAATGAGGATCGCGGGTATCAGTTTCTTTGACACTTCAGCACTCGCGGCAACATCCGTAAGTCTGTCAAAGTCCAGAGTCCCGAACTCGTGTTGCACGAGAAACAGCCCGTACAGCATGACCATACCGCAGATAACGGATATCCTTAAATATACCCTTCCCGCATTGTCGCTGTCATAAGTCTCCCTCTGTAATACCCAGATCACCGATGCCAAAGACATGATCTCAAAAAACATAAAGCAGGTGAAAAGATCCCCGGCAAAAAGCAGTCCCAGAGTACATAAAAAGGTTAAAACCCAGGATATATAAAATCTTGTATTCTTTTTTTGATCTTTAAGATACTTTGCCGCAAACAGGGTGCAGACAATAAAGACCAGAACAGAAACTCCGGCATAAAGGAGTCTGAATCCGTCGGCCTTAAAGGAAAGCCCTATGGAGCAAAAATCGTTTGAAAGAAAAGAAATCATATAAGTCCCTCTGCTACTTTTGAAATAAAATCAACCAACGGTGCGGAGAATATGCCCAAAAATACGATTATGAGCGACAATAAACATAAAGGAACAGTCATAAAAGGTCCCGGATCTTTAATCTCTGAGATCGAATCGTGATCAAAACCCGCTCCCGGGAAATAGGCCCTGAATATAAGCGAGAATATATAAAGTGCAGTAAGCACAGCCGATATCAATATGGCCGCAATTCCAAAGCCTGCAAGAACACCGCCGCTCTTTGCCGCTCCGGTAAGTAACTGCCACTTGCTTGAAAAGCCTATCGTG
This sequence comes from Lachnospiraceae bacterium, assembly GCA_016287765.1. Next base: position 16,636 of record JAEEWS010000003.1, read on the forward strand.
GGCGGAACTCCCATAAGAGCAAGACCTGCAACGGTAAATGCCGCAAAGGTGATCTTCATCTTCCGGCCGTAACCGTAAAGCTGATCCACATAGGCTCTTTCGTACTTGCAAAGCACAATGCCCGCTACAAAGAAAAGTGTTATCTTAATGATACCGTGAAAAACAAAGTGAGCCAGCCCTCCGGTAAGTCCCTCGGGCGTCATAAGCGCAGCTCCGAACAGCATATAAGACAGATTGCTTATGGTAGAATAAGCAAGTCTACGTTTAAAATGCTGTTCTTTTAAAGCCATTGATGATCCGAAAATTATAGTCACAATGCACATTATAAGGCAAAGGTTCTGAGCCCAGGTGCCATAGAGAAGCTCCGTACCGTAAACATAGTATATTACCCTGATTATTGCAAAGGCGCCACAGTTTACCACTGCCACCGCATGAAGCAAAGCCGTTACCGGAGTGGGTGCCACAGAAGCCGAAGGAAGCCATCCGTGAAGCGGGAAAATAGCCGCTTTGACGCCAAAGCCGAAAAAGGTAAGAACAAAAATTATCCTTAAGATCTGTGCCTCTCCGCTTCCGATAAAATATCTGAACAGACCGCCGTATACAAAGTTTGTACTTCCGGCGTAGTTAAGCACTACCACCATGCCCACAAAGGCAAAGGCAGCTCCGCCTATGGAATAAAGCACATATTTTCTTCCCGCCGCCACATTCTTTTCTTTCATGCCGTGCATCACTATGGGCAGAGTCACAAGAGTAAGGAACTCATAGAAAAGATAAAGGGTCAGCAGGTTGTCCGAAAATGCTATACCGCAGGTAACACCGTAGGTCATGAGATAAAAGGTGTAAAATACATTTTCTCCGCCCTCGTGTACCATGTACTCCAGTGCATATGAAACCGCAATGGGCCATAAAAGTGCAATAAGACCGGCAAATATCATTCCTGCCCCGTCCAGGGACAAGGTTACGGGAAGTCCTTTACTGATATTCAACAGATGAAGTCTGAGCCCTCCGGCTGAATTCAAAAGCGCTGTTAAGATCAAACATGAATTAATGACCGATGCAACGAGCACATAAATATTTCTTGCTTTTCTGTTTTTAAAACCGATAAGTGAAACCAGCCCTCCGGCTATGATCGGAAACACCACGGGAAAAATGAGCAGATAATTCATACAATCTCCTAAAACAAAGCATATACGGTATCATATGCAAGATCATAAACAGTATTTGCAAAAACTCCCAGTAATACACATAGAACAGCCAGTATAACCATTACAGCAACCATTCCGGTCCTAACTTTTCCGGTTCTTTCAAGATTTTCGTCAAAACCTTCAAAGTCCTGCCCCGGGAAAAATGCAACTATCACTATAGAAAGCAGGTACCCGGCAGTTAAAAGAGCACTCACAAGTAAAACCGCAACTCCGATATAACCTATAACACTCTCTTTAAGATCCAGAGCCCCCAGGCAAAGATACCATTTGCTCACAAAGCCGCAAACGGGAGGAATGCCGATGAGTCCGAGAGAAGCTGTGGCAAAGGTGACAAAGGTAATAGGCATTGCCTTTCCGATACCGCAGAGTTCCGAGCACTCATGCCTGTCCGTGGCAAAGATCACGGTTCCCGCATTCAGGAACAGGGTGGTCTTTAATACGGCATGAAAAACTATATGAAACAATGCTCCGAAGAAAGCAATGGGATTCATGCATGAAAGCCCGAAAAGTATATAGGATACCTGACTGACGGTGGAATAAGCCAGTCTCTTTTTAAACACCTTTTCCTTATATGCCAGCATGGAGCCCATGAACACCGTTAAAAGGGAAAGGGCCATAAAGGCATATTGTACCCAGGTTCCTTTTAACAGATCCGTTCCAACCAGATAAAAGATCACTCTTATTATGCCAAGGACACCGGCCTTACAGATGATTCCCGAAAGCACGGCAGAGGCAGGTGCGGGAGCTACCGGATGAGCCGTGGGCAGCCAGCCGTGAAGAGGGAACATGCCTGCCTTGGCGCCGAAACCTATGATCATAAGGAACACAGATACAAGAACGATGTTCATGTCCTTACCTGCCAATGCATGAAGACTTCCTCCGGAAACAAAATCCAGGGAACCTCCGCAAGCCTTTGCAATAAATGCAAATCCGAATAAAGCACATGATGCGCCGGCTATTGAATAGTAAATGTATTTCTTTGCGGCAAATACGGCTTCTTTTGTCATATCATGGATAACAAGTACGGCTGATGTAACCGTCATTATCTCGTAAAACATATAAAAGGTTAGAAGGTTGCCTGCCTGGGAAAGTCCTATAAGCACTCCCCACACCATGAGATAAAAGCCGAAAAATGTTCTTCCCGAAAGAGTCTTTACATTCTGCTCTTTCTCATTCTTTCTGTCATCATGCCTCATATAGTCGGTGGCATATATGCCTGTAAGAAAGAATATACCCGAGATCATCAATATAAAGATGTCCGAAATAATATCCTTTTTAAACATAGCTGTTACAATATCCGTAAAGGAAAACAGTATCACCTTTTTGATTCCGAAGGCAAAGGAAAGAAGGGTCAGCAAAAACTGTACCGTAAATATTGCGATCATACCCTGTTTGGAAAAGGTGTGTTTATGCACTCCCATCCTCTTGGTCGCCGCAACCAGTATTCCGGCAATTATCGGAAAAAATACAGGTAAAAGTGTAATTATGTTTTTTAAAAGCTCATTCATTCAATTCACCCGGTTTTATCAAGAGAACATGGAAAGTCCTCTGGTTATTAGTTTAATGATCATATCACTGAAAGTACCCAAAAACAGGTTGGCAACAATGAAAAACGCCATAGCTCCTATATATTTGGCAGTAGGTCTGGTATTATCCACTTCTTCCGTAAGTCTGCCTCCCAGATCGGAAACAGGGGTATAAAGACAGATAAGTGCTCTGAAGAAGTAGATACAGTTAAGCACGGTACTTACAGCCAAAGCAACCAGGATCACGATCATCTTTGATCCCCCCGCTTCAGTGGCGGCATCGGCAAAGTTAATCTTGGAAACAAAGCCGGGGAAAAAGGGAATTCCCACCATGGAAAAAGCACCCACCGCAAATGCAACACTTGCCACCTTGTTTCTGTAGCCTGCACCTTTGATAGCATCAAGTTTTGTGGAATGCCCGGATACTTCCTTTATGCCTCCAAGGGATGTAAATATCATGGACTTGGTTGCACCATGAGCAAAAATGTGGAACACGGCCGCCACAACACCTGCCGTGTTGCCGATGCCTATGCCCATAAAGATATATCCTATCTGAGCCACCGAAGAATAGGCCGTCATACGCTTTACATCTTTTTGGGCTATGGCGAACACAGATCCGAATATCATGGCCATGATACCGAAAACAAAAACAATATCGTTAACACCCGTTTCAAGCACTGTTTCCCAGCCGATCGCCCTGTAATAGATCTTTATCAAAAGAACTATGTACGCCTTAAGCACAAGGCTGGAAAGAATGGCACTGGACGAAATGGTGGATGCGGTATGTGCATCCGGAAGCCAGGAATGAAATGGAAACAGGGCACTTTTAATGGAAAGGCCTATGGTGATCAGCGCTATTATGATCGTAAAGGGTTCGGCATATTCCTTTATTGTGCTGGTAACCACCGCATACTTTATGTTTGACAGGAGAAGATGTCCGGTCACATCATAGAGCAAAGTGATACCGATAAGCAAAAGACCTGAACCCAAAAGGCTCATGATCATATATTTTGCGGAAGAGAAATAGGCTCTTCCGTTACCCATAACTGCCACAAGACCTGCGGCGGTAATGGTATTGATCTCCACAAATACGTAGGCGGTAAAAATGTCGTTGGTATAAGTAAGTGCAAGAAGGGAACTCATCATCAGACATATGAGCGTGTAATAAAGATTGATCTTACTCTCTTCCACATCCTCATATATATGCTTCTCTCCCGCTATGACCGACAGATACATGATAACGGAAAAGAAGACTGCAAGAACCCCTTCAAGGACTCCGGCTCTCAATTCATTTCCGAAGGGAGCTCCGAAATGACCCATCTGATAAATGAAGGAGCCGTCAATGTGCACGGTATAGCCGAGAACAGCCGCCGACGAGATCACAAGCACCGATAAAAGTCCATAGGTCACATATCTGGCCATGTTCTTCTTAAGCACCGAACATACAACGCCGCACATCAGACACAGGATAATGGAGAACATAGGGAAATTGGTGCAAAAATCCATTATTTGCCCTCCTTCCTGATGATCTGCATTATCTCATCCATCTCAAGGGTATGATATCTCCAGTAAAGCCTTATGGTAAGCGCCAGCATAACGGCGGTAACACTTACGGACACAACAATACCCGTAAGCACCAGACCTGTGGGAATGGGATTTATATAACTTTCCATTTCCGTAACTCCGTCTGTGACGATGGGGGCTTTTCTTCCGAAAACAAAGCCCTTGGCAGCCAGAAACAGATAGACTGAGGAATCCATTATGTTGAGTCCCATGATTTTTTTAATAAGGTTGGGATGAAGGAACAAAGTGGTAAAGCCTATACCGAAAAGGATAATTGCCACTCCTTCGAAAAGGTTGGAACTGATATAATCTATGACAGCCTGCATATCAAAGCCCTCCTTTTCTGAACATACCGTAAAACGAATACATGGTGCAGGCAACCACAGCGCCCACACAGATATTTAGAGGCAGGATGAGTCCCGCACTGATTATGTCTCCTGCTGTTCCCTTTGAAATTATGCTGTGGATACCGTTGGCTCCGGTAAAGAAAGCATAGGTCTTGGAGATAGAATAAAACAGCAAAGCACTGACGGAAACCACTGAGAATGTCTTCTGCGTAAAGAAGCTTTCCGTCTTTTTAAATCCGAATGCATTTAAATAAAGGATGAGCCCCGCACCGATTATCGCACCTCCGGAGAAGCCTCCTCCGGGGCTTAAATGACCGTTCAAAATAACATAGATACCAAACACGATGATAACGGGTACAAGTATTCCCGTAGCCCATACAAGGATGGGATCGTTCTTGGGTTCATAGGCTCTGTCGTTCTCAAGGGAAATGAAGCGTTTCCCTTTTTCCGAATCAGGATCGATCTTTAAAAGGATCATTACACAGACAGCGGCTATAAAAAGAACATGAGACTCTCCCAATGTATCAAAGGCACGATAATCAAGAATCATTCCGGCTACAATGTTCACTGCTCCCGTATCCTTGATACCGTCTTCTATATATTTTTTTGAAACCTCGTTATTGGCAGGATTTTCAGGTTCCCCGTAATCCGGAAGGTTTGCCACCGTGACCAAAAGGATCGCGATTACAGCCACGCATGTGATAACTGCAAACAAACGGTAAAAACGTTCATACAGTTTTACCGCTCTTCGCTCGGTTTCTTCGGACCGCTCTTCTATAAGCTCGGCGATCTGAACCTTTTTCTTGTTTAATTCCGCTTCTTCAAAGAAATTTCGATGACGTCTGTCCTCCAGTTCCTCAGTTTCCACATTGAAGCCGGATTGCTCATCAAAAAGATCTTTTTCACCGTTAACAAAGCGGACGATCTTTCTCCATAAAGTTTTTTCGTAATCACTTCTGACTCTGCTCATTTATTTTCTCCGTAAAGATAAGCTCCGGATCACATGTCTGCGGAACGGTCTTTTTCCTTCTCATCCATGGGTGCCTTGTTATCTTCGTTCTTTTTGTCATTCATGGCATGTATCTTTTTAAGGGTCACAAAGAACAAAAGTGATGTAACCCCCGCTCCAACGGCAGCCTCCGTAATAGCAAGATCCGGGGACTCCAAAACCATCCAGAGTATTGACATTATGATACTGTAGGACATGAAGATTATTACCGATGTAAGGAAGTTCTTGCAAAAGCAGGTAGAGATCGCACATATGATCAGAAATCCCAATAAAACAAAAGTAAAGGCATTAATCATTTTGCTTTTCCTCCTTTTCCAATTCCTTAAGGGAAACACTGACAAATTCTTTTCCCTCCGCCTCCGGATCGGTGGTATATTCCAGCTTTGCTAAAAAATGACCGGCTACCGGACTTGTGATCCAAAGAAAAACAAGAATGAGTACCAATTTAACGGAAACAAATTGAAATCCGTAATAAACAATGCCTCCGGACACAGCCAGAAGCAGGCCCAAAGTGTCTCCCAAAGCTGCCGCATGCATACGGTTGAGCACATATTTAAATTTGTATATTCCAAACACTGCTGTCATGTAGATCAATGCACCCGAAATAAAAAGGATGGCTGAAATTATCTCTCTGATCATTTTTCATCCTCCTTATCTTCCGCTTCGCCGTCTTCGACCGTTCTCTCCTTATAGACTCCCATATATATCTTTGAAAGTACTATCACCGACAGGAAGGAAATCAGCGTATAAAGTAAAGCAACATCAAGAAGCCATCCTTCTCCCAGAGAAATGGAAAGCATGATTATTATAACGTCGGTCATGGTGCCGATCATGTTTACCGCCAGGATCCTGTCTGCAAGACGAGGTCCTTTGATGACCCTGATAAGGGCAAGGATCATGCATACACCGAGGATACATATGCAGGTTTTCAAAACATAGGATAAAATAGGGCTCATTTAATATCACTCTCCATCTTTTTCAACTGTTTAACAAAAACAGAATTGTTTATCCCCATGGCCATTTCCTTATCCAGGCAATGAACCGTGTACCTGTTTCCTTCAAGATGTACGGTAATGGTGCCGGGGGTCAGCGTAATGGATTCCGCCAGCAGCACCTTGTGATGTTCCTCTTTAAAATTCTTCCTGAAAGAGACCACTCTGGGCTCAACTTCCAGTTTGGAATTATAGATATAATAAATGACCTTGCAATTGGCAACGATCACTTCCTTTATTAGGATAAGCAGGTATAAAAGAAACTTTAATCCTCTCTTAAGGAGTTGAAACTCCCTCTTCGGAGAATAACCGACAAAACGGTATAAAAACAGATAAAGGGCTACGCAAATAAGAGCCCCTATCGTAAATATTTCCCATGTAATTTTTCCATTTAACACTATCCAGAAAAGAAGAAGCAAAAATAACATGTCTTTCCTCCTTAAAAAAGCACCAAGCGCTGTGTTTAATATCGCTGGTGCTTAGTAATGGTAAATTATTTTTTATTTTTCAGGAACTCAGGAATGTTTATACCGTTCTTTTCGGAAGACGCCGCATTACTGGGTGTGGAAAGATTCTGCTGAACATTTGTCTGAGGTCTGACAGGCTGAGCAAAGGAGTTTGGACGACTCTCGTAGGATGAATTCGTCTTGGGAGGAGTCTGAACCGGTCTTTGAGGCTGGGTACTGCTCTGTGAAGGTGTTCCCGTATAAGGTTTATTCTTCTGCATAAAGCTGGGAATATTGCTCCGATAAGAACTTCCTGCTGTAGAAGAACTACCTGTGGAGGGCTTAAAACCCGAGTTCTGCTTTCCAAGGAATGACATCTTGGGGTCGCTGAATCCGAAGCCACCCAAAGAACCCATACCTGTATTGGATTCTATGCCTGTAGCAATAACCGTGATCATGACTCTGTCAGTCATTGTAGTATCTTCATCTGCACCGAAGATGATATTTGCATTCTTATCTGCAAGCTCCCGAACCTTGTCGGCAGCTTCCTGAACCTCAAGCAACGAAATATCACCGGAGAAGCTTAAGATGATATCCTTTGCACCATTGATGGTAGTCTCCAGCAAAGGTGAAGAAATAGCTTCATCGATAGCCTTAACACACTTGTCGTCTCCACTGCCGCATCCGATACCGATGTGGGCAACGCCCTTGTCCTTCATAACCTTGGAAACATCCGCGAAGTCAAGGTTGATAAGAGCATCCTTGGTCATTAGATCTGTAATGCCCTGGACGGATTGTTTGAGAACTTCATCCGCTTTTCTCAAAGCTTCACTCATCGAGGTTCTCTTGTCAACGATCTGAAGAAGCTTATCGTTGGGGATTATAATAAGTGTATCAACGTTGTGTCTCAGCTTGTCAATGCCGCCCACAGCGTTTTCCATACGTACTCTGCCTTCAAAAGTAAAGGGCTTTGTTACTACACCGACCGTAAGGATGCCCATCTCTTTTGCAATGGACGCAATTACGGGGGTAGCTCCTGTTCCTGTTCCGCCGCCCATTCCACAGGTTACGAATACCATATCCGCACCACGGACAACTTCGGCGATCTCTTCTCGGCTCTCCTCGGCACTCTTTTCACCCTTTTCGGGATCAGCACCGCATCCAAGTCCTTTGGTGAGCTTTTCACCGATCTGAATGCAAGTGGAAGCCTTGCAATTACTGAGCTGCTGCTTATCGGTATTGGCGCATACAAAATCTATACCGCCGATCCCCTCTTCGATCATTCTGTTGACGGCATTGTTACCTGCTCCGCCGACTCCTATTACAAGAATTCTTGCACTGTTTGAAAAATTTTCACTGGTAATCTCGATCAAGAGTCCGCCCTCCTTAAATCATTTAGTCTGATATATATTGTCTAAAAAATCTCGAAATTAAAACTTGTATCATAACCCACAAAAGCACAACATATTGTGCTTTAAAAAAATCACATACAAAACTAATGTATATAATATAGTTATTTCATCAAGAAATCAAGTCCTTTTTATAAAAAAAACCACATCTGACGCAGGTCTTATTCTACGCCGGAAGAATCCTCCTTCTTTTCCTCTTCATCTGTCGAATCCGGCTTAAGGATGATGTCCGTGTTTTCTTCGGAGTAATTCTTCATGTCAAGGGTTCCTCCTATCTCGGAAGCCTTCTCGTAAACACTCTTTAAAGCCCCCAGCTTTGAATCGTATTTTCCGGCTTTTCCCAGAAGTATCACAAGCCTGTCGCCATACAGAGTGATCTCATTATTCTTATTGAAGTTCATCTCATAAACAGGTATATCATATTTTTTTAAAAGCTTGGTCACCTCAAGCACAATGCCGAACAACGACTGTTTTTGAACGTTCAGCTGCTTAAAAACCACCGCTTCGTCAAAGTTGAGTCCCGTAACCTTTGGTATCCCCTTTGGTCTTTCGGCCGCACTTTCCGTAATAAATCCGTCTTTATCAAAGCAGAAATAGCTGCCCATGATCTCTATACAACCCACCACTTCATCTTCATAAACCCTGATGCTGACCGAGTTCTTATCCACCAGTTTCACAGTATAACTGTTAATGAAAGGAATATCTTTCTTACTGTTAAATCTGTTCTTTGCCCAAAAGATCAAAGTATTGGAATAGACACCCTCATGTCCCAGAATATCATAAAACTCCGAAGGAGTGTATCTGGTCACTCCTTGAACGGTAACATATTTAAGCCTTGTGAACATGATGATCCCCGTGCTCATAAGGATGATCACAAAAAACAGGATCAGGTTAACTATCCTGGGGCTTGCAATATTCTTTTCTTTAAAGGATTTACTCGACATTTTTTATATGAAAAGAAACCGAAAGGACCATGCCTATCTCGCACAGCAAAAGTACCAGCGAAGTACCGCCGTAGCTTATAAAAGGCAAAGCAACACCTGTGGCCGGTATGGTATTGGTCACAACAGCAACGTTCATAAGAAGCTGGATGGATAGATGAGCCATAACCCCCACACAAAGTAAACTTCCGAAAAGATCCGGCGCATTATATGCTACGGTATATATCCTCCATATCAAAAGTACAAAGAGGAGGATCATGCATACAGCACCTATGATTCCCAACTCTTCACATATGATGGAAAAGATCATATCATTGTGAGATTCCGGAACATAGCCCAGTTTCATGGAGCTTTCTCCCAGACCTTTGCCTGTAAGTCCGCCCGATGAAATGGCATATAAACTTCTTCTTATCTGATAGCCGTAGGCAGAATCCACATCCAGCCAGCCTTTTATCCTGGAACTTCTGAAACTGTCTCCGAAGAAGATATAAGCTGCTGCCGCTCCTCCCGCAAGTACTCCCGCAAGGATAAAGTACCACCATTTTTTACTGGTAACAAAACAGATGATAAATACTATGCCCATAAGCACAATGGCTGTACTTAAATCTTCTTTTCCAACCAGTAATATGGGAACGGAAAGATAAAGAAGTACCCTGAAGAAACCTGTGGGCCGGTTCAATCTTTTGGGTGATGCATAGGCTATAAATGCCGTAAAAATGATGACGCAGATCTTTGTCACTTCGGAAGGCTGAAAACTGCCGATCTTTGGAATATCCAGCCATCTTTTGGCACCGTATATATCTTCTCCGAAAATAAGTACCGCGATCTGAAGCCCTATGCAGATCAGATAAAGTCCGTATATGGGTCTTATCTTTAAAATACTCAATTTATCAATATAGACCTTATAATCAATAAAGGAGACCACCAGCATGGCTATAACACCTATGACAGCATATGAAGCCTGCCTTTTAAGATAAAAAGTGGCATATCCGAATTTCTGGGTAGATGTATAGGAGCTTGTGGAGTACAAAAACACAAGGCCTATTGCGACCATAAAAACAGTAAGTATCAAAAGTCCGTAATCATAGGCTCTGTATACCTTTCTTCTTACTGTTGTATCAGCGGTAACCAACTCACTGATATTTTCATTCGATTTTACAGCTTCACCTTGAAAAGACATTTGCTTCGCCTTCATCATTTGCCGGATCATAGGTTGTATTGTCAGGATCTATTCTGATCTCGTCTTCTTTAATAACCTTAAGCTTATAATTGATCTCGCCTTCCGGGTATATCCTTAAGTAAGGCAGGATCTCTTCCGCAATATCTTTGAATATGGACATGGCTGTGGCACATTTTGATGCTTTTGCATTGTCATGACACTCATCCACTACCACGTAAATGACCACATCTTTTTCTTCGGTCTCAACGAATCCCAAAAAAGAAACCAGATATTTTTCTGCATCTCGGGGAAGTTTCTGGCTGGTACCGGTCTTTCCTCCGATAAGATATCCCTTTATATCGGCTTTTACACCCGTACCTCCCGAAACCGTTAGATACAGAGTTTCTTTAATATATTCTCCCGTAGTATCGGATATGGTCTTTTCAACAGTCACTGATCCGTTACGTTTTACCACGGATCCGTCTGAGGATCTGATGCTTTTTACCACGTGGGGTTCATAATATACTCCACCGTTTATAAGCGAGCTGAAGGCAGAAGCCATCTGAACCATTGTGGCGGTAAAACCCTGGCCGAAGGAACTGGTTGCAAGCTCCGTTTCATTTAAGGCACTGACCGGAAAGCACTGACCGGAAGCTTCACCGGGCAGATCTATGCCCGTAAGCTGACCTATACCGAATTTTTTTTGATATTTGGCAAATACATCTCTGCCTTCTGCCTTTGCTATCTGCATAAGAGCATCATTACAGGAAAACATGACGGACTGGGCAAGGGAGATGGTGCCGTGTCCGTGTATATTTGAACACTTGATCCTGACATCGGCAGGGAAATCTTCACCGCCGTCGCACACCCAGGTGCTGTCCTTTTTTATACAATCCTCTTCCAATGCCGCAGCTACGGTAAAGGGCTTGTATATGGATCCGGGTTCATATGCATCGCTGATGCAAAAATTCCTCCACATGTTATACAAGGCATTGACCTGTTCTTCATCACTCATGGCTTCGATCTCTTCCCGGGAATAAGAGCGGGAAAGATCTCTGGGATGATTGGGATCATAGCTGTAATTGGACTGCATGGCGTAGATCTCTCCCGAATCCGCATCCATTACAATAACTCCGGCATTATTGGCTCCGAAGGTATCGAGGAACTGCTGGGTATAGTATTCCGTAACTCTTTGAATATTAACATCTATGGAAGACACTATGTCAGCACCGTCAACCGGCTCTTTAACAGTGTTGACGATATTTAAGGTTCCGTCGTAATAACCGTAATTTCTTCCGTCTGTTCCCTTAAGTTCATCGTTGTAATACTGTTCAAGTCCGTAGGCTCCCTCGCCGTCCGCATCCATAAAGCCTATAACGTGGGAAGCAAGTGTACCGTAGGGATAGACCCTCTTATAATTTTCCTCGAACCAGACTCCTTTAACGTTCTTACCGTCTTTTCCAAGGGATTCCACATAATCCGTAAAAGCGCATTTTTCCGCATAGGATATCTGCTTTTTTAAAATTACGTATGAAGATTGGGATTTGGTACTGAGAATATTTCTAAGCTCCGCATCATCAAGACCGTAGACGTTTTCAAGAGCCTTCAGACAACTTTCGGTATATACTTCCTTATCCAGAGCCACTTTGGGATCCAGTATAAGATTATATACTATTTCACCGGTGGCAAGAAGGTTACCGTTTCTGTCAAGAATATTGCCACGCTTGCAGGGAACCACAGAAGTAACATAACTTTGAAGTTCCAGAGCGCCTTTTTTATATTTATCCTGGTTATTGATGAAAACTATCCTGGCAATGAGCCCCACCAATAAAACCAGTATAACGCAAAAAACAAGCAAAAGTTTTGCTTGCATTTTTTGTGTTATCTTTTTTTCTTTTTTTGTTCTTTTGGGTCTAACTCTTACATCATTCATAATATGCCGGTTCAGTTAACGGCGGCATAATCTCTGTAGTAGGAAGACTGCTGGTTTGTATAGAAATGAACTTCGTTCTTATTCGGATAAACCATTCCGAGAACGCCCACCGCAACATTATAAACATAGTCCAGATCACTGCCCATTACATTGATGGAAGCTTCAAGAGCCTTATTCTCATTTTCTGTAACGGAAATGGTGTTTTCCAATACAGAGATCTGCTTTTCCAATTGTACAATATCGGATTGGATTTGTAAATAATTAATGCATACGTAAAGAGTGATCATGATAGCAACCATAAGCACTGCCGCAAAGAAAAGATCAACCGCTCTTCCGATACCGGGGGCTTTTCTTACTTCATACTCAGGTTCAGGCTCATACCTTTTGATCTCATGTTCTCTCGGGATCCTGATGGGCTCTTTTGCAGGTGCATATGTTTCAATGACTCTTGCAGCACTGCCGTCTTCAAAAGAAAGACCTGCATTTATCTGAGTGTATCTTTTGCTTTCTTCCGATTCGATCTTATAATTCTTCATATCTTCTCCCCGCCCCTTTTAAGAAGGGGTTAAACTCTTTCAAATATCCTTAGTTTTGCACTTTTGGATCTGGAATTTTCTTCCAACTCAGCTTCCGACGGAAGTATGGGTTTGTTTGTGATCACTTTTCCTTTACTGATCTTGCCGCACACACAGACCGGAAAACCCGGAGGACATGTGCAGGGATTTTCATTCTTTTTAAACGCCGACTTGACTATCCTGTCTTCAAGAGAGTGGAAGGTAATGATGCATATCCTGCCACCCGGTTCTAAAAGATCTATCATGCCGTCTATAGAGTCTTTAAGCACATCCAGTTCTCTGTTAAGTTCTATTCTGATAGCCTGAAAAGTTTTCTTTGCCGGATGTCCCGAAGCCATTCTTATCTTTGCCGGGATCGCCGCCTTAATGCACTCCACCAGCTGAAACGTGGTTTCGATCTCGCTGTCCTGCCTTCTTTTGACGATGTGCTTTGCAATGTTCTTGGCGAACTGGTCTTCTCCGTAATCTCTTATGATCCTGAAAAGTTCATTTTCCGAATAACCGTTAACAATATCTTTTGCGGTCCTTGATGACCTGTCGTCCATTCTCATATCCAGCGGTGCATCGTTGTGATAACTGAATCCTCTTTCTGCCGTATCAAGCTGGTAAGAAGAAACTCCCAGATCGAGAACAATGCCCGAAACCTTTTCAAAGCCTTCGTTCTTAACGATCTGAACCATGTTCTCATAGTTGTCTCTTACAATGCTCACATTGTTAAATTCATCAAGTCTTTCTCCGGCCGCTTTTATCGCGTCGGAATCCTGATCGATCCCTATAAAATGTCCCGTATTACCAAGAAGCTTGCAGACTTCCTTTGCGTGTCCGGCTCCTCCAAGAGTTCCGTCCACGTATACACCGTTCTTTCTGACGTTGAGTCCTTCAATTGTTTCTTTCAGCATCACTGAATAATGCTTAAACTCTCCCATCGGTCTCTCCTCGATCTTTTATCAGAAACTGAGTCCAAACTCTGACATGTGATCAACCATATCATCCACTGAATCATAGGAATTGTTAGCCTCCCAGCGTTCCTTGCTCCAGATCTCGATCTTGTTTACCACGCCTACGGAAACTATGTCCTTAACGATCCCGGCATGTTCTCTGAGTTTCGCAGGGATCATCACTCTTCCCTGTTTGTCGCACTCGCATTCAACTGCACCGGCCATGAAGTATCTTTGCATCTGTCTTGCTTCTTTGGTGCCGGGAAGTCCTTTCAATTTCTCAACGAACTGTTCCCAGTCTGCCATAGGGTAAATGAAGAGACATCCGTCGGTTCCGAGGGTAAGGACAAAATGTTCGCCAAGGGCTTCACGAAACTTGGTAGGCACGATGATCCTGCCTTTTTCATCCAATCCATGTTCGTATTCTCCCATAAACATAGGCTTTGTCCTCCCTTCTTCAGATTCTCCACTTTGCACCACTTAATCACCCTTTTACACCATTTTACACCACTTTCTTCTGATTTTCAAGTATTTTTAATAAAAAAAGCCTTAATTTTACAAATCTTTTTGCTAAAAAAAGCCCCTAAAATCAGGGCTTTGAAGGTTTTTTATATATAAGTGGAGGGAAAAATGAGTTTTTTTATAAACCGTTTAAGAGCATAAAAAAACGGCTCTCTATTTTAAGAGAACCGTTTAAAAAACTTATTCTTATGATCATACATTAAATCTGAAAAGAACCACATCTCCGTCCTGGATGACATAATCCTTTCCTTCCGAACGTACCAGTCCTTTTTCTTTTGCCACATTCATGCTGCCGCATTCCATGAGCTGATCGTAGGAAACGATCTCCGCACGAATGAACCCTCTTTCAAAGTCCGAATGGATCTTTCCCGCAGCCTGAGGAGCTTTGGTTCCTTTTTTAATAGTCCATGCCCTGGATTCCTTGGGTCCTGCGGTAAGATAACTCATAAGGCCCAATGTATCATAGCTGGCAGCAATAAGCTTATCAAGACCGCTTTCTTTAATACCCAGATCTTCAAAGAACATTTCCTTATCCTCATCGCTGAGCTCGCTCATTTCCTGCTCGATCTGAGCGCTGATAACGAAAACTTTGGAATTTTCATTTTCTGCGATCCTTCTGACCTGTGCTACATAAGGGTTTGATGCACCGTCATCCTTAAGATCGGTATCCTTCACGTTCGCCGCATAAATAACAGGCTTAGCTGTAAGAAGATTGTATTCCGCAAAAAACGCCTCTTCATCCTCATCGTTCAGAATAAAGGTCTTGGCCATCTTTCCATCTTCCAGATGCTTTTTAAGCCTTTCCAGCATATCGGTCTCTTTTCCCGCAGCCTTATCCATTTTAGCCATTCTGGCCACCTTGGAATATCTTCTTTCAAGAACTTCCAGATCGGAGAAGATGAGTTCAAGATTGATGGTCTCAATGTCACGTCCGGGATCTACAGAGCCTTCAACGTGAATAACGTTGGAATCATCGAAGCATCTGACCACATGAACAATGGCATCAACCTCTCGTATATTGGCAAGAAACTGATTTCCCAGTCCTTCACCCTTGGAAGCCCCCTTTACAAGACCGGCTATATCAACAAATTCAACGATAGCGGGTGTTGTCTTTTCAGAATTGTAAAGTTTTGTAAGTTCATCAAGTCTCTTATCGGGTACAGCAACCACTCCCACGTTGGGATCAATGGTACAGAAAGGATAGTTTGCGCTTTCCGCCCCCGCCTTTGTAAGGGAGTTGAACAATGTGCTTTTTCCCACGTTGGGGAGACCTACGATTCCTAATTTCATTTCTTAAAATATCCTCCTTATAATCCCGAAATCCAATACGGGATCTATTTCCTTATTTAACGATCACATGATCTTTTTAAAGGCTTTGATGTTTTCCGTAATATCTCCGCCAAACACAGCAGTGCCGGCAACTATGGTGTCAACGCCGGATAAAAGGACTTCCTTAAGGTTGTTCAGATTTATACCCCCGTCCATTTCCAGACGGCAGGAAGGATTTACCTTTTCAATTTCTTTTTTGATCGTTACTGCTTTATCCAGAGATCCGGGAATGAATTTCTGTCCTCCGAATCCGGGATGAACACTCATTACCAGGACAAGATCCGCAAGTCCTATATACGGAAGTATCTCTTTTACATCGGTTTCGGGATTCAAAGTGACTCCCGCCTTCATCCCCGAAGCTTTGATCTCCTTCAGGGTTTCGGCAGTATCTTTACATGCTTCCACATGGACAGTAAGCAGATCGCTGCCGGCCTTTTTAAAATCATTTATGTATCTGCCGGGCTCAGTGACCATGAGATGCGTATCAAAGAATAAGCCGCTTATTTTTCTGATACTTGAAATGACAGGCATGCCAAAGGATATGCTTGGAACAAACATTCCGTCCATAACATCCACATGGAGCCATTTGATGTCATTTTTTTCTATCAGATCCAGCTGAGCCTTAAGACATCCGAAGTCAGCAGCCAGCATTGAAGGTGAAAGTATATTCATCAGTATTTCCTTCTGCTCTTGATCTCATTATAGAGCATTACATAATTATCATATCTGTTTTTAGACATTCCACCGGATCGGAGTTTTTCTTTAACAGCACAATCCGGTTCATTTATATGGGAGCACCCGGTAAATCTGCATTTTCCCAGGCATTCCTTTATCTCCGGGTAAAAGAGCCCCAGCTCTCCCGCTTCTATTCCGAACAGATCAAAGGATGTAAAACCGGGAGTATCAAAAATATAAGAATCCTCATCAATACCCAGAAGCTCGGAATGGCGGGTGGTGTTTTTACCTCTCATTATCTTTTCGGATAATGAACCGGTTTCCATCCTGTCTGCACCCGTCAGGAAGTTTACGATGGTAGATTTCCCCACTCCGGAAGGCCCCGCAAGCACAGTGATCTCACCTTTAAGTCTTTCTTTGAGATCATCGGTCCCCGATCTCATTTTAGCGGAAATAAAACGGATTTCGTAGCCTGAGCCCGAAAATCCGTTTTTAATGTTCTCTATTTCTTCTTCAGATGCAAGGTCCGATTTATTAAAAACCAATATTGCAGGCACTCCGGCCATTTCCATGTTTATGAGAAAACGGTCAGCCAGATTCAGATTGGGTTTGGGAGCATTAACGGCAAATACAAGAACAGCCAGGGTGGCATTAGCCACCTCGGGTCTTATAAGAACGCTTTTCCTGTCCAGAACCTCACTTATAAGTCCCGACCCGTCAGCAAGACGTTCTGCCGTAACATTATCGCCAACCAGGGGTTTGATCCCGCTTTTTCTGAATATGCCCTTAGGCTTGCATTCAAGGATCCCTTCATAGGTATCCACAAAATACAATCCGCCGATTCCTTTGATTATCCTTCCCTGCACTATTCTTCAACGGCCTCCAAAATAGTTTCCTGAGTTCCTATATTCACACCGTCCAGATAAGCTGTAACATATGCCGATCCCGGTTTAAGATTTGCATAATCCACAGCATCATTGGCAAATTCAACATATAACTTAAATTCAAATACCTGTCTGAAGGAATTGAAATCCACGTTTATGACCTGAGCTTCCAATGCAGGATTGTCATAATCAACATAAACAATGTAATTGTATTCATCCTGCCAGATCTCAAAGAACAATTCGGATGAATAGAACTCCGAACAGGTATTATCAAATTTATTTCTGTCGGTGGTATCATAGCTTCCTTTGAGATAAGACATGTTTTGAGGAATACCGGGAGTCACATTGGGCTGAGGTCCCTTGCTCACAACAATATCAATGGCACTGCCGCTGATAGCTGTTGCATTTTCCTTGGGCTTGGTGATGATAAAGCCCGCTTCAACTTCGTTACTGTAATCCTCGGTGATCTCACCCAGTTTAAGGCCCACATCCTCAAGCAATACCTGAGCCACCTGAACGGTCTTGTTGTAAATATTGGGGATATTTACGGGATATTCGGGTATACCGAGACTTATGTAAAGAAGGATGGTATCTCCCGAATGAGCTGTAGTACCGTTCTTAGGTTCCGATCTGGTAACATATCCCGCAGGCATGGTCTCACTGTATTCATACATGGTCTTTATAACAAGACCCGAAGCACTTAACTGGTTCTTTGCAGCCGCTTCCAGAACCCCCACTACCTTTGGTACGGGAACGGGTTCTCCGCCTGCGGACAAGGTGAGCTTAATGGTCTGGTTTACAAGTACATCCGCATTGGCTACGGGATATTGACTTATAACCGTACCCTCAGGCTGGGAAGAGTACTCTCTGTCTTCGTAAAGTATGGTAAAATCGGGGGATTTGGAGTACATAAATCTCTCCGCATCATCCTTGGTGTATCCGTAAAGGTTGGGCATTGAAATAGTAGCCACCTGTGTAGGAGTGGGCGTTGCGCTTACAGTTCCCTCGATGGCGGGAGTAGGTGTTGCACCGTTTAAGGAACCGGCACCGGGAACTCCGAAAAACTTGAAGAAAAGAACTACCGCACCGATAACAAGGGCAATGGCCGCAAAGATCGTAAGAACGATAACCACCTTCTCAAACTTGGAATCAATGGTATCCAGCTCTTCAAATTCCTCTCTGAGTATTTTGCCGTTATCTTTTCTGCTCTGCTGCTTGGAACGATTGTCATTGTAAGACTGTTTCTGAACAGGCATTGCAGCGGCCTGACTCTTGATCTCATCCGCTTCCGCATTGGTAAAGCGTCTTGTGCCGCCTTCCATCAAACTGTTGATCCTTACAAAATCCCCGTCAGGGTTGGTGATGGAGTGCTTGAGATCGATTATCATATCCGAAGCGGAAGCATATCTGTTCTCAGGATGCTTCTGCATACATTTCTGTACAACCTTATCCAGTGAATAAGGGATGGAAGGAACAAGTTCTCTGGCAGGTCTTGCTTCCGTCTGAATGTGCTTGAGAGCAACGGAAACATCGGAATCTCCGCCGAAGGGAAGCTGGCCCGTGAGCATCTCATACAAAGTAACACCCAGTGAATAAATGTCACTGCGCTCATCGTAATATCCGCCTCTGGCCTGTTCGGGAGAGAGGTAATGCACGGAACCCACCGCATTCTGGGTGTAGGTGTCCGAGGAAACCACTTTGGCAATACCGAAGTCAGCCACCTTTACCTTACCGTCTCTGGATATCATTATGTTCTGAGGCTTAATGTCTCTGTGTATAATGCCGTGTTCATGAGCGGCTTCCATACCCTGAGCTATCTGTATGCTGATTCCTACAGCTTCGCGAACCTCAAGCCTGCCTTTTTTCTCGATAAATTTCTTAAGAGTGATACCTTCAACCAATTCCATTACAATATAATGCAGACCGTTATCTTCGCCTACATCATATACACTGACGATATTGGGATGAGAAAGTCCTGCGGCTGATTTCGCTTCATTTTTGAATCTGGAAATAAAATTTGTATCATTGGAAAATTCAGATTTTAAGACTTTAACTGCAACCAAGCGGTTCAATCTGGTATCCACGGCTTTATATACATCAGCCATTCCCCCGGAACCGATCCTCTCCTTAATATCATATCTTTCGCTTAGTAATGTACTTGTTTCTGCCATACTGTCCTCCGGTAATTGGTTTCTGCTGTCATTATATCTCGATCAAAACAACCGAAATATTGTCCTTGCCCCCTCTTTCATTTGCAAGAGCAACCAATTCTTTCGCCTTGTCTTCAAGAGTTTTTTTGTTATTTTTCAAACAATCGCTCATTTTATCATCATCCACCATGTTGGATAATCCGTCCGAACACATAAGGATGACATCCCCCTTCTCCAGCTCGATCTCAAAAAAATCGGGCTCGGCCACAGCATCTACTCCTATGGCTCTTGTGATTATGTTTTTCTTGGGATGATGAACGGCATCTTTCCTGTTCAATTCTCCCATTTGTATCATATTCTCCACCAGAGAATGATCAACGGTGATCTGTCTGAAGTTTTGTTCTTCGGTCAAAAGATAAAGTCTGCTGTCTCCCACATTGGCCACGGTAACCGTGTTTTTATCCACCGCACAGGCCACCAGTGTGGTTCCCATTCCATTATATTCCGGAACGGAAAGGGATTTTTGATAAACATGCTCGTTTACGGTACTGATGATACTTTCGAAACCGCCCAGCAAAGTCTTATACTTACCCGCTTTAGCCTCTTTAAGAAAACACTCTACGCAAAATCGCGATGCATAGTCACCGGCTTTATGTCCCCCCATTCCGTCTGCCACGATATACAGACTGGGAAATCCGCCAATGGCTTCATCGCTTCTGTAAATAAAATCCTGATTTATCGCCCGTTGTCTCCCTATATCAGTTAAAGCTGCGGATCTCAAGTGTCACCCTCCATAAAACTTCTTCTCAACTGTCCGCATGCAGCATCAATATCTGTGCCCATACTCCTTCTAATAGTAACATTTATTCGGTTTTTTTCAAGTATATTTTTAAATTTAGAGATGTTATCCTCGCCCGATCTTACAAAGGATCTCTCCTTTATCTTGTTAATGGGTATAAGATTAACGTGACAATTACGTCCTCCGGCCAGTTTGGACAGCTTTTCCGCGCAGGCGGGACTGTCATTTACGCCGTCTATCATACTGTATTCAAAAGTAACTCTTCTTGAAGTTTTTTCAAAATAATGGTCACAGGCTTTTAAGATCTCTTCGATAGAAAAGGCTTTTGCCACCGGCATGAAAGTCTTTCTTATCTCATCGTCCGGCGCATGCAGGGAAAGCGCCAAGGTAACGGGCAGTCCTTCATCCGCCAGTTTCATGATGCCCGGCACTATACCGCAGGTGGAAAGAGTGATGTTTCTGACACTTATATTCTTTCCGTTTTTATCCGATACCAGACGTATAAATCTGATCACGTTATCATAATTGTCCATGGGTTCTCCGCTACCCATGATAACAATGTTGGATATGGTCACGTTACAGCTTCTCTCGGCTTCATAAACCTGCTCCAGTATTTCCGAAGCTGTAAGGTTTCTTACAAGTCCGTCAATGGTGGATGCACAAAAAGCACATCCCATCCTGCATCCGACCTGTGAGGAAACACAGATGGAATGTCCGTGTTTATAGGTCATTAAAACAGATTCTATCACCTGTCCGTCATTCAATTTGTAAAGGAACTTAACCGTCCCGTCGGAGGACTTTAAACTTCTGACAGCAGCCAAGGCAGTAATCTCGTATTTCGACGCCAGTTTGCTCCTGAGACTTTTGGATAGATCCGTCATATCTTCAAAAGAGTTGACTCTTTTCACATGCAGCCATGAAAAGATCTGTCCAGCTCTGAAAGACGGCTCTCCTATGGATCTCATCTCATTTTTAAGTTCCTCTTCGTTAAGAGATTTTATATCGATCATGTCTTTCCATCACCCGGGAAGTTTATTCCCCAAGCACAGTACCTTTATTCACCTTATATCCCCTTAAGAACTCAGCAGTGGTCATCCGTTTTTTTCCTTCTATCTGAAGGCTGTTTATCTTAAGAAGCGAATCTTTGCATCTTATAACAAGAAGGTCGGGAGTTACCTCCACCACAGTTCCTGCCGCAACCGACTTTTCTTCTTTGGAAAGTTCTCTGTCCAGAACATCCCCATCCCAGATCTTAAGAAGTCTGCCGTCAATGGAGGTATAGGCAGTGGGCCAGGGATTCAAGCCTCTTATAAGTCGTTCAAGTTCAGAAGCGGATCTGTTAAAATCCATTTTGCCAAAGGATTTGTCCATTGTGGATACGTAGGTGGCTTCACTTTCCTCCTGGGGGATACGCGGAGCGGTTCCGTTTTCTATCATGTCCAGTGCTTCAAGGAGCAGAGGGCCTCCTATCTCCGTCATTTTATCATGAAGACTTCCTGCTGTTTCCTTTGGATCAAGCTTTATCTCTTTGGAGATTATCATATCTCCTGTGTCGAGTCCCGCAGCCATGTGCATGATGGTGACTCCGCTCTTTTCTTCGCCGTTTATCACAGCCCACTGTATGGGAGCAGCTCCTCTGTACTTGGGTAAAAGGGAAGCATGAACATTTATGCATCCATATCTGGGTATGTCCAAAAGAGCCTGCTTAAGGATCTTACCGTAAGCCGCAACACAGATAACCTCCGGCTCCATTCCCCTGATAGTCTCGATAAATTCGGGAGCACTTGCTTTCTCCGGCTGTAGTACCTTGATGCCGTGCTGAACAGCCAGCTGTTTCACCGGAGGTGCCACCATTTCGTGGCCTCTGCCCTTGGGCTTATCAGTTTGTGTTACTACAGCTGTAATCTCATGTTTACCTGATCCTATTAAACTTTCAAGAACACCGGCAGCAATCTCCGGTGTTCCCATAAAAATAACTTTCATGTAAGTTCTACTCCTGTGGTATTACTCTTCGTCCTGTTCGAAGTTGGTAGTCTTCAGATCCCCTTCGACTTTTTCGATGTACATATGTCCGTGAAGGTGATCTATCTCATGGCAGAATGCTCTTGCCAAAAGTTCCGTGGCTTCAACGGTGATCTCTTCCATGTTTTCATTAAGAGCCTTAACTATCACATGGTTGGGTCTGGTAACAGTCCCTTGTTTGCCCGGAAGTGAAAGACAGCCCTCATCTCCGGTCTGTTCTCCGTCCTGTTCGATGATGACCGGGTTAATGAGCACATACTGCTCCGAACAATCTTCGCTGACATCCACCACACAGATCTGCTTGAGTATCCCCACCTGGGGTGCAGCCAGTCCCACGCCACCGGCCTCATACATGGTATCAAGCATATCTTCTATCAATATGGATATTCTTTCCGTCATCTTCTCAACCGGCTTGCACTCTTTTGAAAGTACCGGATCCGGGTACTTTCTTATATTTCTGATAGCCATAAATACTTCCTTCCCCTTGCGGTAAAAAGCCGCAAGACTTAATAACCTGTCATGGGATCAAAATCTGTCTGGCAGGAAAGACCTGCTTCTTTGATCTCATCTCTGTATTTTTCCACTTCGGCACAGATATCCGTAAGATAAGAATATTCCTGTGCCTTAAAGTAAACTACATACCTGTAATTATCATTGATCTTGGATATTCCTGCCGGAGCAGGCCCTATCCTTACAATCTCTTTATTATCAACTAACGTTTTAAATTTGTCAATGATTTTTGCCGTAAGGCCTTTTATGGCAGCACAGCACTTATCCTCGTCCCTGCCCGAAAAGAGCAGAGCCATTATATGCCCGACAGGCGGATAACAAAGGTTTTTCCTGTATAATATCTCCTGTTCGTAAAAGGACAGATAATCCTGATCAGCGGCGGTTACGATGGCATAATGTTCCGGCTTATAGGTCTGTATCACCACATTCCCCTTAAGGTTGGCTCTGCCTGCCCTTCCCGCAGCCTGAGCGAGGAGCTGGAACGTTTTTTCAGCCGCTCTGTAATCCGTGGCATGAAGAGACATGTCCGCAGCCAATATCCCCACCAAAGTAACATGAGGGAAATCATGACCCTTGACTATCATCTGGGTTCCTATCAAGATATCCGCTTCCTCATTGGCAAAAGAAGACAGGATCTTTTCATAGCTTTCCTTATCCTTGGTGGTATCCGCATCCATTCTTAGAGTTCTGGCAGAAGGAAAAAGTTTCTTCACTGACTCTTCTATCTTCTGGGTTCCCGTGCCAAAGGCTGCTATATAGGGAGAGCCGCATTTAGGACATTTCTTAGGCATCGGAGTCTCATATCCGCAATAATGACATCTTAAATAGCCGTCTCTGTGCTGAGTCAGGGACACGGAACAATGGGGGCATTTAACAGCCTCTCCGCAGCTTCTGCAGGACACAAAACCGGAATATCCCCTGCGGTTTAAAAACAGCATGATCTGTTCTCTTTTTTTAAGGCGGTCCTCCATCAAAGAAACCAATCTAAGCGAAAAAATGGTTCTGTTTTTATTCTTAAGTTCTTCTCTTAAGTCCACGATCTCCACTTCGGGTAAAGCTGCTTCCTTGGCCCTTTTGGTAAGCTTTAACAGAGTATATTCCCCTTTTTGCGTCTTATTATAGGATTCCAAGGAAGGGGTTGCGGAACCCAGTACAAGAGAAGCTCCGGTCATACGGCAGATCTCCTCAGCCACTTCCCGGGCATGATATTTGGGAACGCCTTCACTCTTATATGCCCCTTCATGTTCTTCATCTATAACTATAAGTCCGGGATTTTCAAAGGGTGTAAACAGTGCGGATCTGGGTCCGATCATAATGTCTATGCTTCCTTCTTTGGCCTTCAGATACTGATCATATCTTTCCCCCGGGGAAAGTTTGGAATTAAAAAAAGCCACTCTGTCTCCAAACCTTTTGGAAAATCTTAGCACAGTCTGAAAAGTCAAAGCTATCTCCGGTATCAGCACGATCACCTGCTTACCGCTTTTTACGACGTGATCTATGATCTCCATGTAGACTTCGGTCTTACCCGATCCTGTAACGCCAAAAACAAGGTAGGTACCTCTTTTACCTGCCTTCATGTCATTTATAACCCTTGAAGCTGCCGCTTCCTGTTCATCGTTAAGCTTGACCGGAACAGATTTTCCCGGTTCATTAAACCTTTTATTCCTGTCTATCTTTTCACTTCTCACCTCCACAATGCCCTGTTTCTCAAGGCTGTTTACAGTGGCAGCGGAAATATTCAGTTTGGTTGATATAAGGTCCTTGGGAAGCACATCATTTTCCAAAAGCTGGGATATTAGCCTGGCCTTTGCCACAAAATGCTTTTTTATGCTCTCATTAAGCACCTCTTCTGCACGGATCCTGTCACAGGCAAGAGCGATCTCTGTTTTTACCGCGGGCCTGACGCTTTTTTTAACGGGAAGCACCGTCTTAAGAGTCTCATTCATGGTCCCGCCGTAGTTGGTCTTGATCCAGGCCGCCAGTTCCAGCATCCTGCTGTCTATGTCTATCCCGTGAGGAGCCAATCCAATAATGTCTTTAATACGGCCTTCCTCGATCTTGGGTACACAAGAAAGACCCACAACATATCCGGTCATTCCCTTCCTGTTACCGAAGGGAATGTTTACTTTAGAACCGATCTTAACGGATGCTTGCAGGTCTTCCGGTATTCTGTATTGAAATGTCTTGTCTATGTTCTCGTGAGAGATATCGACGATAATATCAGCGTATGTCATTTTGTCAGATCATTATAGAGTTCTTCATACTTTTTAGCCGAGGCGGTCCATGAAAAATCTCTGTCCATGGCCCTTTCCACGATCTTGTTCCATGCCCTCTTTTTGCCGTAGAAGGTATTTTCCGCATAGCGGATGGTCCTTAACATTTCATGAGCATTGTAGTTCATGAACGAGAAGCCCGTACCCTTGTTCTCATACTCATTATAAGGTTCGACCGTATCCTTGAGACCGCCGGTCTCACGCACAATGGGCACTGTTCCGTAACGCATCGCCATCAGTTGGCTGAGGCCGCAGGGCTCAAACAGTGAAGGCATCAGGAAAGCATCCGCCGAAGCATATATCTTGTGGGCCCTTTCCTCATTGTAATAAATGCTGGCTGAAACCTTGCCTTTGTATTTCCATTCAAAGTGCCTGAACAGATTTTCATATTTCTGTTCACCTGTTCCCAGGATGACCAGCTGCAGATCCTCTGCACAGATCTGTTCGATAACACAGTCCACAAGGTCAAAGCCCTTTTGGTCGGTAAGTCTGGAAACTATACCCACCATAAATTTCTTATCATTTACTTCAAGGCCCAGTTCCTTCTGAAGATCCGTCTTGTCCTTTTTCTTATTTTCCTTGAAGGTCTTATTGTTAAAATGATGCTTTATAAATCTGTCAGTTTCAGGATTGTACTCCTTATAATCTATACCGTTTACAATACCTCTTAAGCAATTGTTTCTTGCTCTCATAAGGCCGTCAAGCCCTTCACCGTAATAAGGCATCTGTATCTCTTTTGCATATTGCTCCGAAACGGTGGTCACATAATCGGCATAGACTATGCCTCCCTTAAGGTAATTGGCATCTCCGTATGCTTCCAGCTTGTCATCCGTGAAATAATAAGGTGAAAGACCGGCAATATCCATAACCGTCTTTTTGTTCCATATGCCCTGGAACTTAAGATTGTGTATGGTCATGATACTCTTGATGCCGCGATAGAATTCTCCGCCGTAAAAAGAGTCGTGAAGATAAACGGGAACAAGTCCTGTCTGCCAGTCATTGCAATGAATGATATCCGGACGGAAATTTATGAGAGGAAGTGCAGATAATACCGCCCTGTCAAAAAATGCAAATTTCTCTATATCCTCATAAATGTTGCCATAGGGCTTTTCGCCGTTAAAATAGTATTCGTTGTCTATAAGATAAAACCTTACGCCGTCTATCTTTGTTTCAAGTACGCCCACATACTGTCTTCTCCATCCCAGATCCATATAGAAGCTGGTAACGAATTCCATCTTCTCCTTGTACTTTTGGGGGATCGCTTTGTAATTGGGGACGATGACACGGACATCAAAATTTTCTTTATCCGTATACTTTGGAAGTTCTCCCACAACATCGGCAAGACCGCCTGTTTTGATAAAAGGTACACATTCTGAGGCTACGAGTAAAATGTTTTTCATAAATTCAGGCTCCTTGATTTCTTTATTTCACAGGCAAGAGAGATCATCTCTCTAGCATTTTCTATCACAGCATTGGTTATTTCAGCTCCGCCCAGGATCCTGGCAAGTTCGGATATCCTGTCCTCGGCATCCAGTTCACGTATCTCTGTCTTTACACTGTCTTTGCCGTTTGTCTTTTCTATCACATAATGAGAATCAGCCATGGCCGCTATCTGTGCCAGGTGGGTGATGCAGATGATCTGATGGGTTCCTGCCAGTAATCCCAGCTTTTCAGATACTTTCTGAGCTGTTCTTCCGGAAATTCCCGTATCTATCTCATCAAAGATAAGGCTCGGTATCTCATCCTTATCCGCCAAAACTGTTTTAATCGCCAGCATGATCCTTGAAAGTTCACCGCCGGAAGCCACTTTTACCAGCGGTTTCATAGGTTCTCCGGGATTTAAGGATATCATGAATTCATAGGAATCCCGTCCGTTGGAAGTAAACTTTTTAAGTTCTTCCCATCTGCATTCAAACTTTGCCGCTGCAAAATTCAGACTCTTAAGTTCTTCATCTATGCCTTTGGAAAGGATGTCTGCCGCTTTCTTTCTTAAGGTCGAGATCTTATCGCAGATCTTTAGGCATTCATTTCTTTCCTTCTCCTCGCGGCTCTTAAGTTCCAAAAGATATTCGTCAAAATTCTCAAGCTTTTTAAGCTTATCTTCCGCTTCTTCCGCGTACTTTAAAACATCTTCCACGGATCCGTTCATCCCTGCATATTTTTTCTTAAGGCCGTTGATAAGATCCAGCCTTTCGGATACTTCCATAAATCTGTCGGCAGAATTCTCCGTCCTGTTTATATAGCTCTCCGCATCATGCTTAAAATCATAAATAAGGGATGAAGCACTCTCAAGTATCTCTGCCAGTCCGGACAGTTTTTCATCATACTGTACGGCTTTATTTAAGACTCTGACCGCTTCTCCGATCAGATCCCCCGCATTTCCGCTTTCATCATCACTCACCAGTTGAAGGCTCTGGGACAAGGCTTCCATGATCTGTTTTGCATTGGAAAGGACCTTGTATTCTTCTTCCAGTTCCTCATCTTCCCCGACTTTAAGTTCTGCCTTCCGTATCTCGTTTAAGGCAAATTCCAGATAGGATCCGTCCGTATCCTTGGTCACATTGGTGTTAAGAGCCTGATCCAGTTCCTTGACGGTTTTGCTCCAGTCATCATATTTAATTTTAAGATCCGCCAGAAGCTTATCATTTTCACTTCCCGCGAATTTATCCAGTATTTTGATATGTGATGATGCCTTAAGAAGAGAATGATGTTCATTCTGTCCGTGTATATCCAGCAAAAGAGAGGAACAGTTTTTCAGTTCCTCAAGAGTTACGGTCTCGCCGTTGATCTTACATATGCTTTTTCCTGCGGCTGTTATCTTTCTGGAGATCAGAATCTCGCCGTCATCGGGAAAAATATCAAATTCTTTAAGTGCCTCACATGTCCTTTGCGGTATCCGGTCAAATGTGAGTTCTATAAGAGCGTAATCAGCTCCGTATCTGATCACGTCTCTGGAGACTTTCTCTCCGAGAGCGGCATTTACGGAGCCGATCAATATGGATTTACCGGCACCGGTTTCACCGGTAAGAATATTTAATCCGTTTTTAAATTCAATTTCTGTTTTGTCTATTATTGCATAATTCTTGACGAACAATCTGCTTAACATTTGAAGTCCTCCTAAAGCTTACTATTTTGTAACCTTTACTATGCACTCCAAAGTACGCCCGCTAACCTTTGCAGTAACAACTGTAGTACCTGTTTTTCTTGCCGTGATGGTTCCGTTGGCAACTTCACATACACTGTTGTCTTCCACATCCCACCGAACAGTTTCGTTGACTCCGTCCAGGTACAATCTGAAGGTGGAATAGATCGGTAATTCGACATAAGTACGACTCAGGCCCAGAACAGTGACTGTGATCGTTGCCGTCTTACCGGAGGTCGTGGTTACAGTTACCGTGGTCTGCCCCACGGTATTGGCTGTAATAGTGCCTTCTTCGGAAACTGATGCTACAGTATCATTATTTGTAGTCCATGTCAAGTCATCCGTAGAGGTGGTGGGCTTGATATGAGATGTTATGGTCTTCTTTTCTCCGGGCATCAAAGCTATTGCAGAATCTGAAACCGTTACGCCGGTTGCCGAGATGGGATCGATGACTACGATATAACAACGTGCCGTCTTTCCGGAATTGTCTTTGGCGGATGCGACTACCCATGCATTTCCCTTTTTAAGGCCGGTAACAACACCGTCGGAATCCACCAGTGCCACGGAATTATCTTCTTTCATGGTGGCGGGATTAACAACGCTGTAATTAACCGTGGGATAAGTGGCATTGGCAGGGCTGACCGTAGCAGACAGTCTCACCTTGTGGCCCACTATTACCACTTCATAGGAAGAACTGAGTTCGATCTTGGATACTTCACGTACAACCTCGATCTTAACATAGGCCTTAGCTTCGCCTTCGGCAGCTTCTACGGTAATAACCGTTGAACCGTAGTCCACACCTGTGATCATACCGTATTTATCAACCGTAGCTACGGATTCATCATCGGAATACCATTCAAGGCCCTTGTCGGAAACCGTATCTCCGTTTGATATCTGAGCATCTATTGTAACCGTATTTCCTTTACCTAAAATATAGGAAGAAGGATCTACGGTGATCTTTGTGATCAATTCCTCTACCTTTACCATACAGAAGCCGGTAAAGCCTCCGTCCACGGAAGTAAAGGAAACTACAGTGTATCCGCCCTTGATACCCGTAACCATACCCGCTTCGTTAACGGTGGCAACGCTTGAATCAAGAGATGACCATTTACCGTCGGTAACCGAAGTTCCGTCGGGATCGAACACAGCCTCAAGGGTGTAGGTTTCACCTATGCCTATGGTTATCTCCGTTTCATCCAGCTTCATGGATTTTGCACCCTGCTTTACCGTAACGGTACAGAAGGAGTTCTTTCCGCTCTGGGTGGATAC
Source organism: Lachnospiraceae bacterium (assembly GCA_016287765.1). The sequence continues at coordinate 46,254 of JAEEWS010000003.1, forward strand.
CATTATGGAAGTCTTACCGGGCTTGATACCCATGATACGACCGCTCTGAGATACGGTAGCTATACCTGTATCAAGGCTCTTCCATGTAAGAGAATTCTCTGTGGCATCTGCGGGAGAAACACTTACCGTAAGGTCGAAGGCTTCACCCACATTAAGAGTTACCTCGCTGTAGTTCATTGTAACATCCGTAGCCACCTGCTTAACCGTAACCGTACAAAGATCCCAGTATTTTCCGTCCTTGGTCATGACCATAAATTCGGTCTTACCAACACCTCTTGCGGTAACTATCAATGTGTGGTCGGAACCCTGGGTAACAGAAACGATCTTACTGTCAACCACGGTGATATCTATAACGTCATTGTCCGCATCTGCAGGCAGGATGACATAAGGAAGTCTGTAAACTTCACCCTTGTAAAGTTCCAGCTGTTTCTTGTCAAGAGTGATGGAATCCACGGCCTGAAGCACCTTAACGGTACAGAGAGCAAAATACTCGGGATTAAGCACCGACTGAGCCATAATGGTAGCTTCACCTTCTTTTACGATGGTGATCTTACCGTTTTCGTCAACGGTTACTACCGAGGGTTTGGAGGAAGTCCACAATACGCTGGAGTCGGAAGCATTTTTAGGCTCAAGATAAGCATATAATTGATAGCTTCCGTCGGTTTCTTTAAGGGTCAGGGAGTATTCCGAAAGCTTAAGGCCTGTAACTTCCTGGTAGACCGTAACCTGACAATAGCCGCAAACGATGTTGTCGGGGTTAATGGCGGTAAGCACTGCGGAACCGGGCTTTAAAGCTTCGATGGTTGCTGAAGTCCCCACATTTATATTATCAACAAAGGAAAAAATAGTTTCATCCGAACTAACCCAGGTCAGATCTGTGGCATCACCTGTAAACTGAGCTATGATGGTCTTATAATCTCCTACCTCGATATCTATCTCGGAAGGTGAAAGTTTAACCTTGGTAGCTGTATTCTTAACAGTGATCTCCGCAAAGGCATTCTTTTCAACGCCGTTAATGATCTGGTAGGCTCTTACGGTAACAACGCCCTTCTTTAAAGCCTTTACCATAACGGATCCGAAGCCGTTCTCTTCAAGGGTCACGATGGAAGTGTCAAGACTCTCCCAATAGATATCGTAATCCTTATTTGTACAAGAAGCATATAAAGGATAGGTACCTCCCGCAAACATGGTAAACTCGGTAGATCCGTCGGATGACAAAGCCGAGTTGCTGATGGAAAGGTAGTCTATAACATGTATGGTATAGGTAACATCCTGAATGGAGGCACTGATCGCCGGAGGAAGCACAGAATTGTTACTGCCTCCGACATATTTAAATGTGATATACGCCGTACCTACATTATTTGCCGTAATAACACCGTTATTATCAACGGTAGCGTAAAGTCTGCTGTTTCCGGAATACTCCACGCTGTAGATCTTGGAATAGAGTTCAACCGGAATATTGGAATTACTTAATACATCATAGGTATCTCCAACGTTCATGTACATTTCTGTATCCGAAAGAGAAAGCATTACTACAACGTCATAAACAACTCTGTTCCTGCTTTCCGTATCGCTGAAGGAAGTATTTGCAACGCCCACGATCTTATAGGTACCTGCCGTAACTCCCGAGAAATTTACCACTCCGCTCTGATCGCTGATATTGTATGTAAGTCTGGAGGTATCATTCTTGCTGATCTCGGTAAGTCCACCGTTCTTATCTACGATATATACTGTCCATGTAAGGCTGGTAGCCTTTAAGGCATTTGTATAGACAGCAAAATTATCTGCATATATGGTGCCCAGATCATAGGTCTGCTCGTAATCCGCATAGGTTACGGTTCCTCCGGAAACCACGGCCTCTTCATGTCCTATAGGGGCAACAAGTACATAAAAGCTGGTACTGTCGGGGTTTGTACCTGTGGTCTTAAGAGTAACCCTGGTATAACCTGCACCTCTGACATGCAGCTTACCGCTTTCATACATGACTACCGTATCTTTATATTGTTTATCCGTTGTGTCCAGAATTATGGTATCGGAAGTAACGGATGTGTTATCCATGTAAAGGATATCCAGCTCGTAATAGTCTACAGCACCCAGATAATTTTTCTGATCCAGGAAAAGCACCTTGTCACTGAATCCCGAAAGTCCCGTCTCTTCCCATTCAAGATCATCCTTTACGATCTCAAATGCAACATGAATGGTAACGGTAGCATATCTTGTCTGACCGTTTTCGGTGATGGCAACGTTAACGTTGGCACGTCCGGGGCCCACACGGGTGATGACAACAGAGTTGTCTGTCGGATCACTGTCGGGTTCGATCCTGATAACATTATTCCCCGCACCTGCAATACTGAAGGTCATGGTGGTACCGCTGGCAAAAGGCGCATCGGTATTATCCACCTTATAAACACGTGAAACAGCCAGAGTGAACTGTGAGGTATCAAGCTCAAGTACCGAACCCTGGTCAACAAAGGCATTTCCCACACCGGTGTTGTCGAAGAAAACTATCTTCATGTCGGCATCGGCTGCATAAACGGATCTGTCCTTAAAAAATATATTTGATAAACTGAATATTCCTTCTTTAAGTCCCTCGACGCCGAAGGCCTTGGAAAAGATACCCAGGTTTTCTTCCTCGGCTTCACTTCTGGCCTCCGCCGGCTCTGCCGGCTCTTCTCCGACCGCGGGAACATTTTGTACATTATCAACGGTATAAGTGGTCTTAAGGTCAAAGAATCCGCCCGTAGCCACTATGCTTGCCGCCAGTATAAAGCAAATTAATCTGCTTAAAGTCTTTTTCATGAATTAATTTCCTCCTCCCGGCTTATAGTAAGTGAGAATGATAAGCATCAAAAAAGCCGGTAAAATGAAAGGTATATTTACAATCCATATATTTTATCGGCATTTTATCATTGTTAATTAAGTTAGTTAATTAAAAAAGAATATATTTTTTATGCTTCGTCGTAATTTGTATATACGTCCTGAACATCATCATCTTCCTCAAGAAGGTCAAGGATCCTGTTAAGGCACTTGATATCCTCCTCATCGGTAAGAGATCCGTAATTCTGAGGGATCATGGTAACTTCGGCGGATGCCATCTTGATATTTGCAGCTTCCAGAGCTTCAACGACCTTGCTGAAATCGTCGGGAGCAGTAATTATCTCAAAACTGTCCTCTTCATCGGAAAGATCTTCCGCACCTGCATCGGCAGCGATCATGAAGATATCATCTCCGTCCATATCGCATTCTTCCTTATCGATGACGATCTGTCCCTTTTCATCGAACATGAAAGAAACGCATCCCATATTTCCGATACTGCCTTTACCCTTTGTAAAAGCACTTCTGACATTTGCAGCAGTTCTGTTCTTGTTGTCCGTAAGAGCATCTACGATGATGGCGATACCGCTGGGGCCGTAGCCTTCATATCTTACATGCTCGTAATTAACACCCTGTCCGTCGCCTGCTGCCTTTTTGATACTTCTTTCGATGGTATCGTTGGACATGTTGTTGGCTTTTGCCTTAGCGATGATATCCTTAAGCTTACTGTTATTGTTGGGATCCGGACCGCCGCCTTCTTTAACGGCTACTGCTATTTCACGGCCGAGTTTGGTAAATATCTTACCCTTAGCCGCATCATTTTTTTCTTTCTTGTGCTTAATGTTAGCAAATTTTGAATGTCCTGACATAAATTTCCATCCTTTGATTTTTCAATTTTTTAAATTTTATAACAAGGCCAATAAGGTGTCAAGTATAAGTTGACAGCCATAACCCACATTAGTGAACAAGTTTTTCTATCTTTTTCATTACATCGGAAACTTCACCCTTGGTCTTTACAACGCACATAATGGTATCGTCTCCTGCAATGCAGCCCACAACACCTTTTATCTTAAGTGAATCCAATGCCGCAGCCGCAGCCATGGCCATTCCCGACGCCGTCTTTATGACCAGAAGGTTTTCTGCCTGCTCCATATTAACAAAAGCTTCCGACAGGACTCTGACCAGTTTTCCGTTATTTAAACCCGGAGTATCCGAAGGGGGGATAATGTACTTATTCACTCCGGTATCAGTGGTCATCTTTGATAACCTTAATTCCTTAATATCTCTGGAGGCTGTGGCCTGAGTCACCGCAAAGCCTTCCTCATTGAGGCGACGTACAAGTTCCTCCTGAGTTCCGATATTCTCATTTTCAATTATCTTTCTGATCTGCGCATGTCTGCTTGTTTTCTTATCCGGCATAACTGTCCCTTTCCTTATCCCTTTTTATATCTATGATAACTTGCTCTTCAATGCTTCAAAAAACGAACTTTCATCCGTTTTGATAAGTTTTGTGATGCTTTTTGACCTGCGTATCCTGATCACATCGCCGCTTTTTAACATATGAAAAGCTCGTCCGTCAAGAGTGATACCAAGATCAGGCGTTTCATAATTTCTTTCCTCCGGGATCTCTATTGTTATCTCATCCTCGGCAGATGCTATTACAGATCTGGCTGTCATGGAATGAGGACATATGGGAGTAACTATTATCATTTCCGCCTCGGGAACGCATATGCTTCCTCCTGCGGAAAGATTGTAACCGGTGGATCCCGTGGGAGTAGAGATTATAATTCCGTCTCCCCCTACCGTAAGCACCTCCGAACCGTTTATCTTGACCTTTAAACGTATTATCCTGGAATACCCGTTTCTGGTCACAACCGCGTCATTTAAAACTGTTTCCGGCGCATCCCCATTTACACTTACATCAAGCATCATGCGCTTTTCTATGCGGTAATCTCCCGCGATCAGCTTTTTAACGGCATTTTCCAGATTATTTGTCTCGGCCCCTGTGAGATAACCGAGAGTACCGGTGTTTATCCCAAGGATGGGAGCTCCGAAATCCTTTACCGCATCTGCCGTTCTCATAAGAGTCCCGTCACCGCCCAGCACTATGATAGCCTTTATTCCGGAGGTATCCCCGTTGCTTTCGTTAAGATTACAGATATCAGCTCCGTTTTCTTTAAGACATTTCTTTACTCTTTCCGTATATTTTCCTTCAAGATCCCTGTCGGGATTTGAAATTATAAGATATGCATTTTTCATATTATAATATTTCCTTTCCCAAATGGATCAGATATTCAACATTACCGTCTCCGCCCTTAACAGGAGAGATCGTGGTACCGAAGACTTTAAATCCGGTATTTAAAGAGGAATCCACTATGTCCTTTACCACCTTTTCCCTGACAGCCGTATCCTTAATTATACCCTTTTTAGAAAGAGCCTGCCTGCCCGCCTCAAATTGAGGTTTAATAAGGCACACGGCTTCACCTCCGGGCGATAAAAGAGAAAAGATGACAGGCAATACCTTGGTCAGGGAAATAAAGGAAACATCCGTCGAGATAAAATCCAATCCGGCATTTCCGATGTTTTCCGATGTGAGGTATCTGATATTGGTCTGCTCCAGGGAGATCACACGATCGTCATTTTTCAGTTTTTCAGCCAACTGATCGGTTCCCACATCCACTGCCCAGACCTTTGATGCTCCGTTTTGAAGCATACAGTCCGTAAATCCGCCGGTGGAAGCTCCTATATCCATACAGGTCTTTCCCGAAAGATCTATGTTAAATTCCGTCAGAGCCTTTTCCAGTTTCAATCCTCCGCGGCTTACATATTTAAGCTGCGGGCCCTGTATTATAATATCATCCTCCGCATTCACACCGGCAGAGGCTTTTATTAATGTCTTTCCGTTAACGGTCACCATCCCTTGGGTTATAAGCTCTTTGGCTCTTTCTCTGGAAGGTGTGAGACCTTTTTTAACCAATAATACGTCTAATCTTTCCATAAATCTCTTCTGTATCCAGCCCGTATTCCTTAAGAAGCTCGTTCCTTTTACCGTGTTCGATAAAGGAATCCTTAAGTGACCCGTTTACAAACCCTACATTAAGGCCATTCTCTGCAATGATCTCTGCCACTTCTTCTCCGAATCCGCCTCTTTTAACATTTTCTTCAAGAGTTACGATCACTTTATGAGTGAAGGCTGCTTCTTTAATGCTGTCCGTATCAACAGGATTAACAAATCTTGCATTGTATAGACTTGCCGAAATACCGTCCCTCTCCAGCCTGTCTTTAAGTTCCAGGCCCATATCCGCCAGATGTCCCACTGAGAAGATGGCCACATCTTTACCTTCTTCAAGTTTTTCGGCTTTACCGTAAACAATAGGTGAATCATCAAGCCCGGCTGCAGCTTCACTTTCTCCGATCTTGGGATATCTGATGGCCACGGGAGAATTAAGTGTTAAGGCATAGCGCAGCATTTCCTTTAACTCCTCACAATTCTTGGGCGCCATGACCGTGAGTCCCGGAATGTGGGACAGATAGGACAGATCAAAGATACCCTGATGGGTCTCTCCGTCTTCTCCCGTGATCCCGGCTCTGTCTATCATGAACACCACCGGCAGGGAAGTCAGACAAACATCATGCAGTATCTGATCATAACTTCTCTGTAGAAATGTGGAATATATGGCTACAACGGGTTTAAATCCTGTTTTTGCAAGAGCCGCCGCAAAGGTCACTGCATGCTGTTCGGCTATACCCACATCAAAAAACCTGTCCGGATGGGCTTCTCCGAATTCTCTTAAACCGGTACCGAATTCCATGGCCGCTGTGATACCCAGGATACGTTCATCTTCATCTCCCAGTTCCAGCATTGTTTCTGAAAAGCTTTCCGTAAAGGTTTTGGTAGCAGGCTTTTTAACCAGTTTTCCTGTCTTCAGGTCAAAGGGTCCTATACCGTGGAATTTACCGGGACGTTTTTCCGCAGGGATATATCCCCTTCCCTTTTGGGTAATTGCATGGATGAGCACAGGCTTATCCACTCTGGAAGCACTTTCCATGGCTGTAAGGAGCTGTCCCACATCATGGCCGTTTATGGGACCGATATAAGTAATACCAAAATCCTCAAAAAGCATTCCTCTTACAAAGAAGGTTTTAAAGGAATCTTTAATGTGCTTCATGCTGCCCACGATCTTTTCACCGGATCCGCCGGGTATCTCATCCAGCACCTTTTCAAGTCCGGATTTGAAATTCACGTAGGTCTTTTTGGTACGGATCTGACCGAGATAATTGGCCATTCCGCCCACATTCTTATCTATTGACATCTCATTGTCGTTAAGGATAATGATCAGATTACTCTTGAATTTGCCTATGTTGTTAAGAGCCTCCAGCGCCATTCCTCCGCTTAATGCTCCGTCTCCCACAACAGCAACCACTTTATTCTTTTCACCTTTTAATTCTCTTGCGGCAACAAAACCGGAAGCAACGGAAAGCGCCGTGGAACTATGGCCTGTATCAAAGGGATCGCAGTCACTTTCACTGCCCTTGGGAAAGCCCGAAAGACCTCCCCTTTGTCTTAAGTGTTCAAAATCTTTTCTTCCCGTAAGTATCTTATGAACATAGGTTTGATGACCCACGTCGAAAATAAGCTTATCCTTGGGAAGATCCAGAAAAAGATGTAAGGCCATTGTAAGTTCCACAACACCCAGATTCGAAGAAAGATGTCCTCCGGTCTTTGAAACACTTTCGGTAATAAAAGCCCTTATCTCTCTGGCCAGTTCCGGCAGTTCGGCTTCATTCAGTTTTTTTATGTCATTTGGTTTATTTATCTTATCCAGGACAGGATGATCAGTCATAGGAATATCCTCTTATATCAGTACTTTCTTTCGGCAAGCGCCAAAACAAAGGCTTTCATAAATTCATTATCCGGAAGTGCCTCCAAAATACGGATGGCATCCCGGGTGTATTCTTCCACCTTTTTCCCGGCAGAGTCCATACCATACATGGTAACCCATGTGGTCTTGCAGTTCTTTTCATCGCTTCCTATAGGTTTGCCGAATTCTTCTTCGTTTCCTTCCACATCCAGGATGTCATCCCTGATCTGAAAAGCCATACCTATATCGCTGCCCAAAGGCTCCAAAAAGGCAAGATCTTTGATCCCTGCACCTCCAAGCACTGCACCGCATAAAATAGATGCCGATATCAGAGCGCAGGTTTTGAGTTCATAAATAAATTCCAGCTCATCTTTATTAAGGGGTTTTCCGGTTTTTTCAACGTCCACGGTCTGTCCGCCGATCATACCGTAAATGCCTGCCCGGGCATAGAGGAGCTTCATTGCCTTTACCACCCTCTTGTTCCATTCAACATTGGAGATATCGTCATAGGTATCTTCGCCGGAAAAATCATCCTCTGCGAAGGCCTTGGTCAAAGTCTCAACAGAATAATTCAATAGGGCATCTCCTGCCAAAACCCCGTTTGCATGGCCGAATCTGGCATGGGTGGTGGGCTTTCCCCTTCTTAAAAGATCATTATCCATTGCAGGAAGATCGTCATGTACCAGGGAATAGGTGTGGATCATTTCAATGGCACAGATAAAAGGCTCTATCCTTTCAAGATCAAGCTCTTTATCCGGGGCATATTTCCTGCTGTATATACTGTAAAATTCACGTAAAAGTACAGGGCGGATCCTTTTTCCTCCCGCAAGTATACTGTAATTCAACGCTTCAATGATCACCTTCTGAAGTCCGTCTTCCTCAGGAAGGTAATTATCTATGCATTTATTTACGGCATCCTGTCTCTCTTTCATCTCTTTTTTAAAATCCAGACTCATCAGATCCCTTCACTTTCCATAATCTGCAATTCCTTTTCCACCTTGTCCACGGAATTGTTGCATTTCATAAGAAGATCCATTCCCTTCTTATACATTTCAAAGGATTGTTCAAGGGTCAGATCACCCTTTTCAAGTTCCCTGATCACCTCATCAAGGGCTCTCATATTCTCCTCAAGAGTCAGATTATTGTTATCTTTGTTATCACTCATGTTTTTTTATTACCTCATTTACCGATGCATGTATGGCACCGTCCGTAACGTGTATTATCAGGCCGTCTCCCGGTTTCACCGCTGAAACGCTGTTAACATTGTTTCCTTCCTCAGTTGCTACATACGAAAAACCGCTTTGCAGTTTTTTAACGGGATCCACTCCTTCAAGCCTGGCTGCTATCCTTTTGACTTCAGATCTCTTGGCGGATAAAATGCCGTCCATATCCCGTTTGATCCGGGGTTCGGCATTATCCAGCCACTGTTTTCTTACTGCAAGGATGTTTTCAATGCTTCTTTTAAGTCTGGGCCCCACATTTTCTATCCATTGTTTTTTTAGGGCCAGCTTGTGTTCCGGACTGTTCTTTTTTAAAACAGCCTCTCTGTTCTTAATGATCTGTTTTATCCGTTCCGTCTTATCTGTCATAAGACCGCACAAACGGTCGTGCCTTAAACCCAGATCCTTCATCAGACCTGCATAGTCAAACACCGCCAGTTCCGCGCCCGCAGACGGAGTGGGTGCTCTTAAGTCAGCTGCATGATCCGAGATGGTAGTATCGGTTTCATGGCCTACGGCTGAGATTATGGGTGTTTTGCACTCAAACACGGCTCTTGCCGTTTTTTCTTCGTTAAAAGCCCAAAGATCCTCAATGGAACCGCCGCCTCGTCCCACTATGATAACATCCACTTTGCCATCCAGGGCTCTGATGCCCTTAACTATGGAATCGGCTGCTCCTTCTCCCTGAACAAGGGCCGGATACAATACCAGGGAAACGTAGGGATTACGTCTCTTACTGATCTGACAGATGTCTCTGATGGCAGCTCCGGTAGGTGCCGTGACTATACCTATTCTGGAAGCATATTTCGGGATACTTTTTTTCTTTGAAACGTCAAAAAGGCCTTCCGCGCCAAGCCTCTTTTTGAGTTCTTCATATTCCTCATAAAGACGCCCGACTCCGTCAAGCCTGATCTCATCCGCGTATATCTGATAGCTGCCTCCGGCTTCATAAACGGTTATCCTTCCGAAAACGATAACACTCTGGCCATCTGTCAGCTTAAAAGAAATGCCGGCCCTGCGACCGGCAAACATTATACATGAAATTTGTGATTTACTGTCTTTCAATGTAAAATATATATGTCCGGATGAATGATATTTTGTATTGGAAACCTCTCCCTTAACATAAATATTGTTTAACACCGCATCGGTATCAAACTTACGTTTAATGTAAGCGGAAACGTCGGAAACCGAATATATCTGCTGCATATCACTGTTTATCAGGTTCTTTTACCAGTTTGGCGAGAACCGCATTCACAAAACTGGGGGCTGAATCATTTCCGAATACCTTACTGATCTCAACCGCCTCATTAATAGCAACGCCCGCAGGCACAGAATCGTCAAAGAGGATCTCATATGCCGCAAGTCTCATGATAGCGAGCTCCGCTTTTCCCAATCTGCTTAAAGGCCATCCTGTGGAAGCCTTTGTAAGGATCACATCAATGTCCCCAAGCTTATCAAGGACCTTTTGAGCTTTTTCCTCAACCGTTTTAAAACTCTCCTGTTCAGATGCCATTTGAAGTCTTCTGAAAAGATCCATCTGTTCGGGGATCTCGCTGTTTTCATAAAAGCTGCAGTTGAAGATCAACTGAAAAAGCTTTACTCTTTCGTCATGTTTAGTCATATCATTTACCTTTCATATATAATTTCCAAGGTGCAAATTAAAATTAGTTCCTGTTTACGTTAACATCCGCAATGTTTATTGAAACATCCGCAACTTCCATTCCTATCATGGATTCGATCGTGGTCTTGACCTTATCCTGAACCGCCTCGCATGTCTCGGGAATAGAATAACCGAACTTCATTGTAACTCCCAGCTTGCAGCTGATGGACTTACCGTCGTCGTTAAAACACACTTCCACTCCTTTGGATCCGTTTCTGATACCGTATTTTTTAACGGAATCATTGGTGGCATTTCCCGAAAGTGAATCTATACCCTCAACTTCGGTAGCTGCAAGAGCCGCAATAGTGGCAACAACGTCATTGGAGATCTTAACCTCCGAAATAAGATCGTTGTCATTTGAAATATTTAAGCTTTCCATCGGCATGATATATAACCCCCTGTGGTATTAATCGTTTGATCCGTTGATCTCTTTTTTATTCTTTCTTTCACGAAGCTTAACCCCGAGAAATACACATAATAGCGCAAATGCGCCTGTAAGGACATATTGAATTACAGAGTTAAATAAATGATTTACAAAATCCCAACCCATATCAGTCATCCTTTCGAAACAAAATTTTGGCGATACTCCGCCACATCAAAGGGAATTATACAACAAACCCGCAAATATTGCCATTAATTTTTTTTTAAATAAATGTTACTTACCTGCCGGGTTCTCGATAAGGATCTTTCCTCCATCCATTGTAACCTTAACCTTGTTGGAATCCAAGGCCAGTTTTTCCAGAAGCTCGTGGGGTATCTGAACACGTCCCACCTTGTCTACAATGGAGTATTCCTCCTGGGTTTCCTCGGTGCTCCAGTCAATGGCTGTATGTGAAACATCGGCATATCTTTCCTTTAAGATCCTTTCACTGGAGATCTTTCCGTCTCGGATGGCCACCACTCTCTTAACCTTTTTGGAAAGTGTCACGTCATGGGTAACTATGAGAATGGTCTGTCCCGTCTCTTTGTTAAGATTTCTGAATATATCAAAAATGTAATCCGCGGTCTTTCTGTCTACGGATCCCGTAGGTTCGTCCGCCAGCAACAACGAAGGTCTGTTGGCAAGAGCTATGGCTATGGCGATCCTTTGCTGCTCACCGCCGGAAAGCTGGGAAAGTCTGGAATCCTTCCTGTGGCTCAGACCCACCGTGTCCAGAAGCTGCAGGGCTCTTTCCTTCCTTTCGCCTTCCTTTTTAAGTTCCATGGGCATCATGATATTTTCAAGTGCAGTCAGATAGGGAAGCAGATTTCTGGCATTATTCTGCCATACAAAGCCCACCGCATCTCTTTTATACACCACCAGTTCCTTCTCTGTCATCTTAAACAGGTCGTGTCCTGCCACATGAAGTCTTCCCGCCGTGGGTCGGTCAAGACCTCCTATCATGTTTAAAAAAGTGGATTTACCTGAACCCGAGTTACCGATTATAGCCAGCAGTTCTCCCTTCTGAACCGTAAGATCCAGTCCCTGAAGAGCCATGACTTCTATATCTTCTGTTTTATAGATCTTCACAAGGTTATCGGCCTTGATCATGATTTCCTCATCTGCCATTTGCTATCTCCCCGTCTTCAAGTTCAAATACAACATCTCCCAGGTTCATAAGCCCGGTGTCATGGGTTGTCATGATAATGGTAACATTTTCCTTTTCAACCAGTTCCTTAAACAGTTTCATTACAGCCTGGGCTGTCTGGGAATCCAGCTCCGCCGTAGGCTCGTCCGCAAAGATCACCTTGGGCCTGTGGGCTATGGCTCTGGCTATGGCCACTCTTTGCTGCTCACCGCCGGACATCTCTGCGGGCATATGATTCATTCTTGCTCCCAGCCCCACCATTTTAAGACATTCGGTTGCTCTTTCCTTCCTGTTTTCATCGATCCCTGCCAGTCTTAAGGAAAATTCGACATTTTCATAAGCGCTCATCATGGGGATCAGGGAAACGGACTGAAAAACAAAGCCCACCTGGGTCCTTCTTAGGTTTTCCCTTTCATATTCGCTCATTTGAGTAATATCACGGTCGTTTATAACTATCTGACCGCTTGTGGGCATATCCAGCGCACCCAGGAGATTTATCAAGGTGGTCTTACCCGAACCCGAACGTCCTTTTAATATGGCAAGGCTCTTTTCGGGCACATTCATGCTGATATCCTTTAAAACGTGGATCTCCCCGCCGCTGATAGGGAATATTCTGTTTAAATCCTTTACGGTAATAATATCTTTCATCAGTCTTCTCCAAGCTTCAAAGCATTTGTGATCTTCATCGAAGATACTATCTTCGACAATACAACTATGGAAACGATAACCATTACAAGGATTACCGAGAACAGTCTGATCATGTCGCTGCCGTAGATCGTGAGACTTAAAGGAGTCACCTGACTCTCACCTGCATAGGCCAGCTGTATCATGGGAACAAACATTCTTGAAGACAGAATGCCGATAAGTGCTCCGATGGCAATGGAGAATATTCCTGTTGCCAATTGTTCATTAAACAGCATATGAACTATCTCCGATTTACGCATACCCATTGCTCTGAAAACACCGAACAAAAGCTCTCTGGATTTTATGGACATTATCCAATAGATCAGGTAACCGGCAAGGCAAAGTATAAGGATAACGATAAAACTCATGGTAAGTATACCGTTGGTTCCCTGGAACAGGGTATCCTGTCTTATGGCTTCCTTCTTATCCGCCAGGTTTTCGTATTTTGCAAGGGTGATCTTGTTGTTTTCAACGAAGTTGTAGAAGAAATCCTTATCTGCGTTATCCGAAAGTCTGATAAAGATGTGATAAGGTGTCTTGCCCCATTCGCTCTGTATGGTTGAAAGATGGGCAACCACCAGATAATTGGTGACTTCTTCCGTGGTGCCGTCATTTAACAGTCTTACTTCCGTAGGCTTGAAAGTGGGCCAGTAATCCACAAAGTCCTTTATCACACCTGTGACCGATTCTCCGTCCGCATTGGTATAAACCAGCTTGTCTCCCACCTTGTATCCCTGTAGGGATTCAAAGCTTCTGGAGCAAAGGATGGCATCCGGATCCTGGGATATGGCATTCAGATAATGATTTATATGCTTGTCCAAAAGTGAACTGTCAAATACCACAGCTTCTCCGAATTCCTTGGTATCCACTGCCATAAGCGTGGTAACAGATAAGGAATTGCCGTGTTTAAACGTAACCTTATCGTCTATAAACACTCTGGCAGCCTTCTCTATACCGTCGGCATTATCATATTTTCCGAAATCCGGTTCAACATATTTAAGTTCTATGGTGGGATCCAATTGAACGCTTAAGATGTTACTCTTCCACGCTTCCACCATCACAATGTCATCCGCCGTCATATAAGTGGCATTTTCTTCCGCATTGGATATTATGGTCCTTGCCACGGTGGAATCAAAGATACCCAGCGAAACCGTAAGCACCAGGAACAGCATTACAAACTGCTGCTTGGTACCGGTCCTGATTATCTGTAAAAATGAAGCATAGCCCGCAGGCTGCCATTTTTTCTTTCCCAGTGCAAAGATGAGTTTTACCACATAGGGCTGGATACGAAGGAAGATCATTCCCGCACCCAGTATAAAAAGGACGGAGCTCAGATAAAGGAGCGGATCCAATCCTTTACCGCTCATTATATCTTTGGCCAGATCCTCGGTCTGCCTGGAAAAGGTGTAGTAACCGTAAACGGATACGCCGAAAATGATCACGTCCAGATAAAGCTTCTGCCAGAGTTTTTTACTGCTTCTGGCTTTCTTTTGCTTAAGTTTTACTATTGAAAGCCCGCTGGCCTTAAGAGCCGGGATCAAGGTTACAAGAATAGATGCGGCAGATGCTGCCAATGCATAGATCCAAACCTCTCCGCTGAGTTTTACGCTTAAGAGTCTGGCGAAATTAAATTCCAGGAAGGCTTCGGAGGAACCTATGAGCTGACACATAAGTATTCCTATGGGAAGTCCTATAAGGCAGGATATCAGGTCCACCAAAGTGGATTGAAGCAGGTAAAGTCTTCCTATCTGATGCTTGGAAGCACCGCGGCTCTTAAGCAATGAGATCTCATTTTGTTCAAGAGAAAGCATCTGTCCCGAGATCATGAAAAGGAAAGCCAAAAGCAAAGCCATTACCGGCACCTGAAGAATGATCAATGTTACATGGATCTTGTTTTCTGTCTGCTTAAAGGATTTAAGTACGGACAGATATCCGGGTGCGGTGATCTTAAGTGAAAGTGAAGATGTATCAGCAATAGCCCGGGTCTCACTCAAAACATGATCGATCTTTTTAACTTCAATGGAACCAAGGTCGAAAACATAGAACCAATTACATCTTATATAGGATTTGGCAAAGGTCTCACCGAGAAAGATCTTTTCAAAGGCTGCATAGGAAATGAGAAGTTCATTGTCAAAAGCCTGATCCTCTTCCACCCAGGAAGTGTTGCCCTCTCTTACGGGATCCACAACTCCCACTATCTTTACCCTTATATTGTTTCCGGAAGCGTCCTTAAGATAACCGAATTCCAGTTCTTCACCTATTAAAAGGTTCATGTTTACAAGACAATCCGTGGTAACCACTGCTTCCAGACATCCGTCTTCACCTGTTCCGTCACTGCCGTATCTGCCGGAAAGCAGATTTGAACAATTCTCAAAGTCAGACAAGGATCCGATCTCAAACTGTCTCTCTCCCACGTCATCTCTTGCCAAAAGTGAATTTGCGGCACTTACAACCAGATTAAAATGCCAAACCTTGTTCTTAACCTTTATGCCTATGCCGTTTACCGTGCTGTCTCCCCTGGTGACCATGGAGTTATAGCCTTTTACATTACTTCCGTTTTGTGATGAAAGGAAAAAGTTCATAACATCGCAATCGGAATTTTCTTTCATGTAAGCTTCCATTTCATCATCAAGCATACGCTTAAGGGAGGCATTTTTATACATGGGATAGCTGGTTGCCGTGGCGATCAAAAGAACATTACCGATCAAAAGGCAAAGGACCATCCATTTTTTATGTAATAATTTTTGTAGCATTAACCGAAACATTAACCCGCACCGCCTTTATTCGTAATAAATGTTCACGTCCGCATCAATACCGTCCGCAGCCCAGTAGTAATCGCTGCCTTTTCTGCCGTTGACGAACCTGACTCTCTTAAGCTTTCCTTCCTCCTCCGAAAGGACCGTAAGATTGCCGTTGTAGGTAGTAACTCCGTCAACAGGTACAAGAACCACATCTTCCACAACTATATTATCTGTGCTGACAAATCTCGAAGCTCCGAAGCACAGATATTCCCATTCCTCATCCACTTTTATATAGGCGGTAGAAGTATTATAGTTACCCAGAAGACCGGTTCTCGAAGCCGAAATGACTTTTCCGGTGCCAAAGGTGTTCTGGCCGTTTATTATCGCTTCCACTGTAACGGTCTGGCCGTATCTGAAAGCATTTGATGAATTATCCACGGTAAGCAGCAATTTTTCCGTTGAAGCAAAGGTACCGATCCTTCCGTTGGGTATTCCGCTACCCTTATATATCCTTTCGGTGGAAATAAGCATTCCGTCATAGGGTGCCACTATATCCCTGGAAGTCATCGCCTCTTCCAGATCCTCCAACGTATTCTCAAGTTCCGCTATCTTTTCAAATTCATGAAGACGAAGGGCAAGTTCAAGCGAAAACCTGGTCTCGGCCACATAGTCCTCATCCACATCCTCATAGTAGGAAGCTATGATCTCACCTTTTTTGATCTCTGTGTAAGTCTGGAAATTAAAGCCTTTGAATACCAGAGTACCGTAGGTCCTTTCTGCGGTAAGATTGGTCTGGGTACTGTAATTGGAAGAAGCCTTGGCTCTGGTGGTGAGTACAAAATCTCCCCTCATGGTGAAACTGCTTCTGGCAGAGGCGGTGGTATCATCCTTTAAATACACCTTATCCCCGTCTTTTAATCCATCCAGAACTTCAAAATCATTGATACCTTCAAAGCCCAGGGTAACATAAACCTTTGTCCTGTTACCGTCGGTGGTGGCATAGACATAATTTCCGCCGTTATCGCTGTATACCGCATCCTTGGGTACTGTAAGAGCATTTTCCGTATAGTCGCTGATGACTATGACCGGAGCATAATCCCCCACATATATCTCATCATCGTTTTCCACGGAAAACTTTGTATATATCGGTTCTTCCTCGGGAAAACTGTTGACTTTGTTAAGCTTTACCTTCTTTCCTCCGATCAGTGTATATACCTCGTTGGCCTTTTCCAGTTCTTCATCCTTGATGAAATCGCAGACTATGAACTTTCTGTCATTATTGGCCACTGCAATGATGTTGGTATTCGCCGCCACCCATCTTCCCGATGATGACGCCACTGCGATAACATCTCCCTCCGCCGTAGCATAGATGGAAGTGGAAAGAAGTCTTTCCTTTGCTTCGTTCAGGCTGACGTTAAGCTTATTCAGGGTATTATCCAGTATCTCCTTCTGCTGTCTGATCTTCAGATCGTTCATCTCCCTGTCCTGCCAGGAAATACCGGGATCCGAATTCGCCTTTTGCAGTTTTTCTATCTCGTAATTACACGAAACCGTGATCTCGTTTATCTGATCTGTGATATTCGATACAGCTGCCTGTGCCGATGAACTGTCTATATCAGCCAGAAGATCCCCTGCATATACCTTGTCACCGGTCTTTTTGTACAGCCCCGAGATCTGACCCGTGATGCCGAAAGAATACTCGGTTATATCCGCCAGCACCTCTCCGTTGTAAACCTTTGTTCCGTAAAGATCTTTTCTTGAGATCCCGGTTTCAGATATGCTCTTTCCCACCGGGTTCAAGAGTTCCGGAATATCCTCATCCCGGGAATCACCGCAACCCGTAATAAGTATTACCCCACATAATAAAATTGTAATCAGCCGCCTCATTTTCATCTTTGCTCCAAACATTATTTAAGTACCAGATAGTCACCTTCGTTTATCCCCGAAAGTATCTCCACATAATCATTGCCTTCCAGTCCCACTTCCACATATTGTACCGTTCTTATGTTATTTTCATCGGTATAATAAACATAGTAATCGTCCCCGGCGTGATGTACAGCCTTTCTGGGTACCCTGAGTACATTCTTTCTTTCATCAAGCACTATGTAATAATAGGCTTTGGTCCCGATGGAAAGTGAATAATCCGGTTCCAACAGTTCAAACACCAGTTCCTTGTCCTCGGGAGAATATCTGTAGGTGGTTTCGTATTGTGTACCGTTTAAGAGCTCGATGGTAGTCTTTTGCCCATCGGTCATGTATTGTGCATAATCCTCTCCGCTGCAGACAAAGGAGCACTTGGCACTGTCAAAGAGAGTGATAACGTTCTGGGTTTTGACGGATCTGGCCGTGGAACTGAAGGATCTGACAAAAGCCACTGTACCGTCTATGCCGGCATATATCCTGCCTTCCTCCACCTGCTGTCCGTAATAATCTTTTCTCAGATTCTGATAAGCCAGATAGTCTTCACATTCCTTGATCTTTGGAGCATATTCTTCCTCGATCTTTAAGTTTCTTTCCTTTGCTCCGGCCTCATCGGTCTCACCCGATTCCACCATTCTCTTACTCTGGTCCAGAGCCAGCTCTCTCTGTTCCTTAAGGAATTTAAGATCGGTCTCGTAAAGCTCTATTGAAGTGACGCAGTTGTCATACTCTTCCCCTGCGGCTTCCATTTCCAGCTCCGCCAGAAGATCACCTGCCTTCACCTTATCTCCCTTTTCCACATATACCCCTTTGATCTGGTACCCTTCCAGTTTAAAATTCAGACTTTCCGAGTCCTTCTGGGCATATTTAAGGGTTACCTTTTTGGTCAGACTCACATCTCCCACGGTAGCCTCGGCGAGCATATAATCAGTCTGTGCTTTTTCCTCATCCACCACTATTTCGTGATTCTCTTCCTTCCCGCAGGCCGACAGAACAGTTGACATTGTCAACATACAGGTCATTGCGAAAAGTATGCTTTTTTTCTTCATTTTAGCCATAAAAAAACTCCCAATAACGATTATAAAAACATCAGCGTCAATTATAAAAAATCGCTGTGTTTTTTTCAACCGATTATTGGGAAAAAATTGATCATAGATTGCTATAAATAACCCGATTTTTGTGATATTGTCAAAGGTCACTCTCTGGAGGCAAGTTCCCTTGCTATATCGGACCAGCTAAGGCCGGTTTCTGCCATAAGTACCATAACATGATACATAAAATCGGCGATCTCGTATCTCAATTCTTCATGGTCGGGATTCTTTGCGGCAATAACGATCTCAGTAGCTTCTTCACCGCATTTTTTAAGGATCTTGTCTATGCCCTTGTCAAAGAGATAATTGGTATAGCTTCCTTCCTTTGGATTCTTTTTCCTGTCAAGGATGACGCCCATTACCTTATCAAAGATATCGGAAATGTCTTCACTTTCGAAATCCGTTTTGAAAACATCTGTATAGAAGCAGGAATAGTTGCCTGTATGACAAGCGGCTCCTATCTGCTTTACTTTTGCCAGAAGAGTGTCCGAATCACAGTCTATGGACAGACTCTTAACGAATTGATAATGGCCTGAAGTATCCCCCTTTATCCAAAGCTCGTTCCTGCTCCTGGACCAATAGGTCATCCTTCCGGTCTCAATGGTCCTGTCATAGGCTTCCTCATTCATATAAGCCAGCATAAGGACCTGATTTGTCTTATAATCCTGAACGATAACAGGAATAAGCCCCTGGTCGTTCTTCTTCATGTCCGCAAACTTCATGGAACTTTCGAACATATATACGGGATAACCCTGATCCTTAAGGGATTTTTTAACTCCGAACACATTCTTTCCTGCATAGAAAGAAGTGGCAATAGCCTCCACATTGGGAAGTTCCATAAGCGAAGTGATGGAATTTCTTTCAAGAGCATCCCTGATGATGACAGGACAATAATTCTCATTCAGATACTTAAGGATCTTGGGTGTGATCTGAATGTGCTTTGCCATGATGCCGTATATCCCCGCTGATATATATTTAAGGCAGGTCTGACCGATCTCATGTATGGTCTCTTCTTTGTAATCACAGCCGAAATTAACACAGGCCCATACATTTTCCTTACCGATCTTGGTAACGGCCTGAGCCAACAGTTCCGGATCCGAGATCTTATCCATATCAATGACTACTTTGCATGCACCCGAATAATAGGCCTTTTTAACATCCTCCAGACGATCCACGTAAACTCCTGTCATAAAAGGAAGATCGGTCCTGTCACGTACAAGACGCAGAGTGGAAATGAAATCTTCCCTCTCCTTGTCCGATGCGGAATAGTTGTAGATATAGAGCATGTCCACTCCGGAATCGTCATAGTCCGCAACCAGTTCCAATATATTTTCTCTTGATTCGTTTTCGGCATCAATGGATGCTATGATCTTTTTGTCCATTACTCAAACTCCTTTGCGACCTCTTTGAGATCTATCTTGTGCTCATAGATCGCCTTTCCCAAAATAGCTCCGTCAACTCCGGCTTTTGCCAATTCTCTAAGGTCCTGAACGGAAGAAACACCGCCTGAAGCAACGATCTCAAGTCCTGTAGCCTCTGCCAGTTTTTTGGTCTGCATTATGTTGGGTCCCGAAAGCATGCCATCCTTGGAAATATCTGTGTAGATTATGGTCTTTACGCCCATATCCTTCATAAGAAGCGCCAGTTCCACAGCCGTGATCTTACTGATCTCTTCCCAGCCGGAAACGGCTACTTTGCCGTCTTTTGCATCGATGCCCACAATGATCTTGTCCGCACCGAACTGACGTATGGATTCCTTAACGAATTCAGGTCTTCTGACCGCCTCTGTGCCGATGATGACTCTGGAAACGCCCAGATCCAGTTTTCGGCTTATATCTTCGGTGGTCCTGATGCCTCCGCCTATCTCCACAGGTATGGAAACACAGTCAATAATGGCTTTAACAGCTTCATCATTAACCGATCTTCCTTCTCTGGCGCCGTCCAGATCCACAAGATGAATGAATCTGGCACCTGCTTCTTCAAATTCCTTAGCTACTTCACAGGGTTTGTCCGCATAAACCGTCTTGTCGTCATACACTCCCTGCCTCAGACGAACACACTGCCCGTCCTTAATGTCAATTGCCGGATAAAGTTTCATGTTTTCCCTCACGTGATTTTATTAAAGTGTGCCCTTTGTGGACAGTACTCCGCTGATCCTGTCGTTAGCCGAAACAGCTGCGCTGAGAGCCTTGGAAAAGGCCTTGAAGCACGCTTCCAGCTTGTGATGATTGTTTTCCCCCGCCAGTTCTTTTAAGTGCAGGTTCATTTTAGCCGAATATGATACGGCATAGAAGAACTCCTTAGCCATTTCAGTGTCGAAGTCCCCTACCTTAGGCACTGTAAGCTGAACATCAAAATTAAGATACGGTCTTCCGCAAAGATCTATGGCACAAAGTATAAGTGTCTCATCCATGGGAAGAGTAAAGCAGCCGTAACGGTTTATACCTTCCTTACCGCCCAGTGCTTTATCTATGGCTTCGCCCAAGGCTATACCGCAATCCTCTATGGTGTGATGGCAATCCACATTGAGGTCCCCTTTGCATTTAAGCTTCAGGTCAAAAAGACCGTGTTTTGCAAAAGCGGTAAGCATATGGTCGAAAAAGCCTATGCCTGTGGAAATTTCCGAATTACCCCTGCCGTCAAGATCGATCTCGACAAGGATATCCGTTTCTCCGGTAACACGTTTCACGCTGCCTGTTCTCATTACTTTACTTCCTTTCCGAAGCGCACTGCAATGGAATTTGCATGTGCGGTGAGTCCCTCTGCTTTTGCAAAGGTAATGATGTCGTTGCTGACGGGCTCGAGTGCTTCCCGTGAATACATGATTATACTGCTTTTCTTAATGAAGTCGTCAACGGAAAGAGGTGAAAAGAATTTGGCCGTTCCGTTGGTGGGCAGGACGTGATTGGGTCCCGCAAAATAATCGCCCAGAGGTTCGCTGGAGAACTCTCCCAAAAACATTGCCCCCGCATTTTTGATCTTTGTCATGGTCATGAAAGGATCCCGGGTCAATATCTCCAGGTGTTCGCTGGCGATCTCGTTTACGGCGTCTATTGCATCCTGCATATTATCCGCTATTAAAATATAGCCGTAATTATCCAGGGATTTTTCAAGTATGGCCTTTCTGGTAAGCTGAGCAACAAATCTGTTGATCTCAGCTTCCACCTTATCGGCAAGTTCCGCAGAGGTGGTCACGAAGATCGCACTTGCCAGCTCATCATGTTCGGCCTGTGAAAGAAGATCCGCCGCCACATAGGTGGGATTTGCGGTCTCATCTGCCAATACCATGACTTCCGAAGGTCCTGCTATGGAATCAATAGCCACAAGACCGTATACAGCCTTTTTCGCAAGGGCTACAAAGATATTGCCGGGCCCCACGATCTTATCAACCTTCTTAATAGATGCGGTTCCGTAAGCCATGGCACCGATAGCCTGTGCTCCGCCGACTTTATAGATCTCTGTGACGCCTGCTTCCTTAGCTGCAACCAATGTGCCTTCGTAGACCTTGCCGTCCGCTCCGGGAGGAGTCACCATGCAGATCCTCTTTACTCCCGCAACCTTGGCGGGGATAACGTTCATAAGGACTGAGGAAGGATAGGCAGCCTTTCCGCCGGGAACATATACGCCCACAGCCTCTATGGGGCTCACCTTCTGTCCGAGAATGATCCCCGATTCCTCGGAATCAAACCAGCTGTACTGCTTTTGTTTCATGTGATAGGTTCTGATGTTCTCCGCAGCTTTTTTAATAACCTCCAGAACTTCCGCAGGAAGCTTTGAATAAGCCTCTTTGATCTCTTCTTCGGTAACCTTTATATTGGCTTCGGAAATATCGGCCTTATCGAATTTCTTAGTGTATCCGAAAAGGGCTTCATCTCCTTTTAACTTGATATCTTCCAGGATCTCAGCCACCTTTTGGGTCTGTTCCGTGTATTGATTGGGATTACGCTTTAAAAGCTTTGCCTGCAGGTCCTTTTTATTTTCTTCCGTTAATCTGATCTTTCTCATTACAGCTCCTTTCTAAGTCGGTCAATGATCTCTGTGATCCTCTCATGTTCCATTTTCATGGACACTTGATTCACAACCATTCTCGCAGAAAGGGGAAGGATCTCCTCCAGGACCTCAAGTCCGTTCTCTCTTAAGGTTGTTCCGGTTTCAACTATGTCCACTATAACCTCCGACAGTCCCACGATGGGTGCCAGTTCAATGGATCCGTTAAGCTTGATTATTTCAACCGTTTGATGCTTCTTGTTCTGAAAATAATCCTTGGCTATCCTGGGATACTTGGTAGCCACTCTGATTATCTGGCCGGAGTTTAAAAGAGGTTTTGCGGAAGCGGGTCCGGCAACGCACATACGGCACTTTCCGACTCCCAGATCCAGGACTTCGTATATATTCCTGTTTTCCTCATAAATGGTATCCTTACCCACTACTCCGATATCGGCAGCTCCGTATTCCACATAGGTGGGAACGTCCGTTGCCTTGGCCAGGAAAAACTTAAGTTTAAGCTCTTCATTTGTAAATATGAGTTTTCTGGATTCCTTGTCCTTCATCTCCTCACAGGTGATGCCGATCTTTTCAAGAAATCCCAATGTTTGTAATGCAAGTCTGCCCTTTGCCAGGGCGAATGTGATATATTCCATTATCTACCCCGTTTCTACAGATCTTTTGTCTGAATTTCTTTGGTTTCCATGTCCATGATACGGATACTGTCGGGATTATCCACGAATAATATGCCTCCCGCCAATATGCTTTCCGCATATCTTTCGTATTCATCCTGAGACAGGTAATTGTTCTTCTTTAACAAAACAGCGGAAAGGCCGTCTTTTCTGAGACCGCTTACAATATTGACCGCCGTCTTTTCCAGCTTTTCATCATAAAGTACCAATGTGGTCTTTCTTCTGTACTTGGGAATGATCTGCTGTCTTGCCATGGCCGCGATGGCATAGTCCGTATAAATGGCTATTCCGATGGCAGGTGCGGGCTTACCGAACTGGGAAAGCAGCTTATCGTATCTTCCCCCTGCGGCAATGGGTTCACCGGTCTTGTGGGTATAGGCCTTGAAAACAACTCCCGTATAGTAATTGTACTGAGAAAGCATTCCAAGGTCGAAGGAAACGTGATTCTCCATGCCGTAAAGACACAGCTTTTCATATATCTCCTCGATCCTTTCAAGGGCTGCCACCGCTCTGGGATTCTCGGTCTTTTCCTTCATTTCTCTCACAAAATCAATGGATCCGAATTGAAGAGGAAGTCCCGTGAACAGTTCCTTTATGGTCTCATCGATGTTCTTACCGGAAAGAAGCTCCTGAACTCCGAAAAGATTTTTTGTCTCAATGAGGCTCCTGAGCTCATCGGTTTCATCCTGATCGAAACCTGCGGCATCGCAAAGGCCTCTGAAGAAGTCGGCATTTCCCACTTCTATCTGAAAATCTTCCAGCCCCATACTTTTAATGCAATCTATCATGAGAGCGATCATTTCCGCATCCGCAGATGCACCGGCTTCATTTACCAGCTCGGCGCCGATCTGGGTGATCTCCTTGAGTTTTCCTCTGTAACCGTCATTGTTCATGAAGGTATTGCCATGATAAAACATTCTGATGGGAAGAGTCTCGTCCCTGAAATATTTAGCCACGCATCTGGCGATCTGAGGTGTCATGTCAGGTCTCAAAACAAGAGTTTCACCGTCTCTGTCAATGAACTTGTACATATCCTTCTGAGCAACGGTGCCTCTTTCGGCATTAAAAATATCAAAATATTCGAATGCGGGTGTCTTTATCTGAAGGAAGCCATAATGTCGCATACACTCCTTAACGGCGCGTTCTGCCCGTTCTTTGGTAATGTATTCTTCGCCATAGATGTCTCTCACACCTTCCGGTGTATGTAACAGTTTTTCTTTCACGGCTTTCTCCTTTCTGAATCTGAGTTAATTGTGCTTCCGCTTCGCTTTCACGCGTTAAACTGCTAATTTGCTACCATATTAGCAGATTGATTAGAGATTTTACCTTAAGAGAAATGAATTGTCAAGTTTTTTTATAAACTTCAATTATCTCTCTCCTCCAGGTCTTTTTGGAGCATTGAAAGATAGGGTACAAAAAGGCCCGCTTTTTCTTTAAAGAACCACTTTTCCTGCAATTCGTCAAAACGTATGCTCTTTCTTCCTCCCTGTTCCATTCTGTCCCAGAAAACCTTGATCTCAGAGAATCTCATATAATAATAAGTGTTTTTATGAGTATAATTTATAAGAAAGAAAGCGACTCCGTCCTGCTTTTCAAAATCCTCCATAAACAGCATCTGATGCTCGTGGATATTGTTTAAGGCAAAGGTGTCCAGTTTGCATTCCTTGGCATCAAAGCACACGGGGATGCCCTGGACCGCTCCTATATAGTCTACGGTACTCTTTTGATCGAAGTAGGCAAGAGTGATGTGCCTGCTCTCCTGATCGATCTCCACCGGAGTTATGGGCGTAGGCACCTTCTGGATCAGTGCCAGCCCTTTTTCCCTGTATTTATCGTTTGTAAGATTTACAAGTTCCTCAAGATTTGATCCCCTGAGTCCTCGTGAATTCCATGACGGCATTTATATAATCCTCTTCACTGAACAGCTTGACTGCTGTATTTTTAAATTTATCAGGCGGCATACAGGTAACTGTTTTTCCGCTTATCTGCCGGAGTTTTGTCCCTTTCGGGGGAAATACCAGCATATAGGCATGGAGCAATTGATGATCCGCCTTTACAGTTTCTTTTTCACCCGGGGCCTTCTTTTTAAGTTCCTTGTATCCGTATTTTACGTCCCCCACCAGGGGATGGCCCAGAGCAGAAAGCTGGGCTCTTATCTGATGAGTCTTTCCGGTTATCAGCCTCACAGCCAGAAAGCTGTGATCCTTATCGGTCAAAAGCGGGAAAAATTCCGCTTCTATTTTTTCATAGCCTTCCGAAGGTTTTTCCGATACCCTGACCTTATTGGTCTTTTCGTCCTTGGATATATAGGATGTGAACTTCCCCCTAAGCTTAACATTTCCCAGGGTCAGACAGAGATAGTATTTCTTAAGATCGTGGCTTTTAAGGAGACCGGAAGCTTCCTGCAGACCCAAAAGGCTTTTACCCGCGATCACAAGGCCTGATGTGTTCCTGTCTATACGGTTACAGACTCCGGGGGTAAAGGCTTCGTTCATTCCTATGTTTTTTTCCGCCAGATATCCCACTATCCTTTCGTTTAGG
Organism: Lachnospiraceae bacterium; assembly: GCA_016287765.1. The sequence continues at coordinate 72,031 of JAEEWS010000003.1, forward strand.
GAAATATCATCAGGGGAGGCTTTTTGCGAAAGTTCTCCCGCCGGCTTATTGACGATCAGGATATCATCGTCTTCATAAACTATCTCGGAAGTTTTAAGTTTATGCTTTAAAACTTCCGCTTCTTCAGCCGGCCGGTCATTTCCTTTTCCGCTGAATTTGTCAAAGGTGTCTTGGGCAAGGAAAAAAGCGATCTCGTCACCCTCCTTCACCTTTTCGTTCCCTTCGGCCTTTTTGCCATTCAGGGTAATGTTCTTTTTTCTAAGCATCTTATAAACAAAAGAAGAAGGCGCTTCTTTAAGTATCTTCATAAGAAGCTTGTCGAATCTCTGTCCGCTTTCGTTTTTTCCTACCTTAATACCTATCATTATACAATAGCCGTCCTGATAAACTCCAATACTCCGTTCCTGTCTGCCTGCTGCTTTTCCGTAAGCATTTCCTCATCGCTTCTCATTCGAAAACGATTGGAAAGAGCTTTTGCGGAATCGGTCAGAAAACATACATGATCCAGCTTCCTGTTCTCACATTCGGTTTTGAAATATCTTTCCGTTTTATCAAGTTTATCCTTTTTTTGAGTGGAATAGCCGATGATCTGATGCCCTGTCACCACTATGGCATCCAGATGCATGGGCCGTTCCCTTGAAGTAAAGACCGGGTCGTAGAAAACGATATCACCCGTTTTTAAAAGGCCCTCTATAAAGCTTTTTTCTTCTTCAGAAATACATTTATTGGGAAAAACAACGATCAAAAGAGTCAGGATCTTGGCTCCCGGCAGAACACCGAGAATAGAGATGACCGTAAAGAGATTTCTTGCTTCCCATTTATTTAAAGCAAGACCCAAAACAAAAATACCTACGGATGCCAGAAGCACTCCGAGAAATCCCAATATAAGAACGGTCTTTTTGTATTTTAAATACCCGAATTCGCCTTTTTCTTTTTTGTTAAGCATTTATATCTCCCTTTTTATAAGTCAATTAACTCTGTTATCTTATTTCCCTGCTGTCTGTAAATCTCATCTCACCCGGCTTTAGGTCGTCGGGCAGAAGGAGCTTGCCGAAACGTATGCGTTTTAGATAAGTTACTTCCACCCCCACCTCATGACACATGCGTTTCACCTGATGAAACCTGCCTTCCGTGAGGACTATCTTTAAAGTGCACATGTTTTCCTCTTCCGATACTACCGTAAGTCCTGCGGGAAGCGCTGTATAATCTTCCCCCACCCGGAGACCGTCCTTAAACCTTTGAACCGCATCAGGATCAAGCTTTCCCTCGCATCGGGCAAGATACTCCTTTTCCACATGCTTTGCGGGGCTTAAAAGTTCATGGGAAAGAGCACCGTCGTTGGTGATCACCAAAAGCCCTTCCGTATCCTTATCAAGACGTCCGATGGGGAAAAGGCCGCTTTTGGGGCAGGCATCATTTATCTCTTTATTTTCCCGGATCAGATCCAGAACGGTCCTGTCTCTGCTGTCTTCCGTGGCACTGATCACTCCCGCGGGCTTATTCATCATAATATAAACAAAGCCTATTTTTTTAAGTACTGTACCGTCCAGAGTAACAACGTCTTTTTCCGTAACCTTGGTTTCACCCTTCTTACATATCGCAGAATTCACTTTGACTCTCCCCGCCGAAAGCGCTTTTTTCGCTTCAGATCTGGTAAGCCCGGAATTTTCACTTATAAATTTGTCAAGCCTGTCTGCCATTACATCATTCTCCATCCGGGAAGATATTTATTTTTAAGCACATTTCTTGATGCTTTTGCCCAGCCCAGAGGAAAATCGTCCACGCATACAAGCACATAACCGTCCTTCACATCTCTTTTGGCTTCAATGGTCTCGCATTTAAGGTATCTGATCACATCCTCGTCATCGGACTTTAAGGAATAGACATTATCATATTCCGAAGCTTTCAAGGCACAGGCAAGAGCCTGGGAAGGCTCAAATCTCTTTTTGGCAGCTTCTCCCAGTAAAAGGCCGGTCCTCATGATCCTTAAGCCCTTAAGTTCAGGCACTCCTTCGGGAACCAGATAAACCCTGTTTTCCCTGATCTCCATCCGTTCAACCGGAAGATCAAGTTTAACATTCTTAAGAAAGTCTGTTACTTCCTCCGGTAATTTGGGAGCTTTCATGCATTCATATGTTCCCGCAAAGCCTTTGCCCGGTGCATCATCTCTTTTAAGAAGAGCTGAAAAATGACCCTCTCCTTCAAGTAAATGAGGCCAAAGTCTTACAGTGTTTCTGATCTCCTCACGATCCGAACCCACCAGCTCGGGTCTTCCCCAGCCGAATCTTTCATAGGGTTTTTCAGGTCTTACTACATGCATATCCGGCCATTTTTTAAGAATGTAGTCTATGGACCCCTCATCCTCATAAGGATCGAAGGTACAGGTGGAATAGACCATCATTCCGCCGGGTGCCAGCATGGGAACCACCGCATCTATGATCTCCAGCTGCAATTTGTGATAGTATTCGGTACCGTACTGCTCCCAGTTCTTCATGATGGCGGGGCTTTTCCTGAACATTCCTTCGCCGCTGCAGGGTGCATCTATAAGTATCTTATTAAAATAACCCGTAAAACGTTCCGTGAGTTTTCCCGGAGCCTCGGAAAGCACAACCGCATTTTTGGTTCCGAACAGTTCAATGTTCTTAAGTAAGGCCTTGGCTCTGGAATTACTTATATCATTGGAAAACAGCACGCCCTTTCCCTTAAGCTTAGCGGCCAGCTCCGTGCTCTTTCCTCCCGGAGCCGCGCAGATATCCAGCACCCTGTCTCCCGGCTCTACGGGAAGCATGTTGGCGGGAGTCATGGCCGAAGGCTCCTGAATGTAAAATAAACCCGCAAAATAATAAGGATGCTTTGCAGGCTGATCCGAAAGATTGTAATAATACCCGTTATCTATCCAGGGTACGGGACGTATATCAAAAGGAGCCATGTTCTCCCATTGCTCCTTATCCGTCTTCAGGCTGTTAAAACGAACGCCTCCGTAGCGTGGTTCATTGAATCCCGCGATGAAGGCGTTAAATTCCTCGCCCAAAATCTCTTTCATTTTGTTTTCAAATTTTTCAGGCAGTTTGTTCATATATTCATTTCTTTTCTTTATGATCTTATTTTAAGCTTTGAGCCCTGTAACCTTCCGCTATGGTATCCAGCTCATGGCTGAATCTGTTTAAGGCGGAAAGGTCTCCGGTGGAATAGATATTGAAGAATTCGTCCTGGATCTGGACCACTTCCTTTTTGTTTGCCACCTTATAAAGGTTCTGGATGTTATTAAGGATATCCGCCACCATTTCCGCTTTAACATTAAACGATATCTGGGAATCCAGGATATCCTCCCGGATGGAGGACATTTCCCTGTCCAGGGTTACTATGGCATCCGCCGCTTTATGCAGTCTCTCTGCTATGCTTTCGGGAAGGTTTTCCTTATACTTGTATTGAAGCGAATGCTCCACCGTAGCCCAGAAGTTCATGGCAAGGGTTCTGATCTGTATCTCCACGGGGATCTCTCTGGGTCCTCTGTCGGTCTCAACCGTGTAATAAACTATCATGTGATAGCTTCTGTAGCCCGAATCCTTGGTGTTTTTTACATAATCCTTTTCATTTTTCACACGCATGTCGGATCTGAGTCTTATAAGTCTAACCACTTCATATATATCGTCTACGAACTGGCAGGTGATCCTTATACCCGCAATATCCCCGAGGTTTTCTTCGAATTTTTCATAGGGTATGCCTTTTTTCTGGCATTTCTCCAATATGGAATATATGGTCTTTACTCTCCCGTCAACTCTTTCAATGGGAGAATATTGTCCGTTCTGGCGTTTCGCCCGTATCATATGCTCAAATTTTACCACCAGTTCATCCACCGCCAATGAATAGGGTTCAAGGATCTCTCTCCAAAGTTGTATTTCCATTACTATACCATCTCCTCAAAATTTATATCATTTTTCGCCAGGAAGCCTTCCACTCCCGCGTCCCATTTTCTGTCCAATTCCTTATCAAGGGAAAAGGTGCTTCTGTAAACACCGGTAACTATCGATGCCGAGCCGTTCTTGTAAGTAAAGCCGAGGCTTAAGGAAAACTCTCCCTTTTCATTGTCTCCCGCTATGCTTTTTTTAAGCTCCGATCCCGCCAGAAAAGACAGTTGAATCAAAAGCGGCGTATGCTTTCCCCGGATAACTCCCAATACGTTTTCCTTAACATCGCGCCAGCAGGCATATCTTTCCGCTGCTAAACCGTCTCTTTCCCCGGAGTCGAAATAATCCCCGTGAAATTCTCCGGAATAGACAAAATCCATAAAGGTCCTGACGGTTCCTTCCCTAAGGAGAAAGTCGTCAAAAGCTTCGCTCTTTAAAAGCTTCCCCATGAACTTGTTCATTTCCGTGATCTTTAGTTGTTTCAAATAATTCACCCCATTAATTTTAAGACCATAAGCACAACAGCATAGCATACAGGATAAGCCGTATATGTGATCAGTCTTATAAGCCCGTTTTTTCTTCCTTCCCTGCCGTTATACATCATAACGGGCACACAGCCCAGAACAGGTGCAAAAAGAAAGACGGAATTTGTTCGTCCCCAAGCCAGTACGTGAATGATCACCACACTGACCAGTTTAAAAAGACGATTGTCACTGAAGAAATAAAAACCTGATATGAGAAGTACCGTCAATGTTCCCTGTTCGAATCCGGCAAAATGGGCCACCATGGAAAAGCCCCAAATGGTCAGTACCGTTAAAACCACATAGGGAATACTTCCCGCGGAAAACTTCCTTTTTATCAATCTTTCGCAGATCACCACGGTTACAGAACCCAGTATCAAAGCGAAATAAAGATTAAAATGTGCGGAAAAAGCAGCCTTTATAAACTCCTTAAAACCGTTATCAAAAAGCACTCTTCCAAAGGATACCGTATCAAGCAGGAACTCTGTAAGCACGGCCGCTACCGTGAGTCTCGTAAAATACTGCCTTAAGTTCCTTGTTTTCATTGCCGCTTCCGCTGTCAGAAAGCAGATCATGGGCATAGCCGTAAAGGTCAGGATGTAACCTGTGATATAAAAACCGGCCCAGGGTCCTTCCGAAAAGCTGTCCCCCACTGCATGGGTGTAGCCCAGCTGGATCAGTGATCTTCCGGCGATAAAAAGGACCAATGCCATGATCTTTATATGAAAAGCTGTAAATGAAATCTTATTTTCCTTTGACATCTCCGGTCTCCGCCTTGTTTTTCTTAAGGATCACTATAGTCCTGGGTCCCACGGATATCTCTTCCTCCGCATAAAGACTTTTCTCATCCTTATCCGTGGAGATCAATATCTCAAATCTTCCTCCGTCCATAGAAGGGATCTTAAAAAGATGTTTTTCCCAATGCATATTATATATTATATAAAAATCATCGTCAATTTCATCTTTCGCCGCCCGGCCGCAAAAATATATGCCTGCAAGACGATTGTAAGGCCGATAATCGCTCCTCCAGGGGGTTTCCCCATGAAGTGAGATCTCCGGCATTCCGCAGCCGGTCCTGTCGATCTCGCTGAGCATTACCTGTCTGGTGAATAAACCATGCTCTTTTCTGATCTTGACAAGTTCCTTCACAAACCTGGTCAATTCTCTGTTTCCGGAAACGCCGGACCAGTTGACCCATCCGGTCTCATCGTCACAGCACCATGCATTGTTGTTGCCCTTTTGGGAATTACCGAATTCATCCCCTGCCAGCAGCATGGGAACTCCTCCGGACATGAAAAGTGTAAGAAGGGCATTTTTCATCATCTTAAGCCTGAGTTTATTGATCTTCCTGTTCTTTGTATCTCCCTCTTCACCGCAGTTCCAGCTGTAGTTGATGTCTTTACCGTCGCGGCCGTTTTCGCCGTTGGCTTCATTGTGTTTCACGTCATAGGAATAAAGATCCTTTAACGTGAATCCGTTATGATCTGTAATATATCTTACCCCGGCACTTTTACTCCTGTTCTTCATATAGTCATAAAGAGCGGGAACCATTCCTTCATCTCCCTTAATATAACGCCTCATGTCATTCATAAAAGTATCGTTGTATCTTAAGATCCTTCCGGGATAAAGGTTTACCAGTCTTTCTTCCGCATCGGTCACCATAAAGATACAATTGGCAAGATAGGGATCGGTCACCAGAGAAGGAACGGATATCTGCCAGTCATTTATCCTGAAGCCGTCCACTCCGAGGTCTACGGCCCAATGTCTTAAACATGCTGCGATCAGGCTTTCGGAAGTTTCTTCTCCGAACATCATCTCCATAAATACGGCGATACCCGCATCATGAAGTTTTTTAACCGTTTCTCCGAACTCTTCGTAAGCTCTGCCGGGTTCCGAGGCATAGGATGCCTTGGGTGCAAAAAAGAAACTGTTCACACCACCGTAGCCCCAGAAATTAAGTTCGTTTCCGGGAAGACACTCGTCGAATTCATAAACAGGCATCAGTAGAATGCCGGTAATCCCGAGTTTTTTAAGATAAGGGATCTTTTCGGTGATACCCTTAAAAGTCCCGGGATGAGCAACACCCGACGCCTTGTCCGCGGTAAAGCCTCTTACATGAAGTTTGTACAGGATCAGTTCCGAAGGATCAAAAGAAAAATCATCTTCAAAAACAGTAGTATTAACTACAGCTGTCTCCGGCTCTCCGGCCCTTTTGCCGAACGCTTCTCTTCCTCTTAAGCAAAAGGCATGGGGATCATTTATCATTTTCCCGTCAGCCTTAAAAGCATAGGATTCCGGCGTCTTTTCCACAACTGTGGTAAATATGCCGTTCTTATTCCTGTGCATTTCTTTTTCTTCAATAACCCTGCCCTTATCATCACAAATGCAGAGCAAACAATATAAAGCCTTTGGGAGGCTTACGGAGAAACGACAGCTGCCGTCCTTCTCCGCATAAGCTCCCAAAGGTAAGTTTTGCGATCTAATATCTGTAATTGTATTTTTTGATCTTATCAAAATCAGTCTTCCTCTTCCACCTGTGATGTAAGTACCTGACGCTTTCTGGCAAGTTCATCGCTTTCAAGGTATTCATCATAGGTGCATACCTTATCTATCATGCTTCCGCCGGGAACGATCTCCACGATACGGTTGGCGACAGTCTGGATGAACTGATGATCAAGAGCTGTAAACAGCACTACTGACGGGAACTTGATAAGTGCGTTGTTAAGAGAAGTGATGGATTCCATGTCCAGATGGTTGGTGGGCTCGTCCATAATAAGAACGTTGGCACCGATGAGCATCATCTTGGAAAGCATTACTCTCACCTTCTCACCTCCGGAAAGGACATTAACCTTCTTAACACCTTCTTCTCCCGCAAAAAGCATTCTTCCGAGGAAGCCTCTTACGTAGGTAACATCGTCCACTGTAGAGTAAGGCATAAGGTGTTCAACGATATTCTCCTGTCCCTTAAAGATCTCTGTATTATCCTTGGGAAAATAGCTCCGGGATGTGGTGATACCCCACTTAAAGCTTCCCGAATCAGGTTCCATCTCGCCCATGAGGATCTTAAACAGGGTGGTTGCTGCTATGGTATTACCGCCTACAAAAGCGATCTTATCGTTTCTTCCCACAACCATATTGATGTTGTCCAGGATCTTTACTCCGTTAATGGTCTTGGAAAGGTTCTTGATCTCCAGAACTTCATTACCGATCTCTCTGTTGGGTCTGAAATCGATATAAGGATACTTTCTGGAAGAAGGTCTGATGTCCGTAAGCTCGATCTTTTCAAGAGCTCTCTTACGTGATGTGGCCTGCTTGGACTTTGATGCATTGGCCGAGAATCTCTGAATGAATTCCTGGAGTTCCTTGATCTGCTCTTCCTTCTTTTTGTTGGCTTCCTTCATCTGGCGCACCATGAGCTGACTGGATTCATACCAGAAGTCATAGTTACCTGCATAAAGCTGGATCTTTGCATAGTCAATGTCGGCAATATGAGTACATACCTTATTCAGGAAATAACGGTCATGGGAAACCACGATGACCGTATTGTCAAAATCGATAAGGAAATCCTCCAGCCAGTTGATAGCGTCCAGATCCAAGTGGTTGGTAGGCTCGTCGAGAAGCAATATGTCCGGATTACCGAAAAGAGCCTGGGCAAGGAGTACCTTCACCTTTACGGGACCTGTGAGATCAGCCATCTGAGCGTAATGAAGGGAGGTGTCAACTCCGAGTCCGTTAAGGAGTGTAGCCGCATCGCTTTCAGCTTCCCATCCGTTCATCTCGGCAAATTCGGTTTCGAGCTCAGCGGAACGGATACCGTCCTCTTCGGTGAAATCCTCCTTTGCATAAATAGCTTCCTTTTCCTTCATAATGTCATAGAGGCGCTTATTACCCATGATAACCGTATCCATAACATTATATGCATCATATTTAAAGTGGTCCTGCTGCAGGAAAGAAAGTCTCTGTCCGGGAGTGATGATAACATCTCCCTTTGTGGGCTCCAGCTGTCCGTTAAGGATCTTGAGGAAGGTGGACTTACCTGCACCGTTGGCACCGATGATACCGTAACAGTTACCTTCGGTAAATTTGATATTAACGTCTTCAAAAAGAGCTCTCTTTCCGAGACGAAGTGTGATATTACTAGCCTGAATCATTAAATATAAATCCTTTCTGTTAAAACATATATCTTAAGACAAAAGAGAAATAGCTGTTCCTGCTCTTTTTGTCATTTATACCTCAAACATGAGATCCTCATAGGTGGGTACGGGCCAGAATCTCTTGTCCACAATTATCTCCAGCTCATCAATGGGACGTCTCAAGGCATCCATTGCGGGCTTAACTCTTGTGCTGTAGATCTGTGCTCTTTCCTTCTCGTTCTTTGTGCCTCGGGCGAGATCGTTCTCCTCTCTCAGCCTGTCAAGGGCATCCGATGCTTCTTTAAGAAGATCGGAAAGTTTCTTTAAGAGATTTGCCTGAACCTCTGTGGTGAATCCCAATCCCGTTTCCTTAATGGCATTGATGGAATCGGCCAGACGTTTGGAATAACGGATGACTGCGGGAATATAAAGTCTTGCGGCCATTTCGATCATTGTCTTGGCTTCAATATTAAGAGCCTTGGCATAGAATTCGTTATTGATCTCTTGTCTTGCTTCCAGCTCTGTTTTCGAAAGGACATGCTGTCTCTTAAAGGTTTCGATGGTCTCCGGAAGGGTAAGAGCCTCATTGGCCTGAACCATGGTCTTGGCCATGGGAAGGCCGCGTCTTGCAGCTTCCTTCTGCCATTCTTCCGAATAGCCGTCTCCGTTAAAGATAATGCGTTCGTGCTTAATAAGAGACTCACGCACCAGTTTCATTACTTCGCACTCAAGGTCTTTAGCATCGGGCTTCTTAAGATTTGCTTCCAGTGCATCCGAGAACTGTGAAAGTGCATCCGCAACTATGGTATTCAAAACGGTATTGGGCATAGCTATGGATTGCTGGCTGGATACCATACGGAACTCAAACTTGTTTCCGGTAAAAGCAAAGGGTGAAGTACGGTTTCTGTCCGTAACATCCTTTCTGAGCTTGGGAAGTGAAGAAACGCCCATGAGCATGGTTTCCTTCTTCTTGCAATCCTGAGCTGTACCTGTCTCTATGATCTGATGAACGATATCATCCAGCTGTGCTCCCAAAAATACTGAGATGACTGTCGGCGGTGCTTCGCTTCCGCCCAGACGGTTATCGTTTCCGGGGGTGGATGCCGAGCAGCGAAGGAGCAAGGCATGATCGTCTACCGCAGCAATGACCGCACTTAAGAAGATCAGGAAAGCAAGGTTCTTGTGAGGCTCCTTACCGGGCTTCAAAAGGTTTTCACCCAGGTTGGTAACCACAGACCAGTTGTCATGCTTACCGGATCCGTTTACTCCCGCAAAGGGCTTTTCATTTAACAGACACTCAAGGCCGTGACGCTTTGCCACCTTTTTCATAGTGTCCATAACGATCTGGTTGTGATCGCAGGCAGTATTTGCGGTTGTATATATACAAGCCAGCTCATGCTGAGCAGGTGCAACTTCGTTATGCTGGGTCTTCGCAAGAACTCCCAGCTTCCAGAGTTCCGCATTCAGTTCCTTCATGTAGGAAGCTATTCTTTCCTTAATGGCGCCATAGTAATGGTCATCCATTTCCTGTCCCTTGGGAGCGGGTGCTCCGAACAGGGTTCTGCCGGTGAAGATCAGATCTTCACGGCGCATATATTTCTTATGATCCACCAGGAAGTACTCCTGCTCGGGACCTACCGAAACGGATACGTGAGTAACATCCTCTTTTCCTATAAGCTTAAGTGCTCTCACGGATTCACGGCTTAAAGCATCCATGGAACGAAGAAGAGGTGTCTTTTCGTCCAAAGCTTCTCCCGTATAAGAACAAAAGGCTGTGGGAATGCAAAGAGTAACGCCTGCAGCGTCTTCCTTTACAAAGGCAGGGGAAGTGCAATCCCATGCCGTATAGCCTCTGGCTTCAAATGTCGCTCTCAAACCTCCCGAAGGGAAAGAGGAAGCATCGGACTCGCCTCTTATAAGCTCCTTGCCCGAAAACTCCATTATAACTTTACCCGCTTCACCGGGCGCAATGAAGGAATCATGCTTTTCGGCTGTTATACCGGTCATAGGTTGGAACCAATGGGTATAATGAGTTGCACCTTTCTTAATGGCCCAATCCTTCATGGCATTTGCCACCACATCGGCTATGGCCGGATCCAGTTCATCGCCGTTCTCCATGGTTTTCTTAAGAGATGCGAATACATTTTCCGGCAGGCTTTGCTTCATGACGGTCTCGTTAAAAACGTCAACGCCGAATATCTCCTGAATTAAATCTGACATTTCTTTTTCCTTTCGCCCGTTTCTTTGGGAAGCGGAGTCATTTTATTTACGATCCGATTTAACGGATTGTTCTTTAACTTCTCTGAATACTGCCACTCCGAGAGGAGGCAGATCCATAACGATGGAATTGTCCTGTCCATCTTTCGGTACAGCCTTGGATCTTAAAACTCTGGGATTTACATTACCCTGTCCGCCGTACTTCACATTATCCGAATTAAGTATCTCCTTATATTTTCCTGCTTCGGGAACTGCCTGAACAAAGTCCTTGTACACAATGGGTGTGAAATTGCAAACAAACAGGAGACAGCCGCCGTCTTTTCCCCTTCTTATGAAGGAGACTATGCTGTGATCCGCATCCTGACAGCTCATCCATTTAAAGCCTTCCGGGATGAAATCCATGTCGTAAAGAGCCGGATCGCTGCAATACAGATTAAAGAGGTCCTTACAATACAGATGCATCTTACCGTGCATCTCGTATTTGTCTATGAGCCACCAGTCAAGACTCTTCCCCTCATTCCATTCGGAAAACTGGGCAAAATCCTGTCCCATGAAAAGGAGCTTCTTTCCGGGATGACCTATCATAAAGCCGTATGCTGCTCTAAGGTTTGCAAATTTCTCTTCGTATTGGCCCGGCATCTTATTAACCAATGAACCCTTGCCGTGAACCACCTCATCATGAGAAAGCACCAATACAAACTTCTCGCTGTAAGCATACATCATGGAGAATGTAAGACAGCCATGAACTCCTTTTTTGAACAAAGGATCCTGCTCCATATATTTAAGGAAATCGTTCATCCAGCCCATGTTCCACTTTAAGGTGAAGCCCAGGCTGTTGTTCTCCTCCACCACGCCGGTAACATTGGGCCAGGCGGTGGATTCTTCGGCTATCATGAGAACATTCTTGTTTCTCTTATTCATCATGGAATTCAGATGTTTAAGGAATTCCATGGCATCATAGTTTTCTCTGCCGCCGAAGGGATTGGGCAGCCATTCTCCGTCCTTACGTCCGTAATCCAGATAAAGCATGGAAGCTACCGCATCCATTCTGATACCGTCGGCATGAAACTCCTCAACCCAGTACATGGCATTAGCGATCAGGAAGTTGGACACTTCCGGGCGCTCCAGATTGTAGATCAAAGTTCCCCAGTCCGGATGTTCTCCCCTTCTCTTGTCAAAATGCTCATAAAGACAGGTACCGTCAAACTTTGCCAGACCGAAGGCATCCTTGGGGAAATGAGCCGGAACCCAGTCAAGGATAACTCCTATCCCGTTCTTATGCATATAATTTACAAAATACATGAAATCGGAAGGTGTTCCGAATCTGGAGGTGGGCGCATAGTATCCGGTAACCTGATATCCCCAGGAACCGTCAAAGGGATGTTCCATCACGGGAAGAAGTTCCACGTGGGTATAGCCCATCTCCTTCACATATTCACAGATCATTACCGCCAATTCCCGATAATTGTAAAAGCTGCCGTCTTCTTCGGAAGGCTTCTTCCAGCTTCCCAAATGGACCTCATAAATGTTCATGGGTCCTTTAAGAGGGTCTTCCTTCTCACGCTTCTTGATCCATGAGCTGTCACTCCATTTGAAATTATCTATATCAAATACCACTGAGGCATTGTCCGGCCTCTTTTGTGAACAGGTGGCATATGGGTCGGCCTTAAATATGGTAGCGCCGCCCTTGGTAGTAACCGCAAATTTATAGAGAGCACCGTTATCAAGTCCCGGAACAAACAGGGAATAAACACCGTGCTTTTCATCGAATTCCATAAGGGATCTTCTTCTGTCCCAAAGGTTAAAATCGCCCACAACGCCGGCAGAGGACGCATTCGGTGCCCAAACGGCAAAACGCACGCCCTTTACCCCGTTGAGCTTCATCACCTTTGCTCCCAGAGTCTTATATATTTCATAGTTGATACCCTTGTTAAAAAGGTCCAGAGCCTCTTCATCAAGAGCCGGATCAAAGGCATAGGCATCCTCGGTCTCGTAATCTGTACCGTCCGGATAGTATAAAGTAAGTGTATAGGCTTTATTTTCGGTTCCCGGTATCATAACACCGTAAAAACCTCTGTCATCAAGTCTCTGCATCTCAAACTTGCTGCCGTCTTCTTTCAGGTTAACAACAGCCCCGCAGGCATCAGGATAAAAACAGCAGATCCTGGTCATGTCTCCCATCACCTTTGGACCCAATACATCAAAGGGATGTTTTGTAAAACCGTAGATTATTCCCTCAATATCAGTACGATTTAACTCCATTCTCTTCTCTCCTTCATAAATCTCCCGATCATAAGCTCTAATCCGATATTTAAAAGAAGTGCTTCCCCATTAGATCTCTTTACTCAAGATACCATTCATCCTTCTTGGTGTTCTCTCCTCCGTCCTCAAAGGATTCCGTGTATTCAGGCTTTGCAATTCCCGTGGGAGCATCCGCTCCACCGATCACATCTTCTCCGTTTCCTGCTTCTTCCGCAGCCTTCTTTTGGTTTTCAATGGTCTGAAGGACATATTTCTTCAATACCTTTTCCATCATGAAAGAGCCCAAAAGGGTTCCGAGAGCCACTCCGAAAAGGAGTACAAAGCCCATGGTGAGATAAGTGAGAAGGATCACCGCAACCCACATGAGAAATGAAAGAATGGTGCACCAGAAATGTTTGACGGAAATACCAAAGGAAAACTTAAAGGCCGACTTAAGATCCATGCTGAATCTTGAGATCACAGGGCATAAATAAATGAACAATCCGGATATAAAGAATGTGATGATCAGGAATACACCGAGGAAAATAACACCCTTCGGATCCTGCTCCTTAACAAGAGCCCAGGAATATTGAAAATCAATATATAAAAGCCATGCAAGAATAAAAAAGATCACTGATGTCAAAGCGCCCTGCCTGAAGTTTGCCTTAAAGCTTCTTATAAACTCCTTTACAGCATAACTTCTGGAACGTCTTACCGATTTAACCACCGAATAATACATGGCGATCATTGAAGGGATAAATACCACAAGAGAAGCTACAGCCAATACCAGAAAAATAAAATTTTGTGTAGATCCGTATAAATAGAGAAAGCCCCCGAAAGGAACATACAACAGTAACCAGACCAGATTAAGTACAATTATATCAAACGCCTTCCCCATGAAAGTAAAAAAAGCATTATCAGGATTAAAAATATTACCCATTCCCATAAAATTAAACCTCCAAGTAAGTCATTCCGCAAAAAAATGCATATAAGCCTAATATATCATCAATTGAAATATTTTAGCCTATATGCACTGATTATGCAAATGAAATTTTCAAATATAACCTATAAGAAAGGCTGTTTACTTTGAAAACCTGAAGCCGTAAAAATCAAATCTGCTTCCGGGAAGGAAAATGAATTCAAGTTTTCCGGATCCACGCATATCTTTAAGATCAAAATCCATATATCCCTTATCTCCTGCAGTAAATTCCAGGATTGCGGTCTTTGTCTCATTACCGCTTTCCAGATGGAGATGAAGAGAACACTTGGGAAGATCCGTCCTGCCGAGAATACGTATGCTTGAGGCTCCTTCGGAAAGATCCATGTCATTAAAGGTAAGGGTAACGTTGTTTCCGATGTTAAGCACTGCATTTGGCGTCCTGTCAAAGGAATCTCCGGTTACGGATGCCAGGAAGGAACAATCCAGCTCTTCATAAGCCTTATTGTATTTCTTAAATACAAATCCCTTGAAATGCAGCTTATTTGTAGTCATAAAACAGAGCTCATGTATCCCTTTAAGTTTCTCGGGTAGCTTATAGGTCTCTTCCTGGTAAACATTCCAGATAGAAGGCTTGCAATAGTTGATGGTGGTAAGGAATCTTCCTCCTTTTTCGGGATTTCCGTCATAAACATCCACAGGGAAATTTGCTCCCGAAAGACTGAAGATCCAGATGGTAAACTCATCCGATCCGTAATCTCCGAAATCAAGGTTACTCAGAACAAAACCGCTTTCTCCGTCGGATGCCGTAGCCACACCCTTCTCGTTTCCGCAACCCACATTTCCCACAGAATCGGAATAAAGCCCTGCGGATACAAACTTATATGGATCCAGAAATGCTTCTCCAAAGCCTTCAGCCTTCATTTCAAGCTGGGATATTATGGTTATCTTGTCCCCTTCCGTTGAATAACACCTCAGAGTAAAGTCGCCGTCTCCGATGGCGGAAACAACAGCTTCGTTATCCTTTGCTTCCACTTTCACATAGCTTATCTCTATGCCTGCGCTGTTTACTGCGATCCAATGAAGGTCACAAACTGCATTTTCAGGATAAACCTTTGCCTTTACCTTTATATCGTTATGCTCCGGATCAAGGCTTGATCCTTCCGTGCATAATTCTATCTTTCTTACGGGGATCCTGTCCTTAAGCATTTTAACGGTAACCTTTATATCACCTTCGCCCGTGCTTTTAACCATGGCCATAAGTTTTCCGTTAAAGAGCTTACGAACATTACTCTCATATTGGTCATAGTCGGTGGAATCACCGTTATCAAGGCCCAAAAGGCGGGCATTGTCCGATACCGTGACCTGTACATAGTTCATGGCATTCTTCACTTCAAAGCCATCCTTATCCAGCATTGAAATGTCAACGAAATACAGGCTTCTGCCATCCTGAGGGATAAGGCAGGAAACTGTTTCCTTATCGCTACCTTCCGAAGCCGTTCTGATGCCTTCAGCCTCTTCGACCTGAATGAGGGGAGTGACTGCATCTGAGAAGGAATGCTCCACTGCTTCTGCCACCTTTTTATGATCACTGTCATAGGCTGCAACCCTTATCTCTCCCTGGTGGTAGGGAACCTTCCAGGTGGGAACCAGAACATCGCCGTGGGCATGATCTATCTCTTTACAGCCCATGCTCTTTCCGTTAACAAAAAGCTCTGCAGCCGAACAATTGGTGGTGCATCTCACATCGATCAGCTGCCCTTCGTTCCAGTCCCAGTAGGGGAACAGATGAAGAACGATACCGTCTTCGGGTCTTGTCCATTCGGACGCAAAAACAAAGGCACCGTCCTTGGGAAAACCTGCGGTATCAAACTGGCCGAAGTAACTGTTCTTGGTGTGATAAGGAGTAGGCTCTCCGATATAGTCAAAACCGGTCCAGAGATATTGTCCCATGGAGAAGTCATGGTCTCTCTCAGCTTTTACGCAGTCCTCCACAGACTTGGCTCCCCAGCTGGTATTTGAATTGCCCAGGGAGGAACATTGCTCGTCTATTTCAGACATTACCACTCTGTCATAAGGGAAACGATAAACACCGCGGCTGGAAACCAGAGAAGCGGTCTCACTTCCGTAGATCACCCAGTCGGGATGCTGTTTGTGGTGCTCATCATAATATCTTTCGGCATAGTTGTATCCGGCTACCTTAAGGATGTCCGCGCATTTCTGGGCGTTTTCCCAGGGCATGTAATTGGATCCTATGGTAACAGCTCCGTTTTTTAAGGGATCGTGTTTACGCACTTCCTCCATCAGGTACTTGGTGATCTCCTGACCATGCGCCGATGCATGGGTATCTCCGATCTCATTACCTATGGACCACATGAGAAGACAGGCCCTGTTTCTGTCACGGCAAACCCAGCTCTTTACGTCCTTCGCACTCCATTCCTTAAAGAATCTGGCATAGTCATACTTAGTCTTTGCCCCTTCCCACATGTCGAAGGATTCGATCATTACAGGAAAGCCCATTTCATCGCAAAGGTCCAGCAGCTCTCTGGCGGGCATGTTGTGACTGGTCCTTATGGAATTCACGCCGATCTTTTTAAGTTTCCTTAGCCTTCTGGCTATGGCTTCCTTGTTTACAGCGGCACCAAGTATACCCAGATCGTGATGTTCACAGGTACCGTTTATCTTAAAATGACGGCCGTTAATGAACAGTCCCTTGTTCGGATCCATTTTGATATCTTTAAATCCGATATTGAATTCATCACTGTCGACGAGCTCTCCTTTTTTCAAAAGCTCAGCCCTGAATCTGTAAAGCACGGGCGATGCCGGATCCCAGAGCTTAAGGTTCTCTATTCTTTCCCTAAAGCCGGCCTCATCTCCCGAAACCTTCACTTCTTTCACAAATACAGCCTCTTTATCCGAAGCTTTTTCAAAGATCGAACATCTTAAGATCAAGTCCTCGGACTCTGTCCTTAACCTACTGCTTACGGTAATATCAAAATCTCCCTCGTCCTCCCGGAGACTTACGGTATCGCTGTGGACATATGTACCGTCGATCTCCAGATGATCGCAGGCCTTTACTATCATATAGACGTTTCTGTATATGCCTGCTCCCGAATACCATCTGGTATTGGGGCTCTGATTCCTTGCCAAAACCAGCACTCTGTTGGTGCCGTTTTTAAGAGCAGTTGTTATATCAAAAAAGAAGGAGGAATAACCGTATTTCCATTCCCCTATCTTAATATCATTCACATAAACCTCAGAGTCCATGTAAACGCCGTCAAAATAGAGGAAGGCATAGCCTCCCTCAGGTATTTCGGGCTTTTCAAAGTCCTTAATATACCAGCCGAGAGAATCCTCATAAAGATTGGCGGTATCATGCACCAGCCAGTCATGAGGTATCTCCACGGCCTTAAATTTTTCTTCCTTTGCCAAAACTTCTGCCTTTTCGGCATCAAGTCCGGTCTTTAAAAACTTCCAATTCCCATTAAAAAGTGTTCTCATCTTCTCTCCATCGAGGCGGGAATTATTTTACGGCTCCAAAACCAAGGATAGTGAATTTCTTGTCCTCGTCTCCCTCCTGCATACGCACAACCACCTTGTGGTCGGAAGGAGAATTTTCATTAAAAACAAGCATCGCATGGCAATGGGTCCAGCCCACCTTACGTGGATTCATTGTAACCGATATTTTATCATTGTCAAGTACTTCCGCCGTACCGTACTCGGGAGAGGAACTGTCCTTAAAGATAATGAACAGCTTCGAGCAGTTTATCTTAAGAACGAACTCATCTTTACCCGAAACATGATGCCAGTTGTACGGGAACTCGGGAGTCTGGGTCAGATCAAAATTCATTTCCACGGACTGAAGTTCCTTATCGGTTTCCGTGAAGGAGCCCACACTGATCTCAGCACCTTCAAAACTGTCTTTTGTATCAAAAAGCTTCACATCTTCAAAATCCGCTCCGATGGCAGGTGCCACATCAAGTTTGACCGGCAGGTTCTTTTTGGCATATATATCCGCGGCCTTAAAGATCTCGCCAAGGCAATCCGCAGCCACCCTGTGTCCCAGATTTGTAGGATGGAACTGATCGTAAAAATACTCATTCTTGTGTATAACAGCCTTTTCCTTATCCGTAAGATAAAACTCAGGCAAAACAGCGTTCTTAAGGCTGACCATGGGAAGGTTGTATTTATATCCTACAGTTGAAAGTCTGTCCTGAAGGTTAAAGTCATCCGCAAATACCATGAAAGGTATCATTACGGCCGGAGCCTTGTCTCCCTTCATGATCTTCTTCACAAGAGATTCAAAGCATACTCCCTTAGTCTCGTCATCGGTATCGTTTACGGCAAATTCAACTATAACAATATCCGGCTTTATTTTGCCGTTTTGAGTAACATCCCTGTCATATCTTAAAATGCCCAGCTCTGATGGAGTGCCGCCAACTCCGGCCTTAACATACTTTATGTTCTCATCCGGCTTTTTGCCGCAGATCTCGCAGAATTTAAGGTAAGTAAGATACGCATAGCACCTGTTATTGATAGGTATGGCTCCGGCACCCTGGGTAATTGAACCTCCGATAAAAGCCAGGGTAACTTCTTTTCCGTTTCTTGCATCTTCCATAGCCTTTTGGATACGGGTAAGATTACCGTAATTCATTATCGAACGGGATATGATGTTCTTATATGCATCTGAAGTAAGATCCGGCTTTCTGTCGGGAACAGCCTCCGGAGCATCAAATCCCGGCTGCAGATAGAGCTTTACCGTAACACTTGCGGAAACCTCGGGAACCTCGAATTCAAAACGTATCTGTCCCGGAACGTCATCGTCCTCTGACCAATTGATCGTTGAAAGATCTATATATTCTTCAACACCGGTCAAAGGTACCTCTTTTGTAAATGTTGTTCCCGTTACATAAGGATCCTTGTGTCCATAAAACTGAAATGCAAAGAGAGTCTTATCGGCAGAGGCTTTGGTGTCTTCCGAAAGCTCAGCCGATATTCCTATGCCGGCTATCAGCTTTTTAAAGCCATCGGCTGTTTCCACCATTTTTAACATCTCTTCGTCTTCTATATTTCCGATGATCCTGGAGGCATTTGCTATTCTTCCGTTTTGATAAAGGTATTGAATATTTTTGCCCCCGGGCTGAGGCAATCCGCAGATTGCCTTGTTCTTCATCAGATAATAAAACTTACCCTTGGATACTGCGTCTGTAGGAGTCATCCGTTCCATAAATTATCACCCTTTCAATGATCACTCCCACTTCCATGGCTGTGATCTCAATTGTATTTGTTCCCTTCACAATGTCAGCCTCAAAGAAAGTTCTTCTTTCCTGAGCTATAACATCTCTGCACCAGCGAGGATCGCTGTTTTCACCCGCTTTAAAATCTTCCGGCACAAGATTGATCTTCTTACTCTTGTCATTAACTGCTACTTTAAGATTTAATGCACCTCCGAACTTAAGAGGATTGGTGGGTGCAGTAACAAGTTCTATATGAAGCTTGCCTTCATAAGGACTTTCAAATTCCCAAACAGCTTTGGGAGCTTTTTCTCTCTGACCGTAATCATCGATCCTGTCAAGGACTTTAAGACCTTCCTCATATTTGCCGTATCCTTTAAGAAGAACGAACCGACCGCTTTCCGCAGGTATCAGTCTTGTGTAATCGGAAGCTTTTAAGTTGATGGCACCTTCTCTTTCGTAATCCTTTACTGTACCGAAAACCCGCCTGTCTGTCTTAATGAACTCAACACCGAAACCGTGACTCACGATCTCGACAACGGTCCCATCGGATCCTGATACTGTATAAACATGGTCCTTGTCATCTCCTGCGGCACGGATCATTTTGTAAAGATCCTGCATAGGTGTCTGATCCTTAAGGATCTCTGTCTTACCCTCCTCCGTGTTTTCAGATATGGTATACTCTATCTTTCCCATACCTGAGTTGGCTATCTCCAGATAAGAAAGGGATCTGTCAATGTCTATCTTCATGGGTTTTCCGTAAACTCTTACGTAGACCTTTTCTCTGTCTGCAAGAGAAAGCTTTAAGGAAGGCTTTTCTACAGGTGTAAAATCGGCAACAACAGGCATACGCATATCAAAATCATTCCAGGTGGTAAATCCCACATGTGCTTCCAGCTGCATGCCATGCCACTTGCCTTTTTTGAATCTGTCCATTTCATTGGCAAGTGCCTTATCCCTTGCTATACGTTCAGTTGCCAGCTTGCCGTAGAAGTTAGCTATGGCCTTTCCCTGTTTTGCAAAATGGATATTCTTATCACTGTACAGCCACATGAGGTAAAGGTTTGTGGAGGCAATAAGAGGCCAGTATATCATTGAATAGAAGCCGTTCTTATATTCGGCCTTTATCTTTTTATTCAGTTTAATGCCCCTGTCTTCCAGTTCTTCTACGGAATTGATCATACGATCGTTTTCAAAATTGTCACAGACCTTGTATACTCCGTGGTGAACAGTTTCCGGTCTTCTCTGGGAATTAAGCTGATAAGCATCCGTTAAAAGCTTTCCTATTTCCTTCTTTACTGTAGGAGTTTCATTTTCAAACAGAGTATCCGTAAGGAAGGAGGTAAATTCCTCGGGACTGTTGAGGTTTGAAGAACCCCACTTTTCATAGTCATAGGCTATCTGCATAAAGTAGTAAAGAGGAAGCTCATTAAACTTGATATCTCCCACATTAACTACCCACACATCCTTGATCCCGAAATCATAGGCTTCCGTCATTTCTTCCCATACCTGAGGGAAGGATGTGGAGTTCACCCATTCATAGGATACGGGGCCGCCGTGATAATCCAGATGGAAATACATACCATAGCCGCCCTTGTGTTTTCTCATTTCCTTCGTGGGCAGGCCTCTCATGTGGCCATGGTTATCTTCACAGAGCATTAAGATAACATCCTTAAGTTCATCCCAATGCATAAGTCCTTCTGTATTCTCATCCCCGTAGAAGTATTGTTCCACTTCCTTATAAACCGCAAGCGTCAAAGGAAGTTCCACTCCCTGCTCTTTGATCAATGCCTTCTGGGCAAGGATGATCTTCTTTAAAGCATTTATATTATCTTCAAGGGTGGCATTTTCAAGCATGACGGAATCATATTCCCCTCTCATGCCGATGGTGACCAGATGGTTGAACCTGCCGCTTCTCTTTAAGGAATCGCGCCAGTAATTCTTAAGTCCTTCTTCGTTCTTGTCAAAATTCCAGACCGAACCGTAAGGTGAATCCTCACCGCATACATGTTTCCATTCCTCCGAAGCCCTGAGGCAGGGTTCGTGGTGTGAGTAGGAAACGGTTATTCCAAGCTCCGTGGCCAATTCTTCATTTAAGGTTCCGGGGCCGTCACAGGGGAAAGAACTTGCCCACATGGCAGGCCAAAGGAAATTACCCTTCATTCTGAGAAGGAACTCAAATATAACTTCATAGCAAAGAGCATTGGCTCCTCCGAATTTTGAACTCATCCATGTTCCGAAGCAGGGCCATTCGTCATTGATAAAAAAGCCTCTGTATTTAACGGAGGGCTGCTTGGATCTGAAATGATAATCCTTGACTATCATCTGCTTCCTTCTCACAGGCTCTGCATCTCCGAAATAGACCATGGGTGTAACACCTATCATTTCGGAAACATGAAACATACCGTAAATGGTACCCAGAAGATCACTTCCGGTAATGACCATGGTGTTACCGACAGTATAGATCTCATAGCACTGATATTCATTATCAAACTTGGTATTATCGGTTCTGATGATAATATCATTATCAAGTCTGGTATCCTTGGGAGTAACTTCAGCTATCTCGGCTTTTCCTCCGAAAACACTTTCGATATCTTTTCCAAAAGCCTTGGCAATCCTCATAACTCCGTTAAGCTGATTGTTTTCAAGCGCTATTCTGTTAATGTTTTTACCAAACCTAAATCCCATACCTTTTCCTCCATGATAGAGTGATTATATTGTTATCGTCTATTATATACTTTTAAGAAAAAGATAGCCATACAATTTTTATTGTATGGCTATCAAATATTGCCTAATTTACTTCATCAAACCATTACTGGCCTATCATGGTCTTGCTGCCGAAGTTTGCATTCCATGCTGCTTCACGCTCGTTCTTGATAGCCTGTCCACCTGCATTGAGGTAGGTCTTCATTCCATCATCCCAAGTCTTATCGAAATCAGCGGGCTTGCATACTACAGCCTGGTTGAAGGTAGCATCTCTCTTACCGGTAAGGTCGGTTCCTTCAGCTTCTGCTGCGATCTCACCAACGTTAACGTTCTTAGGTAATACAGCATCCTTCTCTGCAACTGCCATTGCGTTGGCAACGTCATTTACATCTACGCCTGAGTAACCGTAAGCAAGAGACTTACGTGTAAGCTCATCGCTGCTGAGTCTGAGACCGTTACATGTCATAGTGATATCGATGTTCTGGCCGGAGTTCTGGTTGTACTTAACGTTCTCATCGGAAACGCCGGAGATCTTGATAACGCCGCCTTCAAGCTTCTGGTGGTTGATTCCCTCGATACCGATCTGCAGATATTCTACAACTTCGGGTGAAGAGATGAAATCAAGGTAAAGAAGTGATGCAAGAGGCTCTGTGTTTGTAGCGGGTAAGAAGGACTTACGATCGCCTGCTGCTGAGTATGAGAAGTGAGTATAGTTACCGTTCTTATCAGTGAAGCAGTTGATAGCTACGAATTTAGCCTTAGGATCAACATTCTTTGCAAGAAGAGCGTTGATGCTTTCTTCGTTGTTACGGAAAGGATAATCATAGTTCTGGATGAATGCGCCTACATAACCTGCCTTGCACATATCATCGCCTGTTGAATCGCCTGATGCATGGAGGGAGAAATCCTTCCAGATGAGGCCGTTGTTGTACCACTTGTTGAGGAGCTTAACAGCTTCCTTTGTTCCGTTTTCGGTGAACTTTCTGTCATCGAAACCGTTGATGTAGAGTTCCTTATCTGTGATATCGGGATCCATGAAGGACTCGATGATGGGAGCTGCTGTCCAGCCCACATCCTGTGTGAGAAGGAAAGGAACCATCTGAGCTGCATCCTTGCCAAGGAGTGTGGAAGCATTATCCTTGAATGCAACGAGCATCTTCTCGAATTCAGCTGTTGTTGTAGGAGCCTTCATACCAAGCTTGTCAAGCCAGTCCTGACGAACAAAGGTGTTGATACGATAGGTATTGTTTCTTCTTCCTTCGATTGCCCATACTGTGCCGGTCTTAGGATCCTGATCATAGTAAATGTTCTCGTCGCCAAGCCAATCCCAAAGATTTGTAAGAAGAGGCTTGTACTGAGCAAGAAGGGGATTAAGATCAAGAACACCGCCCATGTTTGCATAAGCCTGGATGGTAGGATAGCTGTAAGTGTAGCAGATATCCGGAGCATCACCTGCTGCAAGAAGGTTGTTGATCTGATCACCCTCTGTCCAACGGGGAACAGCTCTGAAGGATACTTCTACATTGTATTTCTGGAGCATCTGCTCTTTGATCCAATCTGTCCATACGTTGTTGTCTGCAGGAGTCTTGGAATCACGATCGTAAACTTCAACAGTGATCTTTCTTGTGTTAACGAATTTACCGTTTACAAGTTCACCGTTTGAAGGATCGGGTGTGGGTGTTGCCTTAGCAGTTTCTGTATTGGATGAACTGCTTGTGTTGGATGAAGAAGCCTTGGGCGTAGGTGTCGTCGAAGCTGCTTCTTTCTCCTTGCCGCAGGCTGTTACGGATAAAACCATGGTTGCAGCCAGCAACAATGCTACTAACTTTCTTTTCATTTCTTTTTCCTCCCTTTTGAAATGGAATATTTTGAATTAACGGCTTGTCGCAGTGACAGACCGGTCATTCCTTAACTGCACCCAATGTAGCTCCTGCGATAAAGTATCTCTGAAGCCAAGGGTAGATCAACAGGATGGGAACCGTCGAGAACATAACGATGGCATCCTTAAGGGACTCACTGAGTCCGGGTGTTGAAAATCCCTCCTGTGTGGAGATCTCAACACTGTTGATGTTGTTTAAGATATTGTACATGAACAGCTGTAAGGGATAGTACTCTTTCTTTGTGACGTACATAAGTGCATCCGTATATCCGTTCCATCTGCCTACCGCATAGAACAAAGCAAGCGTAGCATAAACAGGCTTTGAAAGCGGCAGATAAATACTTATGAATATCTTGAAGTAAGATGCTCCGTCTATTTCCGCCGACTCTCTCAGGCTGTCCGGAATACCGTAGAAGAAGCTTCTCATAATGATCATGTTGTAAATGCTCAAACAGCTGGGGATAATAAGAACAAGAGGACTGTTCAAAAGGTTCAGCTGCTTCATGAGCAGGTAGTTGGGCATAAGTCCCGCATTAAAGAACATTGTAATGGTGATCAGGATATTGATGATCCCCTTACCCTTTAACTTATCGTAGATCAAAGGATAAGCACAAAGGGAAGTCATGGTCAGTGAAACAAAAGCACAAATAATTGTAAGGAACACTGTCCAGAAAAAAGATCTTACATATGTTGAATCCTTAAAAACATATTCGTATGCATCAAGATTAATTCCCTTGGGAAGGAAATAGATCTCATGTTTTATAAGGTATTCGGAAGCACTTAACGACTTTGCCGCAAGGTTTACCATGGGAGCCAGACAAACAAAAGCCACCAATATACAAAACAGTACAAATATCCAGTCACCGATCCTGGTTTTTAATGATTTAACTCTCATCTTTGTTCTCCTCCCTTACCATATTCCGCGTTCGCCAAGTTTACGCGAAAGCGCATTGGCACTGAGCAGGAAGAACAATCCGACTACCGACTGGAAAAGACCGACAGCTGTGGAAAGTGAAAACTTGAGCTGCTTTACACCGTTTTTATAAACGAAAGTTGCAATAGTCTCGGCAACGTCAAGAACCAGAGGGTTCTGCATCGCATATATCCTGTCGAAGGCACCGCCTACGATACCGCCGAGGTTCATGATAAGAAGAACTACGATGGTAGACTTGATACCCGGCAGTGTAACATGCCACATCTTGCTCAAACGTCCGGCTCCGTCCACGGAGGCTGCTTCGTAAAGCTCCGGGTTTATGCCTGCGATAGCGGCCAGATAGATGATGGAACCCCATCCGAAGCTCTGCCATATACCCATTAAGATATAAGTTACTATCCAGTGATTGGGCTCATTAAGGAAAGGAATAGCTTCACGTCCGGTAAGAGTGATTACCTGGTTTACGAGACCACTGCCTGTAGCGAACAGCTGTACGGAAAGGCTGTAAATGATAACCCAGGAAAGGAAGTGAGGCATGTATGCTATGGTCTGCACGGTCTTTTTGAACCTCTTAAAGGGAAGTTCGTTAAGAATGAGTGCAAAGATGACAGGTGCGGGAAAACCAAAGAACAGATCCAGCAGGTTCAGTGTCACGTTATTTCTCAAGGCATTGTAGAAGTCCGTGTTCATGGCCTTTTTGAAATACTTGAAAACGTCCAGATTTCCTGCTGTATTGGCCCAGGGCATATCCCAAAGCTTGGTGTTGAGTTTATACTCCTTAAATGCTATAAGGATATACTTCATAGGCTGATATTTGAACACCAGCAGGTAGATGATGGGCAAAAGCAGCATAGCGTACAGTTGCCAATATCTTTTCATATAGATCAGAAACTTCCTCCATGGGCTCCGTTTTTTTACCGAAGCTGTTATTTCCCTATTGTTCTCCATCTTCTTTTTTTTCCTTTCAAGTCTTTCTCAAATGTTGCGATCGTCAGAACATCCCTCTGTTCCAAGTCCTCAGATAACGGCAAACTCTTTTTCTGCAGGCTTCATGCCCAAAAGCTTTTCGCTTTCTTTGTCGGGTTGTGAAATACCGATGTATACTTTGTATTTCTTTCCCTTGTTAACGTAAAATTCCCCTTTTTCGTTAACTATCTCAAAGGAATCGCGGCTTAACGGTAAGGTTACCTTTTTCTTCTCTCCTGCCTTCAGCCGGATCTTCTTAAAAGCTTTGAGCTGATACTTGGGAGCACCTTCTTCTCCGCTGGCCACATAGACCTGTACCACTTCCGCTCCGTCGTAGGCTCCCTTGTTTTCCAGGGTAAGTCCGACTTCCACGTCGGTATCCAGCCTGTCCTCAGCGCAGGAAGTCGGTAATGAAACATCGGAAACCTCAAACCTGCTGTAGCCGAGTCCGTATCCGAAAGGATACTGGGCTTCGTTTTCCATATATCTGTATGTCCTACCCTTCATTGAATAGTCGGTGAAGGACGGCAACTCTTCGGTTGTATTGTAAAATGTGAAAGGAAGTTTTCCCGAAGGATTTGCTTTACCGAAGATGATATCGGTAACAGCTTTCCCGCCTCTCGCCCCGGGATAACCTGCATATATAACGGCTGCAGCCTTATCCTTGGCATAACCCAAGTCCAAAGAACTTCCCGCAAGGAGCACCACGATCACGGGTTTTCCCGAATCCAGCACACATTTAAGGACCTCATTCTGAAGTCCCGGCAGGGAAAGATCTTTTTTATCCCCACTGGCATAAGCGTTTCCGGCATCTCCTTCTTCCCCTTCGAGACCGGCATCCAATCCGACGCAACAAACGATCACGTCACTGTTATCGCAAACGCCTTTAACTTCGGACATTCTGTCATTTACCTGTCCTAAGTTTTCAACTTTATCCTTGTAGAGATGACATCCTTCGGAGAACATTACTCTCACGTCATCTCCTACAAAATCCTCAATTCCCAACAGCACTGTCTCATATCTTGAAGCCGTGCCTTCGTAATTTCCCACAAGAGCCTTCTTGTTGTCCGCATTGGGTCCGATAACACCGATGGTGTTTATCTTCTTCACATCCAGAGGAAGGAAGTTCTTATCGTTCTTAAGTAAAACAATGGACTCCAAAGAAGCCTTTAAGTTAAGAGCCTTCATGGCGTCGGTATCCACATCCGTAAGACTCAGCTTGTCAAACTCTGTAGTCTGACCTTCCATGATACCCAACTTGTATCTGGTAGTAAAGAGACGGACAAGTGCTTCATCCAGTCTGCTCTCTTTAACAAGACCTTCGTCAACGGCCTGCTTCATGTTCTTGAACAGATCTCCGCAGTTAACATCGCATCCGTTGTTCATGGCAAGAGCAACAGCCTCTAAAGGTGTCTTGCATACCATGTGTCCGGTATAAAAATCCTTGATAGCCCAGCAGTCACTGGTAACATGTCCTTCAAATCCGAACTTGTCTCTTAAGATGTCCTGAAGCAAAGTCTTACTTCCGCAGGCAGGTTCGCCGTTTACTCTGTTGTAGGCACCCATGACGGCTTCTACGTGTGTGTTCTCTATACACTTTTCAAAAGCATAGAGATAGGTTTCCCAGAAATCCTTTTGGTTTACTTTTGCATCAAAGCTGTGTCTGATACCTTCGGGACCGGAATGAACAGCGAAATGCTTTGTGCAGGCTGCTGCCTTTAAAAAATTATCATCCTTTCCCTGAATACCGTCAATGTATCTTGTTCCCAGTCTGGAAGTGAGATAAGGATCTTCTCCGTAGGTCTCGTGACCTCTTCCCCATCTGGGATCTCTGAAGATATTTATGTTGGGAGCCCAGAAGGTAAGTCCCTTGTAAATGTCATGATCTCCGTATTTCTGCTGATTATTGTATTTGGCTCTTCCTTCTGTGGAAACCGCATCTCCGATCTCTTCAAGAAGGTCCTCGTCAAAGCTCGCCGCAAGAGTAACAGCCTGGGGAAATACGGTGGCAACACCGGCTCTGGCTACTCCGTGAAGTGCCTCGTTCCACCAGTTATAGCTTTTAACATTCAGTCTTTCGATGGCAGGTGCCCAGTTAAGGACCTGGGAGCATTTTTCCTCAAGAGTCATTTTCGCCACAAGGGCTTCTGCCATTTTTTTATACTCCGCCAACTTGGTCTTGTTGAAATTGACGTTTTTGATCCTGTTACTCACCTATACCTCCACGTAAACACATTACTACGCATTTACATATTTTATATTTACCCGGTAGGGGCATTTATTTCCGTCTTATACATTTGGATTATACCATTGATTTATCATTTTTCTTCCTAATCTGTACCAAAGAATGATCAAATATTCCCATGAGTATATTTAACAAAAAAACTTTAATTATGTCATTTAACCAAATTTAACCTTTTTAATCTGTGTATAATACCTAAAAAATATTTTTTTTGTTTGTTGAAATTTGTATATTCTTACAGTATAATACAAAACGTTAAGAAATATTTTATGATTATTTTTAATCAGATATCATTTTAATAGGAAGAAATGATAAGTCATCAGAAAGGTATCCTTTATGATTGAAGAACTGCATGGTACAAAAGAAATAGTTCATCATGACCAATTTGACGGTTTTAAGATCTACATGAACACCAAACATGAAGACTATCCCGCCCATTGGCACTCCGACATTGAGATCATCATGCCCATAAAAAACATATATAATGCCTTTATCGATAACGTTAACCACGTTTTAAACGAAGGGGATATCATCATCATTCCCAGCGGCGAAATGCACACTCTTACCTCCCCTCCCGACGGTGAAAGGCTCATCTTTCAGGTCAGACATTCCATCCTCAGGGAGGTCAGCGGATTTGACGCAGCATACAGCCGCTTCTTCCCCTGTGCCATCTTTACTAAAAACGAAGAAAACGATGAATATAAAAAACTCCGTTCCCTTCTTTGGAAGATAATCCACGAGCAGGAAAAAATGGACATCCTCTGCGGCGCCAGCATACATGCCCTCACTCTTTCCTTTTTTGTGGAAGCGGGACGTATCTGCCTCATGCAGAACTCCGGCACCGCAGGAGTAAAGCATCAGAGACAGCAAAGCTACATCGATACCTTTTTCAGTATCTGTAAATACATTAACGAACATTGTTCGGAAGACCTGCCTCTTGACACCGTGGTGGGCATCTCCGGTTTTTCAAAGTCTCACTTTATCCGTCTTTTTAAGGATTTCACCGGTGTCACCTATTACGAATACCTTCAGAAACGACGCATGACCAATGCAGAACTGCTTCTGATAGATACGGGTGATTCCGTGGCGGATATAGCAATGAGAAGCGGTTATAACTCTCTTGCCACCTTTAACCGTGTATTTAAGGACAGCCACAACTGTACCCCCTCCGAGTACAGAAAGATCGCCTGGTCCAGCGATGTTCACAAGAATATGGAATCCAAACCTGTCATCCATGAAAGTTATTCCGCCTGATATTGATCAATTTTTCCTATAAAACAAAGCCCCCGGTGTTTAAAGTACTGCCCGAATGTAAGAATTCTCCTTCGGGATGCACTTTAAACACCGGGGGTTTTTATCACTTCCGGTTTTCTGAATTATTTTCCTTCTTTTTCTTTTTGCCGAGTGCAACAGCCAAGCCCGCTGCTATCGCGCCCAGACCGGCAACTACGGGACAAACGATCATGATGATCTTGTTTATGCCCTTATTACTTCCGGTATTTCCTTTAACAAGGACCATGGCGGATATGGCAGGTACGGTAACACTGCCCTTTGCGGTACCCAGCTTTTCCACGCCTGCTTTTTCCTTATCGACGCATATGCTCCATTTACCGTCGGGAAGTGTCACTTCGGTCTCTTTTTTGTTGGAGTTAAAGATCACAATGATGCTGTCGGCACAATCTCCGCTTGCTTTGCCATCGGTCTCGACAGCGATCACGTTGTCCTCAGTACCGGTCAAACGGCGCATCGAGGACTTTATCACATCATGATCCGATGCTCTTAAAGCAGCATGAGCTTTTCTGAATTCGATCAGCCCCTTGTAATATTCAAAAACATTTCTGTATTCTTCTTCATCCAGATTGTTCCACTTAAGCTGGTTCACTTTATCCGGAGCATTGTAGCTGTTGGAATTAAAGCTTCCGTCACTGTTTACCTTGGTACGGAGCATTTCTTCTCCCGCCTGCATAAAAGGTATGCCTCTGGCTGTAAGATAAATGGCAGCCGCCAGATTGTTCATGGCGATCCTGTCTTCTCTCGAAGCATCCGGAGTGGAACAGGTGATCCTGTCAATAAGGGTATTGTTATCATGGCAGGATGCATACTGCACCATCTGCGCAGGCTCATCCGTCCAGTTGGGATCGGCCATATAGTAAGAAGTCAGCTTGTCCGTAACTCCGGTAAGCCCTGAAACATATCCCAGTGAAGTGGTTGAAAATACACTGCCTTTAAGAGTGTCTCTCATGTCATCACTGAAGAAAGCCATGTCCGGAACCATCTTGGAATTCACCTGTGTAGTCATGCTGTAACCCTCTTTTGTTACAGCTGTAGACATTGTCCAGCCTTCGCCATAAAAGATCACGTTGGGATGATCCTCGTGAACGGTTTTAATAACCTCGTTCATGGTCTCCGTATCGATGAGTCCCACCAGATCGAAACGGAAGCCGTCGATATGGTATTCATCAGCCCAGTATTTAACCGAATCCACAATGTACTTTTTCACCATGGAACGCTCGGAAGCGGTATCATTGCCGCAGCCCGAACCGTTTGAGTACTTTCCGTTGTCATCAACTCTTGAGAAATAGCCGGGAACCAGCTTGTTAAAGCAGAATTCGGCACTGTTGTAGACATGATTGTAAACCACGTCCATTACCACCGAAATGCCGTTATCATGAAGTCCCTTTACCATTTCCTTAACTTCTTTTACCCGCACTTCACCATTCTTGGGATCTGTGGAGAAGGAACCTTCGGGAACATTGTAATTCACAGGGTCGTAGCCCCAGTTAAAGGTGGCAAGGGAATTATTCTCATCTATGGATCCGAAATCATAAAAAGGAAGGATGTGCAGATGAGTAATACCCAGTTCCTTAATGTGGTCTAAGCCTGTAGAAACGCCGCCTTCGGTCTTCGTACCGGTTTCAATGAGGCCGAGATACTTTCTTTTATTCTTTATCCCGGAACTGTTGCTGCTTGAAAGATCCCTTATCTGAAGTTCATATATAATGGCATCATTTATGGGCATATCATAGTGGGGATCCTTGTCCTTGTCCCAGCCTTCGGGATCTGTAGAATCAAGATCTATGACCATGGCTCTTTTCCCGTTTACACCGGTAGTACGCGCATAGGGATCCACGGCCTCGTTTTCCGTGCCTCCCACTACAGCAGTGTAAGTATAGTAAACTCCGTTAAGGTTTCCGGACTTTGAAGCTGTCCATACTCCCTTTTCTCCCCTCATCATCTCAAGTCTTTCGATCAGGTCATCAGCTTCTTCGTTACCGGACTTGTAGAGATTAACCGACAGACTGTCGGCTGTGGGAGCCCAGACCTTAAAGGTGGTAAGATCCTTGGTCCATACAGCACCCAGATCCTTCCCCTCATAGGTATATTCCTTTTCAAAGCTTTCCGTGGAATAAATATTGGGAATATTAATCTTGTATTCAGTTCCTTCAAAACTCAGCTTGTAACTTCCCGTACCGTCAAGCTCGGCTCCGAGGGTCAACTTAAATACAGTACCGGAGATCTTGGTAACCTTGGTCACGGCTATCTCTCCGTCACGCCCGCTGACTTTAAAAAACTTATTCACATCTCCCTCCGGTTCACCGGTCATGGTAACGGTCACAGCACCGTTTTCATAAGCGGCATTTGCTACCTTCACTCCAACCACAGCATCCTCTCCGTATTTTTTGGTATATCCTTTAACTCCGGATTCAATATAGACATGGACAGTTCCGGATATCATCTCCGAAACATCTATAAACTGATCCTCATTAATGTCCTTTGCCCATGAGGAGGTCCTTACAATGAAGCCCACGGAAGAAGTGCCGGGTGTAAGCACCTTGGTGGCCACCTTTTCTCCGTCTTCATCTTTAAATTCATATCCTGCTCCGTCTTTTCCGGCTTCCCAGAGCCAGACATCCCATCCGTCATATTTCCCGTCCACTCTGTGATAATGCACTTTAAGGACCAGGTCCGCTCCTTTGGCAATGACAGAAGGTACCACATTCCCCAACAATCCTATTGAAAGGACCAAAGCGAGAAATGCTGCGATAAATCTCTTGATCTTCATCATGATCTTCTCCTCCGTTTATTTTATAAACCGGATCATATTTGCCTAAAAAGCAACGATCCGAAACCTATGATCCTATTTTACCAGAAAAAAACAAAAAAATCTACGAAAACTTTCGAAATGTTTCGTAGATTTTTAAAATTATAACGGTTGAAATAAAAAAGCGGAGCAATAAAGCTCCGCTAAGATCCTGTTATCACTATCTGAGGTCTGTCATTGCACAATGGTCCATATCATCGAAGTCCTGGTTTTCTCCAACCATGCCCCAGATGAAGGTGTAGTTTTTGGTTCCGCAGCCGGAATGGATGGACCAGCTGGGAGAAATAACAGCCTGTTCGTTTCTCATGACGATATGGCGTGTCTCTGTGGGTTCG
This sequence comes from Lachnospiraceae bacterium, assembly GCA_016287765.1. The sequence goes on from JAEEWS010000003.1 coordinate 104,386, forward strand.
CCCATATAATGGAATACGCAGTCATTCTCACCCATTTCAAAGTAGAGATAAACTTCCATTCTTCTGTCATGGGTATGGCAAGGCATAGTGTTCCATACAGAACCTTCCTCAAGATGAGTCATGCCCATTTCCAGCTGACAGGATTCAACCTGTCCGGGAAGGATATACTTGCAGATGGTTCTGTGATTGGCATCCTGAAGGCTGCCGCACTCTACCTTGAATCTGTCCTGGATGATAACAACGCCGGGCTCAGGTGTTCCGTTGGGTTTGATAAGCACTGTGGGATAAGTCTTGTGAGCGGGAGCGCTGTTTAAGTAGAACTTTGCGGGTTTCTTTGCATCAACGGAAGCAAAGGTAATGTCCTTTGATCCCATACCGATATACATGCCCTCTTTATAAGCCACCTTGTATTCCTTGCCGTCAATGGTAATGATACCGTCACCGCCGATATTGATGACGCCCATTTCACGTCTCTGAAGGAAATACTCTGCTCTCAGTTCATCTCCTGCCGTAAGAACAAGCTTGCCCTTTACCGGAACAGCGGATCCTGTAATGATCCTGTCGATGTGGCTGTAAACCAGCTTTATCTCATCAGCCTTAAAAAGATCATCGATCAGAAACTCCTCGCGAAGTCTGTCTGTTGTATAGTATTTTACATCCTTGGGGGATGCAGCAGTGCGTAATTCCATTTTATCTTCTCCTTACAAAACCTGTGTCATTATTTCTGTCTTAACCTTAGAACGGGTTATTATCTCTGAACTCTTCCGGATCCGTCGCCGCCTACAAGATTGTCTACATCTGAGCGGGAAACAAGGTTAAAGTCTCCGGGGATGGTGTGCTTAAGAGCTGAAGCTGCAACACCGAACTCAAGAGCGCTCTTGAAATCCTTACCGTCAACAAATCCGCAGATAACACCGCCTGCGAAGGAATCGCCGCCGCCTACACGGTCAACGATGGGTGTGATCCTGTACTCTCTTGAATGATAGAATTCCTTGGTGTCGCGGGAATATATGCATGCGCTCCAGCCGTTATCGGAAGCGGAATGGCTCACACGGAGGGAACTGATAACATATTCGAAGTTGAACTTCTTAACCATCTGCTCGAAGATGGACTTGTAACCGTCAAGCTTGAGATCGCCGCTTGTAACGTCTGTCTCGCCGGGCTTAAAGCCAAGAACCTTCTCAGCATCCTCTTCGTTACCTATGCAGACATCAACGTACTGCATAAGGTTGGACATAACCTTCTGAGCCTTCTCGGAGGACCAAAGCTTCTTACGGAAGTTAAGATCGCAGGAAACCTTTACGCCTGCCTTCTTTGCTGCCTTACAAGCAAGCTCTGTGAGCTCAGCTGCCTTGTCGGATACAGCGGGTGTGATACCTGTAAAATGGAACCAGTCAGCGCCTGCAAAGATCTTATCGAAATCAAAATCTGAAGGCTCTGCCTCGGAAATAGCAGAATGAGCACGGTCATAGATAACATTGGAGGCTCTCATTGCAGATCCTGTTTCAAGGAAATAGATTCCGAGTCTTTCACCGCCTCTTGCGATGAAACCTGTACCAACGTTCATTTTACGAAGAGCCGCAACGGCTGCTTCACCGATGGGGTTCTTGGGAACCTTTGTTACGAACTCGGCGTCATGACCGTAGTTTGCAAGGGATACTGCTACGTTAGCTTCTCCTCCGCCATAGTTGATGTCAAATTCATCAGCCTGAAGTATCTTTTCGTTTCCGGGTGTAGAGAGTCTGAGCATGATCTCACCCATTGTAATAACTTTTGCCATATCTTGGTCTCCTTAAAATAATTAAAATATGTTGTTAAACTCAAAAGTGAAGATTTTTTAAGATCCGCACCTTTGAAAAATAAACTCTGCAACAAGGGGTATTATATACCCAGCACTGTTAAAAATCCAACCCAAAAATCCAAAAAAACGGGTATGTTAGAAAAAGATTATCACTGTAATCTGTGCCTTTTTACAAAGTAACACCTCTCTTAAAGATGGCAAGATCATGATATCCGGCTATCTCGCTCTTAACTTTCTTACCGGATGCGATGTCCATCACAGCTTTAAGAAGTTCGCCCGCCAGTTCTTTCATGTCTTTTCCGTCTGTAAGGACGCCGCAGTTAAAGTCTATCCATTTCTCCTTGTGATCGTAAAGAGCTGAATTGGTGGATATCTTCACCGTGGGAACGGGAGCTGCAAAGGGTGTACCTCTTCCGGTGGTGAAAAGCACGATCTGAGCACCGGAAGCCGCAAGGCCGGTTGCTGCCACCAGATCGTTACCCGGAGCACTTAACAGATTTAATCCCTTATCGCTCACTCTCTCACCGTATTCCAAAACTCCTCTTACCTTGGACTTACCCGACTTTTGGGTGCATCCCAGGGATTTGTCCTCCAGGGTGGAGATACCACCCGCTTTATTCCCGGGAGAAGGATTTTCATATATGGTCTGGTCGTTCTTGATATAATACTCTTTAAAGTTGTTTATCAGACAAACCGTTTTGTCAAAAAGTGCGGGACTGGCACAGCGGTCCATGAGCATGGTCTCCGCTCCGAACATTTCGGGAACCTCTGTAAGGATGGTGGTTCCGCCCATGGAACAAAGTATATCCGAGAAAAGTCCCACCGTAGGATTGGCGGTAATACCGGAAAGGCCGTCGGAGCCGCCGCATTTAAGGCCAATGATCAGTTTGTCCGCAGAGCAGGTCTCTCTTTCAAAACTTCCCGCATATTCCATCAGTTTATCCAGAAGTTTGCTTCCTTCTTCCAGTTCGTCTTCCACATCCTGGCATTGAAGGAATTTGATCCTCTTTTCGTCATATTCACCGATATAACTCTTAAGTACCTGAATATTGGAATTTTCGCAGCCAAGGCCCAGCACAAGCACTCCTCCTGCATTGGGATGCTTTATAAGATCCGCAAGTATTGTCCTTGTGGATTCCTGATCGTCTCCCATCTGCGAACATCCGTAGGGATGAGCAAAGGCAAGAACGTCTTCCACGTTGCCCTTCATCTTCTTTTTCGCATTTTCCGCAAGCCTTGCGGCTATGGGGTTCACACAGCCCACCGTAGGGATGATCCATATCTCGTTTCTGACTCCCACCGAGCCGTCCTTACGAACGTAGCCCATAAACTCTGCAGGAGTTCTGGGAGGCAGGTCCTCCGAGGCATTTTCCGGATGATAGGAGTAGTTCAAAAGATCCCCCAGATTAGTCTTCAGATTATGGATATGCACATGGCTGCCTGCAGGAACAAAGGTGGTGGCATGTCCTATGGGATATCCGTATTTTATGATATTTTCGCCTTCTTTAAGATCCTTAAGTGAGATCTTGTGGCCTCTTATAATGTCTTCCTTAAGGGTAACACTGTTTTTTCCGTCAAGGATCTTTGATCCTTTTTTCAGATCTTTAAGTGCAACACAAACATTGTCGATTTCATTGATCTTTATATAATCCATGCTTCCTCCGTTTCATATCCTTCAAAGAAAATTTTGGGATCATCGGGTCAGTTCGAATTTTAAGCAATTTAAAAATCAAAGTCAACTTATTTAACTCTTTCAAAAGACATTCAACAATCTTTCAAATCTATTATAACAACATTAACAATGAAAAATGCAACCGTAAATTTTTATGAAGTAAAAAGCAATTATTGACAAGTTTCTACTCTTGTTTTGAATAAAGATATGTTCTATAATCACGTCATATGATTGTCGGATAACAAACAGGACAAGGGTCTTTTGTACCGACAAAAAACGTATTTGTTTCACCTTTGAAAGGATGGTTAAAATATGAAAAAATTCATGGACAGTAAGGACTTTTTATTGTCAAATGACACCTCAAAGAGACTTTATGAAGCAGCTGCAAAGATGCCTATCATCGACTACCACTGCCACATAAATCCCAGAGAGATCGCAGAAGACAGACAGTTTAACAACATCACCGAAGTTTGGCTGGGCGGAGACCATTACAAGTGGCGCCAGATGCGTTCAAACGGTATTGACGAGAAGTACATCACAGGTGATGCAACCGACTTTGAAAAGTTCGAAAAGTGGACCGAGACACTTCAGAAAGCCATCGGTAATCCCCTTTATCATTGGAGCCATCTGGAGCTTCAAAGATATTTCGGTTTTGACAAGCCCCTTTCTCCCGCTACCTGCAAGGAAGCCTGGGATTTTTGCAATAAAAAATTAAACACTCCCGAAATGTCCGTAAGAAACATCATTAAGATGTCAAATGTGGATACTATCTGCACCACCGACGATCCCGCGGACACTCTTGAGTGGCACAAGATGATCAAGGAAGATAAGGCCTTTGACGTGAAGGTTCTTCCCGCCTGGCGTCCCGACAAGGCCATGAATCTTGAAAAGCCCGACTATAAAGATTATCTTGCAAGACTTGAAAAAGCCTCCGGCATAAAGATCTCCTCTTTCAAGGATCTTTGCGCCGCTCTTAAGAACAGAATGGCCTTCTTTAATGAAAATGGCTGTCTCGTTTCCGACCACGGTCTTGAATATGTTATGTATCAGCCCGCTTCCGAAAAAGAGATCGAGGACATTTTTGCAGCACGCATGAACGGCACTATCCCCGGCCGTGAAGACGAGATCAAGTTTAAGACAGCTTTCATGCTCTTCGTGGGAAGAGAATATGCAAAGCTGGGTTGGGTAATGCAGCTTCACTACGGTGCTCTTCGCGACAATAACAAGAACATGTATGCAAAGCTGGGTCCCGATACAGGTTACGACAGCATCAACACCGGTGCTTCCGCTGCTGAGCTGGTTGGTTTCCTTAACGCCCTTGCTATCACGGACGAACTTCCCAAAACCATCCTTTACTCATTGAATCCCTGCGATAACGCAGCTATCGGAACCATTATGGGCTGCTTCCAGAATTCCGATGCCATCGGCAAGATACAGCACGGTTCCGCATGGTGGTTCAATGACAACAAGACAGGCATGCAGGAGCAGATGACCAGCCTCGCTAATCTGGGCCTTCTTTCAAACTTCGTGGGTATGCTTACAGACTCCAGAAGTTTCCTGTCCTACACCCGTCACGAGTATTTCCGTCGCATCATGTGCGATCTGGTGGGTACTTGGGTTGAAAACGGCGAATATCCCGCTGATTTTGATTTCCTTGAGAAGATGGTTCAGGATATCTCCTACAATAACTGCAAGAGATACTTCGGTTTCTGATGAACTAAAGATACTGCAAATGCGGTATGGTCTTTCCATACCGCATTTTTTTATTCAAGATTTATAATAACCCGTATCATATCCTTAAACTTGACCGTCTTTCCCGAAGCATCGCTGATCTCAGCATTAAAAACCGTCTTTATGGTACAATCCTTTTCAAAAAAATCCTCTTCCCCGGACAAGGTGTTTATCTTTGAGTACTCTTTCATTTCTTCGTAATTTTCATCCGTAACACAATAGGACAGATAAGGTAAAACCCAATGGACAGTAATCTCCGCCTCCTTTTCTTTTAATTCTGTCCGTAAAATATCCTCATCCCTAAGTCCCCTTTCATAAAATGTCAAAAGCTTATCATTAACCACCCCCGTAGAAAAGATGTGAGCCTTTTCAAATTCTCCGGTATTTTTTTTCTTTATCAGATATTCGGGAGTTAAAACCACTTTATAAGGCGCTTTCCATTCTCCGGGTATCCTGAAGTTCATACGGATCCCCAGCCTGTCTCCTGACTTTGTGACAGCCGTATTATCCGCTGTTCTTTTTTTCACCGGATCATTATTTACTTCTGTCACTTCTCCCTCTGCCAGAAGCTTGTCTCCCTTTTCATCCCATCGGGCATATAGAGTAACGTCTCCTGTCCGGGTCATGCTTTTATCCGGAGTCACCTTTACTCCGTCTTTTTCATCGGAATACCAGCCGTCAAAATGTGCTCCGTTCTTTACGGGAACAGGCAGATCTCCCAAAAGGGTATGATAAAACACCTGCTTCCTTTTTTCTCCCAAAGGCAGCTGTCCTCCCCGGGGATCAAAGATCAGACTGTAGCTTAAAGGCTCCCAACGTCCGAAAAGGGAATAGTTATCAATGCTTTTTATATACTCTCCCTTTTTCACAGCTGTCCCTGTTCCGTTTCCGTTTTTTTCACTTAATCTCCAAAAATCCCTTTTATCTGAGGTAAAGCCCCTTATACTAAGTGGTTCCGGCCATGGTATCTCATCCTCAAAGTAAACCTCCCTTGTCTCATTAGAAACCTCTTTCCAGCAGGCATATAACTTCTCTTCCGATGAAAAACATACATCTGTCTCTTCCACCGTCTCACCCTTATCATTCTTCCAGCCCGTAAAAACATATCCTTCTTTTGTTGGATCCATCGGGAAAACATGATCCGATATATAAGTTTTACCGTAATGAGCTTTTGCCTTATGGATATCAATATAGCCTCCCCAGTTTCCTCCTGCGGGATCAAAAGTCACAGTGCATTCGCTTCTTTTAAAAGAGGCTTCTATCAATACATCATGACCCGGCATGACAAATTCGAATTCATTTATTCCCATAATTAAAGGTTCTGTTCTCTTCCCGTCTATTATCAATTCATCGGTAATAAAGCCTTCTTCAGGGACAACTTTTCCCACCGTTTTATCTCCTTCGGTAAAAGTTATCCACAAAATTTCGTTGTCCCCTTCGGGGCCAAAAAACACCTTCCCTCCTTCTGAACTTACTATCCTAAGATTATATACCGGCTTAAGTATCTTTACCCTTATCTGAACACTTGCGGCTCCCGCTTCACGGTTTCCCGATGCATTTATCCTGTAAGGGTAGTCTGAAGTCCTGCTAGTAAGCGTCACTGTCTGCCATTTACCGGAATAATCGTTCGGGTTAAACCCGGAAACTTCACAGCTGTAATCCGCCACTGACTGTCCGTTATAAAGTCCGAGAGTAGCTTTATTGTTTATCGCCTCTCCCGGTCTCAACACCTGCTCGGGAGCCGCCGCTGACATACTGTTTACGATCTTATCGCAGATACAACTGCATCTGTTCCCGTTACTGTCATAATAAGCACCTACTTCTTTCGTGCAGACAAGCCTCTGCTCCTTTACGTTATAGTATCCATGGGTGCCGCCTGCAGTCGCTGCCATATGAAGCCCTCCCAGGCTTCCGCCGTTAACAGTAAGATATGTGTCTCCGCACTTTGAACACGTGAGCTTCATGCCTCT
>JAEEWS010000026.1 GCA_016287765.1 Lachnospiraceae bacterium
CAACATCATATCTTTAGGTTCGTTCTCCCGTAATGCCATAGCCAGCAGCTGTCTTCCGTATCCTTTTCCACGATATTCCTTTTTAACCAAAATATCGTACGGCTCGTTCTCCGCAAAACAATGCGTAACATCAATGTATCCGGTCACGATACAGTTTTCTACCGCAACAAAGATTTTAAAACGATCTGTAGCATTAATTACTTTGTCACCGGTCCAATACACATCTTTACTGTGCATTTCCAAATACTGATCGATATAGGCATCAGAAAGCGGTTCTATACACGTTGTTTCGTATTCTGGCAATTTATGCGTATAAACCATTTTAATCTGCTCTTTGTCAAAATCGGCACCGCGTTTCTCAAGGTTGTTCTTGATCAGATGATTACGAGGATTAAATATAAAATCTGCTTCGTATTCAGGATAGTTCTTTTCTATAAAAGAAAGTAATTCCTCTACGGAGCTGCCATCCCGCGTTATTCCTATAAGCATCTCCAGATACTTTTCTTCCGAAATGATCAGAAGAATATACAGACCTGTTATTTTCCCTCTATCATCAGTCACAAAGCAGTGGTGATCTTTCTTTGCTATCGTATCATCAAGGCTTTCACCGGCTTCTATTCTTGCAGTCAGATGCGGATCAGAGTATTTCTCATCCCCTATAAAACTATTAATATATTCACGATACTCATGAATATCTTTAACACATTTAACGCTCATATAATTACCCTTCAAATTGTGCAAGTCAACTTGCACAAATACGTCAGTCTAAATGATGGCAACACATCAAATAGTATACCATATGTTATTGTTACTTCACAGAATTATTTCCTTCCTAACGACATATAACGGGAGCGTGTCACGCCCCCGTTACAGTCCGTTAAGGAAAGAATCAGTCTAGTTCCGATCCTCGCTGTTTGGTGTAGAAGATTTTCCGTCTCGGCTCTGCTGCTATCTCTTTCTTATGTTCGTTGAGTTTTGCCAGAACGCTTTCGCGGGTCTTCTTTTCGACCGCATCCCGCTTATGTTCTTCCCACCATTCCCGGAACTTCTTCCATGCCCCGGATACAAGCCGACCGAGTGCGGTCTTCAGATTTTCGAGGAAAGCGTATCTCATAAATTCTTTCCGCGCTTCATTTTCGACCATATCATTGACTTTTTCATCAACCTTCTTGTTCAGGTCTTCCAGAGTATCTTCCATGACGGCGACCTCAGCTGATGCTCCGGCGAGATATTCATCCATCGCATCGACCTTTTCGGCTTTCTGTCTCACAAAATATTCTTTTGACCAGTCGCTGTTCCGTCAGAAAACCATAGTAAAAACGACTATGGTTTTCGTTTTTTGTCCTGATCGTTACTGAAAAAGGCTTTAGGAAAAAGAAGTAAGAACTTCCCGAAAAGCGGATAAACACGGCATTTGAACGAAAAAAAAGGAACTGCTTTCACAGTTCCTTACGCAGGGCTACAAGGATTCGAACCTTGAAAATGACGGAGTCAGAGTCCGTTGCCTTACCGTTTGGCGATAGCCCTATATGCTTTTGTTTTGTACCTTTTTCCAAGGCACGGGTTGCATTATACTACTAACCCAAACAAAATGCAAGCATATTTTTAAACTTTTTTACTTGGAGTAATCAACAAATGAAATGTTCAGATCCACGTTGCCTTCGATCCCAGGAATCTGCGCTTTTTCCGTATATTGCCACATGGTGAAGCGGTAGGGCCAATAAAGATCGTCGCCGTAATAGGCATACCAATGATCATATTCCGTAAGATCCTTAAGATCAATGTTCATCAAACTCCAGGAGGTGTTCATGTATATGGCGGGAGTATAGCCCGCTTCTTTTATCCTGTCCATAAAGCTTCTGGCGATCTCTGTCCTTAAGGCATTATCGAGATTATCCGCTCTTCCGCTGCCGTCATATCTTTCCGTGTCAAATACCACAGGGAAAGTCACATGATAATCTTCCAGGTTTTTAATGCAAAACTCAGCCTCCGCTACAGCTTCTTCCTTGGTTATAGCCTGGGTATAGTAATAAACTCCCACCTTAAGACCGGCTTCAACCGCTCCTTCCATATACTCCTTAAACATGGGATCGAGGGTAATATCACCGGAATTTAATTTACTGTTTCCCAAACGGATCATGACAAATTCTATGCCCGATCCCCTTACCTTCTTCCAGTCTATGGTCCCGTTCCATTTGGAAACGTCTATACCGGTAAGAGATGTTTTTTCACCGTTTTCGGTGTAGATCTTGTAACCATTCTCATCTTTGGTCAAGCAGTTCTTGTCTATAGTACTTAAAGGAATGTTTTCATCCGGCACTTCCAGCATGGCTCTGAAATTACCGTTTCCTCCCGTTTCTGTCACCACGATCGGCCTTCCTTTATCATTTTTGTGCATTACATCCCACAGGATAAACCCACCGTAAACCAATAATGCGGTAGCAAAAACAGCAGACAGAATAATTGCAGGCAGACTCCATTTTCCCGGACTCTTACTTCTTCTCATGCCAAGTTCCTCCCCTAAAAACAGCCTTCATATCACTCATTCTTCACAACGCCCCGGGTATATGTTAAAATAGATGAAACGCATATTTCGCGCATACGTTACAATTTTAACACATCAAAAAAAGTTTGGAAATACGTATATGACAGAACATAAGACAATTTTAAGAGCCGGAAACGGAGAAGTGGAAGAGAAACGCTCCAGATTCCTCGCTACAGCGATCCATTGCGAATCTGAAGAAGAAGCCCTCTCCTTTATAGAAGGCGTGAAAAAGAAGTACTACGATGCACGCCACAACTGCTATGCCTACATAATCGGCGAAAAGGGAGAACTGGAACGTGCAAGTGATGACGGCGAGCCTCAAAAAACAGCCGGCCAGCCCATCCTTTCGGTACTTCGCGGAGCAGACCTTAAAAATGTGTGCTGCGTTGTGACCCGTTACTTTGGAGGCACCCTCCTGGGAACCGGCGGTCTGGTCCGGGCATATACCGACTCTGCCCGTTTAGCGGTGGAAGATGCCGAGATCATAACAAACAAGATCGGACGTATCCTCACGATAACCACCGACTATATGGGGCTGGGAAAGATCCAGTACATTCTGGCTCAGGCAGAACTCACTCCGGGAGATATAAGTTACACGGATAACGTTTCGATCACCGTCTGTGTTCCGGAAAACATGCTTGATACAATAAAGAATAAGATCACAGAGGCTACCGCCGCAAAGGCTGTGATCGAAGCCGGGGAACTGATGCTCTATCACTGATCGGACCAAAAAAGACGTTTCGGACATTAAACCGAAACGTCTTTTTTGTTATTTATTTAAAATATTCAACACCTGATTCGAAGATCTTCTGATCCTGTGAACCGTAAATATTCTTTGCAACACCCTCTCCTATTCTTTCGGAGTGAGCCATCTTTCCCAAGATACGGCCTGTGGGATCTGTGATACCCTCGATAGCCATATAACTCAGGTTAGGGTTAAAATCCTCATCAAAGGAAGGATTTCCGTTTACATCAACATACTGTGTCGCTACCTGACCGTTGGCGATAAGCTTTTTAAGCCACTCATCGTTGGCTACGAAACGACCTTCACCATGAGATGCGGGAATGGAGTAAACCCCACCCAGATCAGCCTTTGCAAGCCAAGGAGACTTGTTGGAAACAACCTTTGTATAAACGGACTTGGAAATATGACGTCCGATGGAATTTCTTGTAAGGGTAGGTGAATCCGCAGAGATCTCGCATATCTCTCCGTAAGGCACAAGACCCAGCTTGATGATGGCCTGGAAACCGTTACAGATACCCAGAACAAGGCCGTCCCGCTGCTTAATAAGATCATTTACCGCTTCCTTAAGCTTTTCGTTTCTGAAGGCTGTGGCAATGAACTTACCCGAACCGTCAGGCTCATCACCTGCTGAGAATCCACCGGGGAACATAAGGATCTGTGCATTCTTTATGCCCTTAACATAGGCTTCGACAGAATCGATTATATCCTGCTCATTCCTGTTTCTGAATACACAGGTGTCAACCTCCGCTCCTGCCTTTTCAAAGGCTCTGAGCGTATCATATTCGCAGTTTGTACCGGGGAATACGGGAATAAAAACTCTGGGCTTTGCAGTCTTAAACTTTGAGGTGATGATCGTCTTATTTTCATACAAAGGAATGACTGCTTCGGAAGCATCCTTCTCTTCCTTCTTTGCGGTAGCTGTGGGGAATACACTCTCAAGAGGCTTGGTCCATGCCGAAAGAGCTTCTTCTTCCGTAATAGTCGCGGATCTGTATGCCAGACCGCTCTTTGTTACCTTACCGATCACATCACATACAGCTTTACCTGCCTTAACGATCTCAAGATCCTTTTCGGAGATCTCGGCAATGATATCACCGTAGCCTTCTCCGAACATCTCGCTGTAGCTTACTGTATCAAAGATCTCAGCTCCCAAATGGTTACCGAAGCCCATCTTTGCAACCGCTTCAGCAATACCGTGGCCGGTAACTGCCCATGCGGACTTAATATAGCCCTTGCGAGCGATAGCTGCAAAAGCCTCCATCTGCTTCATGAAGTCATCGTAATCGGGAAGATCATATTCATCACGCTTCATAGGGAATCTGACGATCAGATTACCTGCTTCCTTAAATTCATCGGAAATAATGTCACCGTGCTTTGCCACATCTACGGCAAAGGATACGAGTGTAGGCGGAACATCGATCTCATTGAAGCTTCCGGACATGGAGTCCTTGCCTCCGATGGATGCCAGTCCCAGTCTGATCTGAGCCTCATAAGCTCCGAGAAGCGCTGCCAGCGGCTTACCCCAGCGCTTTCTGTCGTCACGGAGTCTTTCAAAAAATTCTTGAAATGTAAAACGGATAGAGGTCAAATCGCCGCCGGCTGCCACAATTTTTGCGACAGAGGAGATAACAGCGTAGGAAGAGCCATGGTACGGGCTCCAGCTGGACAAGTAAGGATCGAAACCGTAGCTCATCATGGTAACGGTATCGCACTTTCCACGAAGAACGGGAAGCTTGGCAACCATGGTCTGAGTAGGTGTCATCTGATACTTGCCTCCGAAAGGCATAAGGGTGCTCGACGCTCCGATGGAGGAGTCGAACATTTCGGAAAGTCCCTTCTTTGAACATACATTAAGGTCTGAAAGAGTATCCAGCCACTTCTTTTTAAGGTCTGTCTCTTCCTTTTCCTCTATTTTTTCGACAGGCATCTCTACAAAGGCTTCTGCCTCCTGATGCGCACCGTTGGTGTTAAGGAAATCACGTGAAATATTCACGATGTCCTTTCCTCTCCACTTGAGGACCAGACGCTTCTCTTCGGTTACCTTGGCAACGATAACTGCTTCAAGGTTTTCGGATGCTGCAAACTCCAGCATCTTGTCAGCGTCCTTTTTATCTACAACTATAGCCATTCTTTCCTGGGATTCGGAAATAGCAAGCTCCGTTCCGTCAAGTCCGGCATATTTTTTCGGAACAAGGTCAAGATCTACGATAAGACCGTCAGCCAACTCTCCGATGGCTACGGAAACACCGCCCGCACCGAAGTCATTACATTTTTTAATGAGCCTGGTAACTTCGGGACGTCTGAACAGTCTCTGCAACTTTCTTTCTGTGGGTGCATTACCCTTTTGTACTTCTGCACCGCAGGTATTGATGGATTCGGCATTATGTGCCTTGGAAGAACCCGTAGCTCCGCCGCAGCCGTCACGACCGGTACGACCGCCCATTAAGATGATAACATCTCCGGGTTCGGAATTTTCACGGATAACATTTTCTCTCTTTGCAGCTCCCATTACAGCACCGATCTCAAGACGCTTTGCAACGTAATCAGGATGATAGATCTCATCTACTAGACCGGTGGCAAGACCGATCTGGTTACCGTAGGAAGAATAACCGTTAGCTGCTCCGGTAACTATCTTTCTTTGAGGAAGCTTGCCGGGTAAGGTGTCAGCAATAGCCACTCTGGGATCTGCCGCACCTGTAACTCTCATTGCCTGATAAACATAGCCTCTTCCCGACAGAGGATCGCGGATAGCTCCTCCGAGGCAGGTTGCTGCGCCACCGAAGGGCTCGATCTCTGTGGGATGGTTGTGAGTCTCATTCTTAAAGAAGATAAGCCATTCCTCGGTCTTACCGTCCACTTCAACGGGAACGATGATAGAGCAGGCATTGATCTCATCTGACACTTCCATGTCATCAAGCTTTCCTGCAGCTCTCAGCTCCTTCATGCCGAAAATAGCAAGGTCCATAAGTGAAACATACTTGTCGGGACGGTTTGCATAAAGCACCGAACGAGCCTTCAAATACTTGTTATAAGTATCTTCTATGGGCTTTTTGTACTTTCCTTCTTCGAACTCCACATTTTTAAGTTCTGTAAGGAAAGTGGTATGACGGCAGTGATCCGACCAATAGGTGTCAAATACACGGATCTCTGTAAAGGAAGGATCCCTCTTCTCTTCATCTCTGTAATGATCACGGATGAAAAGGAAGTCTCTGAAGGTCATGGCCAGATTCAGGGAATCATATAATTTCTTAAGTTCTTCTTCCGAAGCCGTTCTGAAGCCGTCAAAGATCTTTATATCCGCAGGTGTATCGTAATTAACCTTTAAGGTCTCGGGGATCTCCTCGGAGGCTGTTCTGGAATCCACAGGGTTGATGCAGTATTTCCTGATCTTTTCAAGTTCCTCTTTGTTTACGTTACCCTTAAGCACATAGGTGGTGGCACTTAAGATAACGGGCTCCTCGCTCTCACAGAGAAGCTTTACGCACTGTACGGCGGAATCCGCTCTCTGGTCGAACTGTCCGGGAAGATATTCCACGGAGAAGAACACCTCATCGGAAGCCTTGGGGAAATCTCCTTCGTAAAGGAAATCTACGGGAGGCTCGGTGAATACTGTGCCCAGTGACTTTTTGTAGGTGTCTTCGCTTAAGTTCTCAACGTCATATCTGATGAGGACGCGGACACTCTCCACACTGTTGATGCCGAGATATTCATTGATCTCATTTTTAAGTTCTTTTGCGCGCACTGCATAGGCAGGCTTTTTTTCTGAGTAAATTCTTCTTACCATATCTTTAAACCTCGTATTTGAGTTATCTGTTTCGATCTTGATCAGGATACACATTTGGAAGTGTCGCATCTTAAGATGCGACGGTTAGAGGGACGCGCCACTTGGCAAGGGCGCGTGGATGTCGTCCGGAAGAGTCGCATCCGGAGGATGCGACTCTTGGGTGGGCGCACCGTTTGTGGTTATGTAGGCTACAGGTGATAGGGAAAATTCTTTGTCATATATGAACAACACGGAGTGTTATTCATATGCCAAAACATACTTCAATTTTGTTAAGAGGGACGAATTTATTGGGCGGCATTACATGCCTCTATCCGCATATCTCTGTAACCCACCTTGCTCCCAAAGTACGGGAGCAGTGGGTTATAGAGATATGCGGACCGCTGCGCGGTCATCCAATAAATTCTGACAGTGATAAAAATGAAGTGAGTTGGGTTATGATATAAAACGATCTTGTACATCTACTTGTCAAAAAATTAATTATCTTTTTGTACTTCCATTAAACCACAAATGGTGTTATTATGAAAATTAATAGATTTCAATTGTTTAATTATTTAGGCTAATTAACAATCGGAAGTAAAACGGGGATGGGCTATCCTTTATTATTTGCCCGGATGGAGGTTCTATGACAGACGTCAATTATGAGCTTTACAAGGTTTTTTTTCACGTTGCCAAATCACTCAGTTTCTCTGATGCGGCAGCAGATCTATTCATTTCACAGTCAGCGGTAAGCCAGTCGATCAAGGTTCTTGAACGCAGGCTGGGCCAGACATTGTTTGTGAGAAGCACCAAAAAAGTCACCCTTACAAAAGAAGGCGAGATCCTTTACAAGCACATCGAGCCCGCTGTAAGCCTGATCACCAAGGCAGAGAATCAACTCTCTTCCGCCAAGGAAACCGGCGATATCATCTTTAAGATTGCCGCCAGCGACACTATATGCCGTTATTTCCTGGTTCCTTATTTTAACGAGTTCCATAAAAAATATCCCGATATCCACATTAAGGTCATTAACGCTTCATCATCGGGCTGTGCTGCTCTTCTTGAAGAAAACAAGGTGGATCTCATCGTTTCCAACCACCCGAATCCCACTTTAAACAGCACCATGAAGATAGTTCCCGTAGCGGAGTTCAGGGATATGTTCGTTGCTGACCGTGATTCCTTCCCCTTTGAGGATAAAGAATTCACCTTAAGAAAGCTTTCGAAAATGCCCATCCTGATGCTGGATAAGACTTCCACCACCAGCGTTTTCCTGCATGAGCTTTTCAGAAAGTCATCCATCGATCTTGTTCCTTCCATAGAATTGGCAAGTAACGATCTGCTGATCGATCTGGCTGAGATCGGTCTCGGTATCGCCTTTGTTCCCGATTATTGCCTCAGAAACAAAGAGAATTCCAACCTCTATGAGATAAAGATCAATGAAAAGATCCCCACAAGACGTATAGTAGCGGCCTATGACGATTCAATGCCTCTCACTGAGCCTGCAGTCTTCTTCCTGGATCTGATCAAGAACAGCAATAAATAAAAATCAAAAGAAGCATTTGCCTGAAAAAGCAAATGCTTCTTTTTTATCCATGTCTTAATATCTACAGTTTCTTTAATATCCTTACACCCATTTCACCGATCCAGATCTCCTCGCCTCCTTTAAACTCTTCTCCGGTAAGAAGATCAGTCGCATCACTCCAGATCTTAAAGCACTTGTTCTCAAAACCGTGATTAAGGGCAAAGATCACAGTATTACTTCCCTTTGAACGCTGTGTAAGTTCCACATCCTTGGGTGCTTCTCCCAATGCAGGTATATTAAGATCCACACACATTCTTTCAAAGAAATTGTAATAAAAATCGGGATCTGAACTTGTGGCTATATAGTAGGCCTTACCTTCGCCGTATTCATTCATTGTGATCGCCGGCATGCCTGCATAAAAATCACTGTTATAAACAGCCAGCGCCTTTGCCTCTTCCAAATGTAAAAGGTCGCAAAGAGTTTTGGCTGTATATTCCAGTCCCAGCCAGTTAAAGCTGTTGGTCTTTTCCACAGGCAGAGCATCAATCTCTTCAACCCATATACCAAGAATGTCACGAAGCTTTCCGGGATAGCCTCCTGTGGTCACCAGGTCGTTCTCATCCACATATCCGCTGAAGAAGGTAGTGATGAAATTTCCGCCCCTCTTAACAAAGTTACTTATCTTAATGTCATAGTCGCCCTTAACCATGTAGAGTAAAGGCGCCACAACAATATCGTACTTATCCAGCTCGTCTTCAAAACCGATCATGTCAACCGGAATGTGAAGTTCATAAAAGGCACGATAAAACTTCTTGATCTCTTCCGGATAATCAAGCTCCGTGGTGGGACCTGCGGAATAGGTTACAGCCCACCAGTTATCCCAGTCAAAAAGGATCGCAACTCTGGCATTTGTTTTAGCGGCAAGGGTAACAGCCTTGAGTTCCTTAAGTTCTTCACCCAGTTCTGCACATTCTTTGAATACCCTTGTGTTTTCCGTTCCCGCATGGTCAATGATGGCTCCGTGGTACTTTTCGCATGCACCGATGCTTCTTCTCATCTGGAAGAACATTACAGTATCCGCTCCGTGAGCCACCGCCTGATAGCTGAGTTCTCTCATCTCTCCCGGACGTTTAAGCGCACAATATCTGTTCCAGTTGGATACGCTGGGGGTCTGCTCCATGAGCCAGAAGGATTTACCTCCCTTAAGTCCCCTCATAAGATCATGCCACATGGCAACGGACCATTCGCTGCTGTCGCATGCAGGGTAATTGTCCCAGGATATAAGATCCAGATAGGGAGCCCAGGCTTTCTGATCTATCTGGAAATGATAGGCCATAAAGTTGGTGGTAACAGGGGTATTTGGCATATATTTCTTAATTGCATCATACTCTGCCCTGTAATCCTTAAGAAGCATATCTGACTGGAAACGACGATAATCCAGAGTGATACCCTGAAAACAGGTTCTTGTGTATCCGAAATGCTCACTCAGTTCATTGGGCGCCACTATTTCGTTCCAATCATAAAAGGTGTGTCCCCAAAAGGCGGTATTCCATACTCTGTTTAATTCGTTCAGCGTCTTATATTTCTTCTTCAGCCATTTTCTGAAGTTTCTCTCGCAGTTTTCACAATAGCAATCGGGACTGTATTCGTTGCTCACATGCCAGGCCACTATATTGTCATAGTTTCTGTATCTTTTTGCCAGTTTCTTTGCAAGTCTTGCCGAATATTTGATATATGTGGGACTGGAAGGGCAGGAGTTGTGACGGGCACCGAACTTCCTCTTTCGTCCTTCAAAATCAACTCTCAAAATGTCCGGATGCCTTTTTGCCATCCATGCGGGATGAGCTGCTGTAGAAGTCGCCAGACACACCTTCATGTCCGCATCCGTAACACATTCCATTATCTTATCCAGTTTTTTGAAATTATATCTATGCTCGGAAGGCTGCAAGGTAGCCCAGGAAAAAACATTCAATGTAACAACGTCCACTCCGGCGTCCTTAAGCATCCTCATATCTTCTTCCCATACTTCTTCAGGCCATTGCTCGGGGTTATAATCTCCTCCGTACAATATCTTTTCCATAATTCCCTCCTTGCTGTCTGCTTACAACTTACTTATTTCCACAAAAGCCCGGAGATCACTCCGACTGTGACACCCAGAACTGCTCCCACTACCACCTGCAAAGGTGTGTGTCCCACCAGTTCCTTCAGATTTTCATCCGAAAAATCAGGTTTTGTTTTTCCGCCCTTTTCACCATAGATCAGATAATCTCTTATCTGATTCAGGAGAACCGCCTGTTTGCCTGTCTCGCGTCTGACACCTCTCGCATCATACATTACTATTATGGCAAGTATGGCACTTATGGCAAGTTCAAAAGACCCGGGGCCGTAAAAGAATGCTGTTATGGTAAAAAGCGCACTCACGGTCGCCGAATGGCAACTGGGCATTCCTCCGGATCCCACCATTCTTTCCCAGTCTATCTTTCTGGTAAAATGAAAATTGATCAATGTTTTAATGATCTGGGCAAGCAACCAGGAGGCAAATGCCGTAACCAATATATGATTTCCTATCAGTTCTTTAAGATATTCCATTATTCTTCTTCCGTATCTACGTTTATAGCCTTTCTGTATTCAGCAGGACTCTGTCCCACATATTTTCTGAATTTCTTGTGGAAATAATCCACATTTTTGTACCCCACTCTTTCCGCTATCTCGTAAACCTTAAGTTCTTTCCTCTCCAAAAGCTCCTGAGCCTTTTTGATCCTCACCTTGTCCGCATAAGTGTTAAAACTCTCGCCCACAGTTTTATTAAATATCTTCCCAAGATAACTTGAATTGTAGCCAAACAACGACGAAATGGTTTCCAGTCGCAGATTCGTATGATAATTGTGCTCTATATAATACAATATATCATCCATAACGCTGTCTCTGGAAGAATTTCCTATACCTGACATCACCTTTTCAAATTCATTTGAAAAATAACCTATGATCTCATACAGATAATTTCTGGTCTCGATAAAGCCCATGATCTCCGTATTTGATTCAAAGGGCAGATCCGCACCCGGATAACTGTGGGATATGTTCTCCTTTATCTGCAGATTGATGTCCGCCAAAAAGATCTTCACTTCGGATATATCCGCACTCACATGATAGAGGTATTCCTCCAATGCATATAATTCCTCGGCCACCTTCCTTCTGTTAAAGGCCTGAATGTATCCGATAAGATTCCTTCCATAGGTATTTACCTTGTTTTTCTCCAGTTTCACAAGATTATTCTGAACCGAAGGCAGATCTTCAAATCCCAAAACGTGTTGCCCCTGACTGCAGAAAAATCTTCTGTGTATCAAAAGTCTTGCCTGATCAAAGCTTTTGGAGATCTCGGAAAGACCGGTCACTTCACATCCGTAAGCTATAAACAGTGTGTCCAAAGGACTTCCTTTTTCCGGCTCATCATCGTAGTGGGCCACGAAACGTCTGAGTTTCTCTATGGCAAGCGAACCTTTTAGCAGCAGACAACTTATATGCTTGTATTCAAATTGCTCAAAAAGTTCATCTCCCTTGTTGGCTGCCATAAAAAGATCGGAAAACTGATAGGGAAGGACAGACGGATCCGTCACATCAAAGTTCTCATATGCCACTACACGATAAACATTGGCTCCCAGGCCAAGTTCATCAATGTCAATGGTATCCAGATCGGCATGTTCGGAAACAATGTCCTTAATGATCTCTTTCTTTGATTTCTTTCTGATCATCTCATTACGGCTTTTAATAGATCTTGCCTCTTCCACCGAAGTCTTTATTTCCGCAATAGCTTTGCCCAGCTCATTTTCATCAATGGGCTTGGTAAGATAAAAATTCACATCATACTTCATTGCCTCACGGGCATAAGCAAAATCGGAGTACCCGGACAAAATTATAAAACGCCCCTCGTACCCCGCTTCTCTGGCTTTTTTGATCACTTCCAGTCCGGAAAGTCCGGGCATTTTGATATCCATCATGGTAACGGTAGGTGACAGCCGGAGTATCCCCTCCAGAGCCTCGTCACCATTCCCCGCTTCACCGCAGATCTCAAAACCCAGTTCTTCCCAGTCCAGAATAAATTTTAAACCGTCTCTTATGATCTTTTCATCGTCAGCAATGTATAGTGTTTCCATCTGTTACCTTTTTACTAATCCGTTTCGACCTTTATAACAACGGGAAGAGCCGTATCCATCGCGGGGCCTTCCACATAAAGAGCCTCCTGCTCCTGACGGAATTTAACCTCTCCGTAGCCGGGCACTGAAACCCTTGTGATGATCCCCTGAAAATCAAGGCTGTTAAAATCAGCTACTCCCAAAGAGCGGATCGTAAGCTTACCGTCGGAAGGATAATGAAGACTGATGGCATATACAGAGCCGTTACCGCAGGTAAACCTGAAGTCCTCACTTGTGTATTCCTTACCCTTAACATCCGAAAATTTACCTTCAGCTTCTTTGGTGGGTCCTTCCGCCGCTTTTTTCCAGGGTTTGGATCCATAGATGGCTTCTCCGTATTCGGAAAGCCAATCCCCTATTTCAAAAAGGATTCTTTTATCTTCCTCAGGTATTGTTCCGTCCGATTTAGGACCAATGTTCAAAAGAAGGTTTCCGTTCTTGGCTACTACATCCACAAGATAACAAAGGATCTCATCCGCTCTCTTATATTCCAGACTGTCTGTGTAGCACCAGGAATTATAGGCTATTGCAGTATCCGTCTGCCAATGATAGGGCTGGGAAAGCGCAAACTTGCCTCTTTCCACATCCGGAACACCTGAACCGAAGGGAACGGGATCATGCTTATAGATTATTGCGGCTTCCACTCCTCTTTCCTTTGCCCGGTTGTAATAATAAGCCATAAACTTCTTAAGGTGATCCTTATAGCTCTCATGCATTATCCACCAATCGAAGTAAAGCACGGCCGGATTATACTTGTCTACTATCTCACAGCATCTTAAAAGCCAGTCATCAAGGAATTCCTTAGTTGATGCAACGGGCGAATGAACATCTCCCATATCCGGCTGTTCCTTAACGGAAGGCCAGTAAATGCTCTCTCTGTCCACAGAATCGTTGATATCACTGTCAAATGCACGACCGCAGCCCATGAACCAATAATGCTCGGCTCTGTGGGATGAGGTGGCAAATATCATATCATTCTTTTCGCAGGCTTTCTTTAATTCTCCCAAAATATCCTTTTTAGGTCCCATTTCGGATGCATTCCATTTTGAAAGTTCGCTCTTATACATCTGAAAGCCGTCATGATGCTCGGCCACCGGAACTATGTAACGCGCTCCTGCCCTCTTAAATATGCTTACCCATTCTTCGGCATCAAACTTTTCTGCCTTAAACATGGGTATGAAATCTTTATATCCGAATTCCTTCTGAGGGCCGTAGGTTTCTATGTGATGCTTAAATTCCGGTGTATCCTCAATATACATGCTTCTGGAATACCATTCGTTGCCGAAGGCAGGCACACTGAAAACGCCCCAATGAATAAAAATGCCGAACTTCTCCTGTTCAAACCAAAGAGGAGTCCTCCAGGCGGTCAGGCTTTTCCAGTCCGCATGAAAAGGTCCTTTTTCATTTACTTCATCTATATGCTTTAAATACTCTTCTCTGTTCATAGTTTCCTCGTGTTATCGCTCCGACACCTCTACTCTGTGCCTTGCTGCGGCATTTCTGACCGTCCACTCCAGACAGGTTTCATATCCGTAGGCATATCCTCTCTCGATCATGGAATCAATGTTCTTTTTAAATTCCTCTTCCGTTTCGGAATAAACTGCATTCCATGAGTAGTTTACTATGCATTGCGAAACCTGTGCGATAATTATATCATATTCATCATCTTTCGCAAGATTTGAGAAGGTGGTAGCGGGTATCAAAGTATAATTATTTTTATTAAGATAATCGCTTACGCAGGTAACATTATTTATATCACGCCATTTTTTCTCAGTTTCGCAGCGGGGCAGAGACTTGTCTTCATTCCATTTCTGCCAGTTGTAGGTAGCTCCGTTGGAATCCGGGTTTAAGGCATCTCTTGCCCAGGTAGTGTTATTTATCTGACACTGCCCCTGATTAAAGGTGTACCCCGACTCATCCTTGGTCTCTGGGTTACTTCCGTCGGTGATACACTTAAGGCCCATCTCTGTTAAAAAAGGACATCCGCTTTCATCATAATCCCAGTTCACACCCTGTTTACCGTATTCCATGGTCATAAAGCCCTCAGGTGTACAGAGCCAGTTTATTATCTCCATACAAAGCTCGGGATATTTAGTATTCGCACCTATGCACCAGATCTGCTGTCCCCCGTATTTTGACAGTTCATAGGCCGCAGGCGCTGCCATCTCGGGAAGCATGGGAAGCATGATCTTATTCTCGGCCAAATGGGCATCATTATTAAAATAATTACTGCCCGCATAATCAAAAAGTGAAAAATAACAGCCTCCGTTAACCATCTTCGAAGCCATATCCACATAAGTCTGAGTCATGGAATCGGGATCCAGCAGTCCTTTTCTGTAGAGTTTATTCAAAAATGACAACATCTCTATATAGGGGCCGTCCTTTTCAAGGGCGCCGTGGTATTCACCGGTAGCAGCATCATAAAGCCCCATTTCCATCTCATCATATCCGTAAAAGCCGGAAGCAAGAGCCTTGGCATACATCATCATAGAGCCGTCCCAATCAGGCCATATGGAAAGTGCATAGGCAGGATCTCCCTTATCATCGTACGGAGCTATCTCCTTCATCTTTTCAAAAAGAGTTACCATGTCATCCATATTCTTTATTTCCGGGCAACCCAACTGCTGATAAAGATCAGCTCTCAGATCCCAGGTATAAAAGAAAGAAGATACGCCGTCATCCTCTCCGGCCACATTGTTTCCCATACCATAGATGCGGCCGCTGTCCGTAAGCTTGCGATTTGCATAGAGTGCATCAGACATGTTTTCCTTAATATACGGACCATAATTGTTCAAAAGGTCATCTTTTTCCCAATCCAAAAGAAGACCGGCCTTAGCGGCATTTTTATATTCGTTTCCCTTACTGCCGAAGATAACCAGATCTCCGAAGCTTTCGGAAGCAAACCTGGTCTCGTAGGTACCGTCGGTATCGGGGATGATATTTAAGACTACGTTAAATCTTTCCAACATAACATCCGCAAACCACCCCACCTGTTTTCCGGTATAATTGGCCACCTGTGAAAACACGGTAAGAGTTATGGGCGATAATACCTTATTCTTTTTTAGCGTATCGCAGGAGATGGCAGAAAGGCACAATACCGCTGCCATGACCAGGGCAATCCTTCTCTTCATTTAGCTTATCCTTATAAACCGTTCGTCGGTTTTAAAAATGGGCGGCACTTTTTGTGCGCCGCCCATAGATTAACACTTTAACAGTCAAATGGCAACTGTTTTACTTTTTCTTCTTTTTGATCACAAAGAATGCAGCACAGCCAACTGCCAGTACGGCAACAACGATAACAACTACGACAATGGGATTTACGCCCTTGCTCTCTTCTGTTTTTGTTGTATCTGTATTGCTGCTTGTTTCTGCGGGAGCCTTTGTAGCTTCCGGTGCCTTTGTAGCTTCCGGTGCCTTGGTGGGCTCGGGTGCCTTGGTGGGTTCAACAGTTTCTGCAGCAGCTGCCGCATTATCATGATCGAAGCCCTTAACAGTGAAGGTACATACTATGCTCTCCTGAGGGATCTGAACAGAATCAAGCGCTGCAGGATTCTTTGAGTTATATGTATTAATAAACTCGATGGAGATGTAGCTTCCGTTGTACTCAGGATATTTATCGCTATCCACCTTATTCTCATAGAGAACGAAGTCTGTGATGGGCTTCTTTCCGTCTACGGATACGGATGCTTCAGTGATCTCAAGTCCGTTTGCCAGACAGATGTAAGGAATAGTGGTAGATGCCTTAAGCATATTGTACTTTGCGGAGCCTTTAAGACCTGCCTCTGCTCCGGTCAGGGATACAGTGTAGGTTCCGTTTCCGTCGATAACTGCATCAACAAATGTTCCGCCAATGTTCTGCTCTTCAGGGGTAGCTCCTTCGTTCCAGGTTACATGGTTGAAGTTATCCGCAATACCCTTCCAAGCAGCGATACCACCGGTTGCTTCATTCATCCAGTCATCACGATATACCCAGGTGTCAGGGCACTGGAAGGTAAGATATGCATCGTACTTTCCGGAAAGAAGAGCGGGATCGAATTCAACTACCTCGGGCTCAGCCACAAGGAAGGAATTAAGTGTTATGGTATATTCAATAGTTGTAAAATCCTTGGGGGAATCAATGTACTTATCGCCCCACTCATTGTAACCGCCTGCAAGACGGAAGCAGGTTGCATCGGTAAAATCACCGGTTCCCTCTGCCCAGAATGCCTTACCTGCACTGCGATCCACTTTTACTTCCTTGCCGTCGATCTTGCAAACAATATCAAAATCGATATCAAGTGCTGTGGAAGTATCCTTGCAAAGAAGATAAGGAGCCACATACCATGTGTAAAGAGGCTTTGAAGCAAACTTTAAGGAAACTGTCCTGGTCTCGCCAACCTTAATGAATTCGCTGCCGCCTTCGATCTCTGCATTAAAGCCGGTAACATAACCATAACCCCAGTCACCGCTTGCAGCCTTGTCACCGCCGTAAGCGATACCAAGTTCGAAGGTCTCATCACTTTCAACCGCAGGATTACCCTTGGAGATCTTGTCAATGGTAAATGTATACTCTATGGACTTGAAGTTTTCGGGAGCCTTGATGTACTGAGCTGCCCACTCATTGTAGCCGCCGCCGAGACGAACGCAATGCTCTTCGTCGTAATCACCGGTTCCTTCGTACCACCAGAACTTGCCGGCATCCATGTTAACTTCTACTTCCTTACCGTCGATCTTAACAGAATCAATGTGACCTTTTACAAGGTTAACACCCTCTGCCACGATACAGGGAGCTGTATAATAAGCATGTTTGAAATTCTGAGGGAAAGTAACACCTATGGTAACAGTGTCGCCTGCAGCCACATAAGCTGTCTTTCCCACAACGCCTTCAGCCTCACTTCCGGGACCTGTATAGCTTAAATCCCAGCTTCCGGTATCGGAATCGCCGCCGATGGCAACGAAAGCAAGATATTTTTCATCTGCGCTGAGCTGCTTAAAGGTGATGGTATATTCAACCTTTGTAAAGGAAGGAATAGGATTTGATTCTCCTCCGATGTACTTAGCGGCCCACTCATTATAGCCGCCCGCAAGACGAACGGTGGAATCGGTAGCATATGCATCGCCGACACCTTCTGTCCACCATGCATCACCCTGAGTAAGATCGGGAACTATTTCATTGCCGTCAAACTTGATGGAATCAATTGTAAAATCTATGGTCTTGAAATTACCGCCTGTGATAACGGGTGCCATCCACCAAACCTTATCAACGGGCTTATCAAACTCAAGAGCATATGTAACCTGGAAGGGATCGCCTTCAAAGCTGATATACTGATCGTTTGCTACAACGCCGGCATAATTGCCTGTGTTATCTTTTCCGCTGTAACCCATGGACCAGTCCTCTGCTCCGCCCATAGCGAGGAAGGAGTAGAAGCCCAAAGCCGATGTATCATAAACCACTTTTTTGAGTGTGATGGTATATTCCAGAGTCTTGAAATTAACGGGCTTGGCAATGAACTTATCCCCCCACTCGTTATAAGCACCTGCAAGACGGATACATTCCGTATCTCCCCATGCACCTGTTCCTTCGAACCACCAGTTGCCCTTACTGCCTGCAGTAAAGTCAATGGCAACGTCCTTACCGTCGATCTTGGCTGTGATATCGAAGTCAACTTCCTTTGCTCCGGGAATTACAAGGCAAGGAGCATTAAACCATGCCTGAGTGGTCGTATCGGGCATTGTAACGCTGATGGTCTTTGTCTCGCCTACAGCAATGTAAGCATCCTGTGCGACTACATTACCGGAATTTCCGCTGGTCTTACCATAATACTGGTATTCCCAACTATCGCCGGCACCTATGGCAACAAATGCATAGAAGCTCTCGGCAGAAGCCGTGGCTGTTTCCTCCGCATATGCCTGAACGGAAGGGTTACCCATTGAAAGAACGGAAACCATCATCAGGAAAGATGCGGCAAATGCAACAAGTCTCTTTGTCACTTTCTTCATATGTCTGTCTCCTCTTATTATATTGACCTTGCCCCAGGGCAAAGCCTTACAAGAAGATTTTATAATGAGTATACGATTTAAAATATTATATAAATTAGACTTTTTTACGTGACTTTTTTAGACAATAAAAATCCCTCCGGCATTTTCACCGGAGGGTTGAGTTCATATCATTTATAATGAGGTATCCTTTTTGATGAGCTTGGCAAGAGTGATGCTTAAGTTACCGTTTCTGGTCCTGAGTTCATCCATGAACTTCTTCTCATCCGCATCCTTTTTGAACTTAACATTGTATGTAAGCTCATAGAGAGTACCCATGTTTGTGGTCTTTACTCTTTCAAGGTCTTTTGAAACGGTGAATTTATCAAATATGTCATCGAAAGCCCCGTTATAATCCATATCCTCGGGGATCACGATCTTGAGGGCCTTAACTTCATTTGCAAAAAGTCCCGCAC
This sequence comes from Lachnospiraceae bacterium, assembly GCA_016287765.1. The sequence continues at coordinate 19,194 of JAEEWS010000026.1, forward strand.
TGAATTTGGTAACCACTGCAATGATGACACAAAGGATAACAACCGCTATAGCTGCGATGGAGAAATAATTCATTCCTGCCGCAAGTCCCGCACCCATGGAGATCAATATGAAGCAAAGGTCTCTGCCTTCTCCCGGCTGAGATCTGAAACGTACCAGAGTAAAAACACCCGCAATGGAAAGTGCCTTAGCCGCATCACCGCTTACAAGAATGATGATCAGGCTTACAACAGCCGGAAGAACGATGAGGGTAAGGAAGAAGCTTACAGAAGTGCTCTCCTTTTTGGATGTTAGTGCATATGTTCCGGCAATGACTATACCGAATATAAGTGCCACAACTAAGCAAATGAGTGTTTCGCCTGTTGTGATCGTTCCGTCGTTTGTGACATTAAATAATTGTTCAAGCATAATGCTTCCTCCTTATCGGATAAAATGATGTTCGCTCCGCTTGCTACTCTGCGTGCAACGAAAGCCTGGTATTCTGTACCGTATTTCGAAAAACTGGTCTTATAGATCTTGAATTCGGAAAGGATCTGAGTCATCCAAAGAGGCATTGCCTTGTCGATCTTGATCTCCATGATCCATTCGTCTTCACCGATCAGTTTGTCGCCGTAGACTCCGTAATGAAGTCCCAGGTCATAACGTCTTGCGGTAATGTTTCTGTCAAAAGTAACTCTGAAATCCCTGTTCTCTCTGTCGAACATTGCGCATCTGTCATAGGAAAGGAAAAGCTTGGGCATAAGATTCAGTCTGTTCTTCATGTAATCGATCTCTTCCAGAACCTGACCGTTCATAAATGACTGAACCTCCGGCTTCATGCCGCTCTCAAAGTAGTCATACGCATCCTGAAGGATCATCTTGGTCCTGCGCTTGTTTACAAGGCCCTGGTATTTCTTCTTTATCTCAAGAAATACTTTCTGGTCTGTACCTACAGTACCGTAGCTTCTCAGTCTCATTTTTTCCTTATAGACACCGCCGTCTATTGATCGTCTGATCAGATCGTTATGGATCGTATCGTAGTAGATATTGCAAATGGTATAGAACTCACCGTTTTTGCTGTGCTCGTCGGATTCCATATGCTCGGATAATCTTTCACGAAGCTTAAGATATTGTTCATTTGTGATGCGATACTTCATTTCGTATCTGTTGAATACTTCAATTGCCATAGACTTTACCTCTCTCGTCAATGGATTTTGTTTCATCACTGACTATGGCTATATGATAAATTTAAAATGTGTGCACTTTGTGTATAAAAAAACATTATTCTGTGGTCATTCTATATGAAAATTGTGTCTAATGCAACCAAAAAAAGCACCATTTAACACAATATCTGCTTAATCCTTGCGAAATTCAAAAAAAGAGGACCGTAAGATAACAGCCCTCTTATGGAGCATAGGGGATTCGAACCCCCGGTCTTCTGATTGCGAACCAGACGCTTTCCCAGCTAAGCTAATGCCCCTTATTTATCCTTATTTATCCTTATCTGTCTTTTTTCCGGCCAAAAGCCTTGTGATCAGATATTCATATACATCCGCATTCGCTTCGTTCCATCGGTTACATATGGTATCTGCTTCCGCAGGACTTGCAACCAGAAGATTAATATTAACCAGTTCACTGCCTCTTTCCACTACTTTAAGTTCCACGATGTACTCGTTCTTGCTAACTTCATAGTAATCGGCAGTGGACGCTGCCAGATCTCTCAGATGATACTGCTCCTTGGAAAGACACTCATCAATGTCATCCCTGAGAGGAACAGAAAGAGTCTGATAAAAGAAGGACAAGGTCTCTCTTCCCTCATTTGTAATGCTGTAAAGGTGGGAATTCCGGTTATCCGAAACGGAAATGTATCCGTCATCCACCAGATCCTCAAGAGATTCCTGTATCGACATATACTGAGCAATATTCCTTTCAAGAAGGATCCTTGTAAGCTCCGCATTGCTGATAGGTGTCTCCAGCCTGTCCAAAATATATAATATCACCAGTTTGTAAAACATTAAAGCATCTGAATCCATTTTTTTCACATCCCAATGAAAGATTCTATTATCTTCCAGATCTCCTCTTTTCCCGCTTTCGTAACTGACGAGAACGGTATTATCACAGTATCCCCATCCGCTTCGAGTCCCCTTCTCACTGCGGCGGTCTGTTTTTGCAGCTGACTTCTGTTGATCTTGTCCGCTTTTGTCGCTATAACTATGGGTTTAAAACCGCTTTGGCATACAAAATCGTACATCATCCTGTCGTTTGCCGAAGGGTCATGGCGAATATCCACAAGCAGAAATATTGCCTTAAGCTGTTTTGATGTCTTAAGGTAGTTTTCTATCATGTCTCCCCATTTTTCCCGTATATCCCGGGAAACTCCCGCATAGCCATACCCCGGCAGATCCACGAAGTACAGTGTTTTTTCCACATTATAGAAATTAATGGTCTGGGTTTTCCCCGGCTGGGAAGATGTCCTTGCCAGGGCCTTTCTGTTTATCAACGAATTGATAAGTGAAGACTTGCCCACATTGGACTTTCCCGCAAAAGCTATCTCCGGCAGATTATTTACCGGCAGCTTGCTGGTGATACCACATACACATTCAAGTTCTACCTTATTTACATTCATACCAATGCTTTCTCCAATACCTGTTCCATCCCGGTAACCGGCAGAATTTCCATTCCCTCCGTGATCTCCTCTGAGATTTCTGAAAGATCGGCCTCATTCTCCTTAGGGATCAAAACCAGTTTGATACCCGCCTTTTTGGCTGCAAGGAGTTTTTCCTTAAGTCCTCCGATCTCCATAACCTTTCCTCTTAATGAGATCTCCCCGGTCATGGCAACATCCGCACGCACCTTTTTACCGCTGACTGCCGAATAAATGGCTGTAGCCATAGTGATACCCGCCGAAGGTCCGTCCTTGGGAGTAGCTCCTTCGGGCACATGAATATGAATACCATGTTTGTCAAAGAAATCATTCTTAAGGCCTATCTTTCCGGAAAGAGAGCGAACGTAGGAAAGAGCTATCCTTGCGGATTCCTTCATTACATCTCCCAGATTTCCGGTGAGGATCAGTTCTCCCTTACCGGGCATGGTATTAACCTCTATCTGTAAAGTGTCTCCTCCCACAGCGGTCCATGCCAGTCCTCTGACTATTCCCACTTCCGCCTTTTTATTGGCCTTAAGATCATGATACTTGATCTTGCCCAGGAAATCGGGAAGGTTTTTATCATTTACTTTAATGACTTCGGCTTCATTTCCCGCCTGTCTTGCTTCCAGTATCTTTCTGGCCGCTTTCCTGGAGATCTCTCCGAAACGGCGTTCAAGATTTCTTACTCCCGCTTCTCTTGTATAGCCCGAGATCATGAGTTTCATGGCTGCAGGTGTTATCTTGAGTTCTTTTTTGGTCAGTCCGTTTTTCTCCAGCTGCTTGGGATATAAGAAATCCTTTGCAATATGAAGTTTCTCGTTATCGGTGTAACTTGAAACCTCGATGACTTCCATACGGTCCAGAAGAGGTCTGGGAATGGTCTTGGTAGTATTCGCCGTACAGATGAAGAATACTTCCGAAAGATCAACGGGTATCTCTATATAATGATCGTTAAAATGCTTGTTCTGTTCGGGATCCAGCACTTCCAGAAGTGCAGAGGAAGTGTCTCCCTTGTAATCTGAGCTGACCTTGTCTATCTCATCCAAAAGCATGAGAGGGTTCTTGGTCCCCGCTTCCTTAAGGCTCTGGATGATCCTTCCGGGCATAGCTCCTATGTAGGTCTTTCTGTGTCCGCGTATCTCAGCCTCATCCCTGACGCCGCCTAAGCATATGCGCACATATTTCTTATTCAAAGATTCTGCAACCGAACGTGCAATGGATGTTTTTCCTGTTCCGGGAGGTCCCACCAGACAGATGATAGGCGCCTGTCCTTTTGAATTCAGCGCTCTTACCGCCAGGAATTCTATGATCCTCTCCTTCACCTTTTCCAGGCCGAAATGGTCACGGTCCAGAGTCTTCTGAGCTTTTACCAGATCCAGATCGTCCTTGCTCATCCTGTCCCAGGGAAGGCTCAAAAGTGTCTCTATGTAGCTTCTGGAAACAACGCTCTCTGCCTGGCTTCCTGCCACATTTTTGTATCTCTCTATCTCTTTGGCGATCTTGTCCTTTACATACTGGGATGCTTCCAGGGTTTCAAGGGTCTTCATGAACTCATCCGCATCATCCAGGGCACTCTTCTCGCCCAATTCTTCACGAATGACTTTCATCTGCTCACGCATGATGTAGTCCTTCTGATTCTTGTCTACCTTATCTTTAACCTTACCCTGAAGATCTTTTTTGATCTTGATAACTTCGATCTCATTGGTAATGGTAACGGCTATGGCTTCAAAACGGTCGGTTATATCCACTGTCTCCAGTATCCTCTGCTTGGAGGTGGTGGACATGGGAAGACTGATGGCGATCTGATTTAAAAGCATATCAAGGGAATCACAGTTTAAAAGCTGGGCCGTGATCTCTTTTCCCATCCTGTCATCCAGTCTTATATACTCTTCCAGTACATCTTTAAGACCTCTGACCATGGCTTTCTGTTCTATCAGAGAAAGAACATCGGAGGTAGTCTCGTAGGGTTCTGCAACCCGGGCTTCAAGATAGGGCAAAGTCCTTGTAAAATTAACAAGCCTTCCTCTCTTAACGCCCTGTGTCAGCACTCTTACCAGATTCCCCGGCATTTTGATGATCTGCTTTACCACAGAGATGGTTCCCATCCTGTAAAGATCGTCTATGCGGATCTGATTCACCGTGCTGTCCTTCTGGGTTATCACAAGTACAGGTCTGCCTTCCTTCATGGCAGCGTTTATGGCCGATACAGCCTCGTCCTGATGAAGGTCAAAATGCACCAGCATTCCCGGAAGCATTACCAGTCCCTTAATGGCTACAACCGGCATTACCTGCATGGGCTCGTAATTAACAGCCTCCCGGTTCAGTTCCTCAGTCTCGGCAAGCACATCTTTTTCTTCCGGTTCATCCTTTACCGATCCATCGTTTTCCTGCACGGTGCTTTTCTTTTCAGCCTTTTCCTGTTCTGCAGTCTCCTGCTCTTTATTTTCCTGTTCTTTCTTATCTTTTTCCAGATCTTTTTCGTCTGCCATAGGTTTTACCCCTCTATGCAATGAAAAACTAGTTCTTGGCGAACTCTGTAAGTACAAGCTCCTTGTTTCTTTCCTGAACCGTTCTTATGCTCCACTCGTGGGTAAAGAGCAAAAGCGGTCTGTCCTTAAGATCCAGCACCCTCTTGGTATCCGATGTAACATTGAGAGCAGAAACATCTATGCCCTTGTTCTCTATCCAACGGATATATTCATAAGGAAGCTGATCCATACGGATCTCAACACCATATTCCGATTCAAGCCTGAACTTCAGAACGTCAAACTGAAGAACGCCTACAACTCCTACTATTATCTCTTCCATACCGGAATTAAACTCTTTAAATATCTGAATCGCACCTTCCTGAGCTATCTGATTTACGCCCTTAAGGAACTGCTTGCGCTTCATGGTATCCACCTGACGGATCTTTGCAAAATGCTCGGGGGCAAAGGTGGGAATACCCTCAAACTTAAATTTCCTGCCGTTGGCGCAGATGGTATCGCCGATGGAGAATATGCCCGGATCAAAAACACCGATTATATCCCCTGCATAGGCTTCCTCAACGATCTTTCTGTCGTTGGCCATCATCTGCTGAGGCTGTGTGAGGCGAAGTTTCTTGTCTCCCTGAACATAATAAACCTCTTCTCCAGCCGTGAACTTGCCGGAACATATGCGCATAAAAGCGATCCTGTCTCTGTGCGCCTTGTTCATGTTGGCCTGGATCTTAAATACAAAAGCGGAGAAATCGTCCTCCGTAGGTGTGATCATGCCTTCGTCGGAGTTTCTGCCCAAAGGTGCGGTAGTCATCTTAAGGAAATGCTTAAGGAAGGTCTCTACACCAAAATTGGTAAGTGCAGAGCCGAAAAATACAGGAGTCAGTTCTCCCTTTCTTACGGATTCAAGGTCAAAATCACTTCCTGCTCCACCAAGAAGCTCAAGTTCATCGTTAAGGATCCTGTGATTCTCTTTACCGATAAGATCGTCAAGCTTGGGGTCGTTAATGTCGCACTCTTCCGTGGCAACTTCGGTCTGACCGGAATTTGCCGCGAAAAATCTGGTGATGGTATGAGTATTTCTGTCATATACGCCCTTAAAGTTCTTTCCGGAACCAATGGGCCAGTTAATGGGACAGGTGCTGATGCCAAGGACCTTCTCGATCTCATCCAGGAGTTCGAAAGTGTCACGGGCATCTCTGTCCAGCTTGTTGATAAATGTAAAGATGGGGATGTGACGCATTACACAGACCTTGAAAAGTTTAATGGTCTGTGCCTCAACACCCTTTGATCCGTCTATGACCATGACAGCTGAGTCCGCAGCCATGAGCGTACGATAGGTGTCTTCGGAGAAGTCCTGGTGTCCGGGCGTATCAAGTATGTTAATGCAATATCCGTCATATTCAAACTGCATAACGGAAGATGTAACGGAAATACCACGCTCCTTTTCTATCTCCATCCAGTCCGATACAGCATGTTTAGCTGTCTTTCTTGCTTTAACCGAGCCTGCCAGATTGATGGCTCCTCCGTAAAGCAGGAGTTTTTCTGTAAGTGTAGTTTTACCCGCGTCAGGGTGAGAGATTATGGCAAAAGTTCTGCGCTTATTTATCTCATTTGTATATTTAGCCATTTCCTTATAAAGCCTTTCCGGAATTATATTATATAAAATCAAGTCAAAAGTAGCGCTCTAAATAAATTAGAGCGCGTAAAATTTTACACTATACAGAAGCTTTTGTCAAACCGTTCTCTCCGCAACAGCTTCCTCTGTAAACTCTTTTCCGCCGAGTCCGATGATCTTCGCAGTCAGCAGTTTTGAGAAATTTGCAATGGTAGCTGAGGAAAAAATCAGATTCTTAACAGCATGATCAAATTCGATCTGCCCCTGACTGGGTCCCTGTGGTTCCTCCGGCTCTTCTCCCCTCTCCGTCATCTGCTCCTTTTCCTTTTCTTCCGACGCCAAAAGACTGGCACCTGTGGAAAGAATCCTGTCGGTCTCATCCTTAACCTCGTTTATGAAGAAAAGAACTGAGGCCTTGTAGCATCTGGAATAATCGTAATAGACGGCTCTCATATCTTCATCGCTAAGGCTGGCGGGAAGCAATGCCTGAATATCGGATATGCTCATTGCCTGTTTAAGAGTACATATGATAATAAGGTAAGCTATATGAAGCCTTAAATATTTCTTTTTTTCCGGAGCGGGCATTACCTTGACACGAACATAGTTATTAATGGTGGCTGCGGTAATGGCAGCGTCCTCCGTATCCGTGGTGGTAAGAGGCGCAAGATACTGTCCCATGAGTGTCAGAACTTGATCCATATATAATCCCAGATTTGGAATCTCATCATATGCCGGAAGTGAAAATTTCTTCATAAATTTCTCCCAGCGTTTCAGCTTTCCTGTTATAAGTTTGCTGTCATACATGATCTTGTTCTTCCTGTTTTTTTATTTACAAAGTAAACCTTACTTCGCATCATATCAGTGAACGCCTTGCTTTCACCGACTTTTCTAAAGTATAGCACTTTACGTATAAATACACAAGGTTATTTTATATAAAAACCTCTTGACATAATTTGAGCGCTGTGCTAATCTAATATCAGAAATTAGATGTAGGGAGGTAAACCATTATGTCATTTAATATATCAACTGATACCACATCGAATCTTGCGTCATTTATCTTGAAGAAGTACGACATCACGACTATTCCTCTTACATATATAGTAGATGGTGTTGAAGAACAGTGTACCGATCTTTCAAACTTTGACGGCGAAGAGTTTTATGAAAAGATCCGCCGCAGTGATGTAAAGACATCCGCTGTTAACATCAATCAGTATATAAACGAATGGAAGCCCATTCTTGAAAAGGGTGAAGACATTCTTCATCTTTCCATTTCTTCCGGTATCAGCAGCGCTTATTCCGCAGGCTGCATGGCTGCAGAGCAGCTCCAGAGTGAATATCCCGGCAGAAGGATCTATGTATTTGATACTCTGGGTGCTTCACTGGGCGAAGGCCTTCAGGTCATCCACGCCGCAAAGCTTCGCGAAAGCGGAATGGATATCCGTGAAGTGGTTAAAGAGCTTCTTATAAAGAGAAATAAAACTGTCCAGATCTTCTCCGTGGACGATCTGAACTTCCTTAAAAAAGGCGGAAGGATATCATCCTTTGCCGCCAAGATCGGTACCGTTCTTCATGTAAAGCCCGTTCTCACTTCCAACTATTGCGGTGAGATCGTTATGGACAAGAAGGTCAGAGGTCGCAAACTGGCTTTACAGGCACTTGCCGAGAGTTTTGCCAAGAATTTTGACCGTGAGACCAACGATCCCGTAGGTATCGCCTACGCAGGCTGTGAGTCCGACGCCAACTTCCTTGTTTCACTTCTTAAGAAGGCAGCACCTCATGCAGAGTTCCTTCTTACTCAGTACGAGCCTGTTACCGGAAGCCATGTAGGTCCCGGAACCGTTGCTCTTTTCTACACCTGCTCATAATGCTTATACGAAACAATACGTTTTCTTATCAACCCAAAAAGCCCGTCGGCATCTTGTCGACGGGCTTTTTAATCTTATCAGTTATTAAATGTTCAATATCCTGATCCTATTGATGATACGTATGCCTTTAAGCTTCTCGATGAAATCTCTCTCGCTGATCTTCTTGATGGTGAAAGCAAATTCCCCTTCAGCAGGAGCAACTTCAGTGATCTTGTCAAACACCTCTCTCACCTTATCTGCATCTCCCGCATGAACACGTACAAAGAAGTCATTTACCTCTTCCATCCTGTCCGCCAGCTGCAGCTCCTTGCCACTCCAGAAAACAGGCTCATTCTTTCCGGCATTTCTTGCACATTCAACCACATCCGCAGAAACTGCCGCCGCTGTGGGAAGCTTTCCCGCTCCGCTGCCGTAGAACATGATCTGTCCCGAGAAACGGCCCTTGATCAATATACCGTTATATACTCCGTTTACTGCAAAGAGAGGGCTGCCATTACCTACAAGCATAGGAGAAACAGTGGCGAAAACCCCGGTCTCTTCCTTTCTCATCTGTGCAATGAGTTTAATGGCTTTGCCCAGCTTCCTGGCATATCCCAGGTCGACGGTTGTAAGCTTTGTAATGCCTTCCGTATAGATCTTCTCATAATTTACATGAGATCCGCAAGCCAGGGATGAAAGGATCGCGATTTTTCTGCAGGCATCATGTCCCTCCACATCAGCTTCGGGATTGCGTTCTGCATAGCCCTTTTCCTGAGCTTCGGCCAAAGCAGTTGAAAAATCCTCTCCGTCATCGCACATCTTGGTAAGGATATAGTTTGTGGTACCGTTAACAATACCGCAGATCTCCACGATCTCATCCGATGAAAAGGATTCATTGATGGGACGTATCACAGGTATCGCACCGCCTACAGCCGCTTCAAAGAAGAAATTTTCCTTCTTCTGTCTCGCTATCTCAAGAAGTTCCGCTCCATGCTTTGCTACCAGTTCCTTATTGGAAGTACATACCGACTTGCCCCTTAAGAGAAGTTCCTTAACAAAGCTATATGCAGGTTCTACTCCTCCCATGGTCTCGACTACACAGGAAATCTCAGGGTCTTCGGCTATGATCCTGAAATCGTGCACTATCTTCTTTTCCACAGGATCTCCCGGGAAATCTCTAAGGTCAAGAACATATTTAACATCTATGTCGTCCCCTGCTTTTTTTCTGATACCGGCTGCATTTGATCCAAAGATCTCATAAACTCCCGAACCTATCGTACCGTATCCAAGTATAGCTATCTTCATTTTATCTCTCCTCTTAAATTACTGTCCCAATATATGTTTGCGCGCAGCTTCCTTTTGATTGTCAGGCTCCGTAAGTTCCACCACTATATCGGGAGTGATACCGATACCATGTATGCAGACGCCTGAAGGTGTGTAGTAGCTGGACGTGGTGATCTTGATCGCAGATCCGTCATTTATCGGAATAATACTCTGTACAATACCCTTTCCGAAGGAGGTGGTTCCCATTACGGTAGCACAGCCATTGTCGCTTAATGCACCGGTAAATACTTCCGATGCACTTGCACTGTATCCGTTCACAAGTATCACTATGGGCAGATCCACCTGATGTCCATCCTTGGACATAAACTTGTCACCCTGGTTTTGTTTATCCAGCGTATAGGTGATCAGCTTATTGTCCGGAAGAATGTAGTCTACCATGTTTACGCAGACATCCAAAAGACCGCCGCCGTTGTTTCTCAGATCGATAACAAGTCCCACAGCCTTTTGTTCAAGCATTTCATCCACTGCTTCCTTGAACTGTTTTTCTGTAACCCCGTCAAACTCACTGACAGATATGTAACCAACATTTCCTTCCAGAATCTCGGTTTCAACGGTGGGTGCATTTACTATGGCTCTGACTATTTCAAAATCAATATATTCATCGGAAGAACTTCTGTAAACAGTCAGGTGAACAGTGGTTCCCACTTTGCCTCTGACTCTGTTTGCGATATCTTCTGTAGACATTCCGAGAACTATCTCGCCTTCAACCTTATATATAATGTCTTCCGACTTTATACCGGCCTTTTCTGCCGGTCCCCCTTCAAAGGGATTAAGGAAAATGGCATATTCGGAATCGGTCTTTTTACTGATATAGGAGCCTACGCCTCCGTATACGCCGCTTGTACTCTGCTGCAGATCGCTGTACTCCTTGGGAGTGTAATAAACAGTATATTCATCTCCTATACCGTTCAGCATTCCTTTATAGATACCGTTTCTTATATCTTCGGATGAAACTTCTTTATAATAGAACGTATTGATCACGTACTCAAGAAAATCCATTTTGTCTATTAATACCTGATCCAAAACGGGATTCTGTGAAAGAGGATCCAAAATGGGAGTAGGTGTAGGTGATAAAGACGGAGTAACCTTGGGAGCCCCGGTCATCGCAACACTCTTGGTCGCTTCTGCAACCTTTGTGGGTACAGGAGTCGAAACAGTACTTTCTTTTTTATTTTCAGTCTTCGAAGTACTGTCGGTCGCGGGTGTGGGGGTACCAAACCCGATCTTATCGCTGTGTAAGCTGTTATTGTATCTTGATATGCCGGTACCTACTTTAATACCCAGTCCGACTACCAAACACAGGCCTATTCCAAGTATCAGGCCTTTAATAAATCCGTTCTTCATGTTATGCCTTTCTCTGTTCTTTCTTCAAAGAACAGTTATCGAGATTTTATCACATACTCTTTTTAATGGCAAGTCAAATTACTTTAACGCGTCAAAAGAATCAAGTATAAATTACCGCCCACAAGTGCAAAAAGAGGAAGGATCAGTTCCTTCCTCCTATAGGTTCTTATTAAAGTTCCGGCGGATCTTTTCATATCGTGTACTATCACTGTATCATTGTAGGATCTGTGTTTTCCACATAATTCATATACTTAAGGACCATTAGAGCGATCTTAAATGCAACCGCATCATCAAATCTTCTTAAGTCCAGATCAGTGAGTTTCTGTAATTTATCCAGACGATAGACCAGAGTGTTTCTGTGAATGTACAGATTTCTGGAGGTCTCGGAAACATTCAGGTTGTCTTCAAAAAACTTGTTAACGGTGCTGAGTGTTTCTTCATCAAGTTCATCTTGGGAACCGTCTCTGAAAACTTCCTTTATATACATCTTGCAAAGAGACATGGGAAGCTGATATATCAATCTTCCGATACCCAGCTTTGAATAGGCTACGATGTTCTCTTCACTGAAGAATATCCTTCCCACATCCAGAGCCATTTTAGCCTCCTTGTAGGAACGGGAAACATCTTTGATCTCATTGACAATGGTTCCGTATGCAATATTAACCTTCGCCATTGCCTCGGTATTAAGCATATCCAGAATAACCTTACCGGTCCTTTCCAGATCATCATAGCCTTCCGTGGGCTTAAGCTCCTTTACCACAATGATGTTCTTTTCATCCACAGCGGTAATAAAGTCATGAGACTTACCGGCAAAGAGACTTCTGACTGTTTCAAGTGCTCCGGTATCCTTGTCCTGATGAGTTTCTATCAAATAAACAACTCTGCGGGCTTCAGCCTCTATGTGCAGCTTCTTTGCCCGGTTGTAAATATCTACAAGTAAGAGATTATCAAGCAAAAGATTCTTTATAAAATTATCCTTGTCATATCGTTCTTTGTAAGCGATCGTAAGACCGGAAACCTGAAAAGCAGCCAGCTTTCCCATCATAAAAGTCTCATCGTTATCTCCCTTGGCGATAACCACAAATTCAAGCTGTCTGTCATCGTAAACCTTGAAAAACTGGTTTCCCTGGATCACCTGGCAATCAGCGGGTGAATCCACAAAATTCTTAACTGCATTCTCATAATCCACATTCTCGGATATGGTGGATGCAAGCATTTTTCCTTCGGTATCGCATATACACAGCTCTGTTCTCGCAATGGAGCGGATACCATCAAGCGTTCCCTGCAAAATTTGGTTTGAAATCATATTTCCTGCCCTTTCTCATCTCACCTGTTATGCAAAACACATACAGTTATTTTATTTTAGCATATTTCTCAATAATATTAAAGATGTTTTTGAACCGGAAATAAGAGATGCGGCCCCGAATAATCGGAACCGCATCGTTAGGAGTCAACCATTTCACTTGTAATCATCTTGAATAGTTAGCATCCGCTAACCGAGTGCTATAATACTCTTCTTAATACGTTTTGTCAATAAGCTTTTCTAAATATTTAATTTTTCTAAATTTTCTATTTTTTTGCCAATAAGTTTGACTCCAAACGTTCATTGTGCTAACCTAATAAAATGTATTGAGGACCGACATTTTTCTTTCATGTCGGATAAGAGGAGGTGGAACGAGCTCATGAAGCTTCAGGAATCCGGCGAAATGTATCTCGAAACAATATACATTTTGCAAAGTAAAAAACCATTTGTCAGAAGCATTGATATCGCTACTGAAATGAATTTTTCCAAGCCTTCCATAAGCCGTGCAATGGGGATACTAAAAAACAACGGGTATCTGACTATTGCTTCGGACGGTAAGATCACTCTTACGGATGAGGGGTTAAGGATCGCGGAAAAGACCTATGAACGCCATAATGTATTAACAGCGGCCTTCATAAAGATCGGTGTCGACGCTAAAACAGCCGAGGATGACGCCTGCAGAGTTGAGCATGTTATCAGTGATGAAACCTTTAATGCCATCAAACGTTTCATGCAGTAAGCTTTGCTCACCAACAACATAGAACATAAATAAAGAAAATGGACGGATGAATCATCATCCGTCCATTTTCTTTATATACGATCATTCACTTCTCAAAGCTTCCACAGGATCACGTCTTGATGCCATCTTTGAAGGGATCAGACCGGCGATCACGGTTAAGAATATGCTTATAAGTACCAGTATTATTCCATACTTAACAGGTAAAGCAGCTATGTTCTTAAGCCCCGCAAAATGATAGATGACAGCATTTATGGGGAAGTTCAAAAGCACGGTCACCAGTACTCCCAGGCCTCCGGATACCAGTCCTTCTATCAATGTTTCCGCATTGAACACTCTTGAAACATCTCTCTTTGAAGCACCTATACTTCTAAGGATACCTATCTCCTTGGTTCTTTCAAGAACGGAGATATAGGTTATGATGGCTATCATGATGGATGAAACCACAAGAGATATTGCTACAAAAGCTATCAATACATAGGTTATGGCATTTATTATAGTGCTGATGGAAGACATCATAAGGCCGATGAAATCCGTGTAAGTGATCTTCGCTCCTTCATTGCCCTCTTCTTCGCACTTTTTATTGTATTCCCTGATCTTATCCTCCAAAAGATCTTTGGATTCAAAATCCTTGGGATATATGCTGATGCTTGAGGGAATAGAGAGATCACACACTCCCATCGCATCAAGATTACCTTCATAAGTGGCATTGGATACAGCCGCTGCAGCCATCTGCTTCTGCAATTCTGCCAGTTCTTCCGGAGAAAGGGTGGCAAGATATGCCTGCTGTTCGGGAGTGAGCTCTGACATGTCCATTGCTGCGTTTGCTGCACTGTCCGCATTTTCGGAATCTGCAAAAGGCTTGCCCGTAAATATGTCAGTTTCAGGATCAGCCTTCTGTTCTCTGACTATGGCTGAATTATTGGTCTGTTCTATTATATATCGGGTAAGTTCCTTGGTGTACCCCACAGTGCTGGAAATAGCCGTTGCAGCTGCTTCCGGCTTGGGACGGACTATGCCCACTATCTTAAGTTCAAGTCCGTTGTTTAAAACCGTATCAAAGTAGGGTGAATCCTCCTCCACCACATCCCAGGTACCTTCCTGTTTATTTCTCTTATAATAATCGGTATCAAGGATACAACGGAATTTCAGGTTCAAAATGTCCTCATAGGAATATTCGTCTTTTCCGGATTTCTCTATGGACTCATTTTTAAGGAATGCCGATAAAGTGGACTGATCCTTTAAGCCAAGTGTGAAAAGATCCATATCCTCCACGTAGTTACGCTCGGAAATGACAAATACCATTTCCGACTTATCCTCAGGCCAATGTCCCGCTACCACCTCATATTGCTGATCCAAAAGCTCCGGATTGTCGATAAGTTCTCCGAAAACATCCATATCTGTTCCCATCATGGACATGGCAGGCATGGAAGAATACAGGGAATAAGCTGAAGCCATGTTTCCCATACCCATGGAATCCATTACCTTTGACGGATTAACCCTTAAGGTTTTACCGTTGAGATCCGTACCGTATATCTTTATATTAAGGTCATATGTATAGCGGACCGCACTTACAAGATTCAAAACACCGTTTGCGGGATCATCGATAAATTTCTTGAATTCCTCCAGGTCATTGACATTCCTTTTGCTTACCAGTGCATTATACATATTGGTGCTGACATCAAGACTCTTGATCACATCCTTGTGTTCTGTTTCCTCTTTGTCGGCTTCTTTTTTATCTTCCTTATCATCTTGCGCATCTCCCGCCATGGATGAGAACATTGCGGAAAGATCGATACTCTCTGACTCTATAGTGATAGGATAATTGGAAAGAGTTTCCTCCTGAACACGATCGATATATTTCTGAAATCCGTCAGAAAGCGAAAGGATCAGTGCTATTCCTATGATGCCTATGGCTCCGGCAAATGCCGTAAGGAAAGTTCTTCCTTTCTTAGTCCAAAGATTATTTGCCGAAAGACTGAGTGCCGTAAGAAAAGACATGGATGCCTTTTTACCCTTGCCTCTTGATCTGGAATTAACGTCCTCATCGATAAACCCGTCATAAGGTCTGGTGTCATCCACTACCTTACCGTCGAGAAGACGTATGATCCTGGTGGAGTAAGCTTCGGCCAGATCCGGATTGTGAGTTACCATGATAATGAGTCGATCATTGGATATCTCTTTTAGGAGTTCCATGATCTGAATACTGGTTTCGGAATCCAAAGCTCCCGTAGGCTCGTCTGCCAATAGAATGTCCGGCTCGTTCACAAGAGCTCTTGCTATTGCCACTCTCTGCATCTGTCCGCCGGACATCTGATTGGGCTTTTTATGTATCTGATCGCCCAGCCCCACTCTTTGAAGCGCTGCTGTGGCTCTCTTTTTTCTTTCGGCAGGTGAAACCCCCGAAAGAGTCAGCGCCAGCTCTACATTTGAAAGAACGCTCTGGTGAGGGATCAGATTATAACTCTGAAATACAAATCCGATGGAATGATTCCTGTAGGTATCCCAATCGGAATCCTTAAACTTCTTTGTAGACTTTCCGTTTATCACCAAATCCCCTGATGAATAGCCGTCCAGTCCTCCTATAATGTTCAATAATGTGGTCTTGCCGCAGCCCGACTGGCCAAGTACCGAAACAAACTCGTTTTTTCGGAAGTTAATGGAAACTCCCTTTAGGGCTTCCACTTTTGTGTCGCCCATTTCATAATTCTTAACAATATTTTTCAGCTGTAACATATGAAATCAACCCTTCTGTAATCTGCCTGTTAAGCCCCGATCCTGCTGTCCGGTTTTTAACGCTACCTTTTATGAGTATACTCAATAACAAGATCATTTCAACTAAATAAAACATAAAAAAAATAAACAAATAAAAAAATCCCGGCAAAATGCCGGGATAAAATTTCAATATTAGTGGCTGATAACCTTTTCTGTTTCCTTGTCGAAAAGATGGATCTTGGAAAGATCAAGAGCGATCTTAATGGTATCACCAACCTTAGCGGTTGTACGAGGATTAACTCTTGCCGTGATATCAACGTAGTTGTTAAGATCCTTTGTATTAGCCTTGTCTTCAAGTGTGAAGTACAGGAATACTTCGGCACCGAGAAGCTCATAAACCTTAACTTCTGCTTCGAATGTGGAATCAGGAAGTGCGGAGATCATCATCTCGTCATCCTTGATATCCTCAGGACGGATACCGAGAACAACAGTCTTGCCAACATAACCGCCTTCGATAAGCTTCTTGGAACGAGCCTCCTGAAGAGTAACGGAACGTCCAACGAAATTAAGCTTGCAGCGATCGCCAACCTGCTCAACTTCGCAGTTGATGAAGTTCATCTGAGGAGATCCCATGAATCCTGCAACGAAGAGGTTGCAAGGCTTATCATAGAGGTTCTGAGGAGTATCTACCTGCTGGATAACACCGTCCTTCATAACGATGATCCTGGTACCGAGTGTCATAGCCTCTGTCTGGTCATGTGTAACGTAGATGATGGTTGTCTGGAGCTTCTGATGAAGCTTGGAGATCTCAATTCTCATCTGTACACGGAGCTTAGCATCCAGGTTTGAAAGAGGCTCATCCATAAGGAATACCTTAGGATTACGAACGATAGCACGACCCATGGCAACACGCTGTCTCTGACCACCGGAAAGAGCCTTGGGCTTACGATCAAGAAGGTGCTCAATGTCAAGGATCTTAGCTGCTTCATGAACGAGTCTGTCGATCTCATCCTTAGGAGTCTTACGAAGCTTAAGTCCGAATGCCATGTTATCATAAACTGACATATGAGGATAAAGAGCGTAGTTCTGGAATACCATGGCGATGTCTCTGTCCTTGGGCTCAACATCGTTCATGAGCTTGTCACCGATCCAGAGTTCACCTTCGGTGATCTCTTCAAGACCTGCGATCATACGAAGTGTTGTGGATTTACCGCAACCTGAAGGTCCTACGAAAATGATGAATTCTTTATCGGCAATATCAAGGTTGAAATCTTTAACGGCTACGAAACCGTTAGGATAAGTTTTGTTAATGTTCTTTAATGATAAACTTGCCATTGTTGTCCTCCCTTTAAATAATCGGAATTATAGTTAAATCAAGATAGCGATATAATACACTATTTTTTTTGAGAGCGCCATATTCATATTAGCCAAATCTTATACTCTTTTTTTGTATAGGTTGCATAATAAAAAAGCATTTTTTGGTAAATCTGTATAAAAAATACCTTCTCAAATATACTCAAAAACATTTTCAATTGTCATTTTTTACCTCAGCAAAACCTTCGCCCATAACTTCTCTTGCATCGGCAACTACCATAAATGCCTTCTTGTCGAGTCTGGTAACTATATCAGTAAGCTCCACCACCTGCTTTTTTCCGACTACGCAAAAAAGCATCTTTTTATCCTCTCCGGAATACATTCCCTTAACCTTTATACCGGTAACGCCTCTGTCAATGGCTATAAGTATCTCCGCCGATATATCTTCCGCCTTATCGGAAATGATATATACCATCTTTGCAAATTTCAGACCGTCCAACAATCCGTCCGAGATCTTTGCCACCAGATAAACAACTATAATAGAATAGATAACGTTCTCAAGGCCGAAGATAAATATGCCAAGGAAAACAATGAGGCCGTCCGTGATCGAAAGGATC
>JAEEWS010000062.1 GCA_016287765.1 Lachnospiraceae bacterium
TTCCGCGTTGTTGTCAGCCAAGGATGATTCTGCGACAGTTCAGGTATTGGAAAAGGTGTTAAGCGGCGAAATAGTTCCTGTATTCAGCACTGACATTATGAAGGAATACAGAGAAGTTTTGGGAAGAAAAAAGTTTGGCTTCGCTGATGGAACAATAAACTATTTACTATCCGCTATAGAGAAATTTGGCATACCGGTAAATCCTTCTCCATCAGGTGTGGTGCTTCCGGACATGAAGGATTTGCCGTTTTATGAGGTCGTACTTGAAAAAAAGGAAGATAGTGCATATCTTGTTACCGGAAATAAAAAACATTTCCCTATAGAGCCCTTTATTGTAACGCCGAGAGAGTTTTTGGAAATAATCACAAGATAAAACCGCCGATAGAAAACGCCGATAAAAACCGCCGATATAATAAAGCCAACAATAACTACAACAAAGGGCTTTTCTATGTATTGTGCTCACAGTGCTACAGGCTATGCAGGTTGACTGTGGCTCCTTTTTAATATCTTTGGGATACATTCAGAAAGAGGTTACACTGTTTCTTTGGGATTTCCGCTTACTTTGGCAAGATAACGTCGTATTTCGTTCACCATCTTTTGGTTTTGGAAACTTGTCTCAATTTCGTCCATATCTACGCTACGCCCGGAAAGAATCCCTTGGATCAGAACCTCGGCATACATTACCTCCCGGGTCATAGGGTCCTTCAGATAGGTCATGAGGTCTATATTCATCTTTTCATTGATCCCCTCGATCATGCCCACGAAAAATCCACAGCCTTCGCCAAAAAGTTTGCCTATGCTTTCTATATACTGAAAGCCTGTTGTAACGTCCTCAAGCTTCATAAGTCTGCGTTCGACGGTTGCGAGACTTCCGCCGTTGAGCAATTTATCTGCGGTTGTATTAAGTACATCACATAAATCGAGAAGAATACCGGTATCAGGAAGCGCATCACCATTTTCCCATTTTGAGACTGCTTGAAAAGAAATATTTAACTTCTCTGCAAGGTCTTTTTGGGTCATGCCGGCAGCTTTCCGTAAATGTTGGATATATTGTCCGATTTTCAAAGTGTCCATATTATGCCCTTTCTTTATTCTTGTAATTATTGCGGCCCGCGATTATATGATACTGTAAGAACAGCAATTCGTAAATAACGGGAAAATTGAAAAAATTCTATTTCAGGTAGAAATGATCATTTACATAACATGACAAAGTATATATGAGAACGCGGGATTTCGCTTACAAAACGGGAATGTTGTTTACAAAGTGGGAATCTCGGTTACAAAAGAGGAATCTTATTTACAAAACGGGAGTCTCACAGTACAAATGTGATTCTCGCCTTACTATTCACCCCCGGTCGGATAAAATTTATTTGTTAAATTGACATAGTGCGCTAAATATATCAATTTTTAGGTGATTTAAAAACGAAATGATTTGCATATTTTGAAACGGAAATACGACAAATGGTACGTTCAAGACCGTAGTAGGTCAATGCTTCCCGGAAGGTGATGCCGTTACATACGGCGAGGTTTTTAATCTTGCTTTTACTGATTCTGCGTTCATTATATGAGAACCTCCAGATATGTTCTTACGGTTTTCTCACAGCGGAGAGCTTTTGCGTAGTTATACAGTCTATCAATCTGTCTATCTTTTCTTTTAAGATAATTTCTGAGAATTTCCGATGTTTCTTCGATTCCCAGCTTGTTTCTGTAATATATGATATCAACAACGGTTTTCTCAATGTCGAATATACGGAAGGTCTCACCGCACTCTGTGATCTCAGTGACACCGGTCTCCATACGAGCCTGGTCGAAATAGTAGAGCTTGAGTTCGGGCCATTCCGGTAGAGTGCTTACCCTTTGTTTGCGCTCAATGGCAATGTCCACGGTATCCGGAAGAAAGGTCGTCAGTCCATAATAACGGGCTGCGGACATAAGACATATTATACCGGAAGGAACATAAGCCTTTGCGTACAGAAAATCATTCTCGTCACCGGTGTATGCGAGGTTTTCATATGTGCTTTTGTTGATACGGGAAATAAGACCGGCTGCTTCGAGCTTCCCGATTTTGTAATAGGAATAGCCCATGGCCTTTAGTGCATCCGCATTGATGAATTTTGTTGTCTCAGGTATTGCTTGCATAGTCGACCTCCTTGACAATAATATACACCCTTTTGAAAAAAGATGGCAATAACGCACATGTTGTTGCGTTATTGGCAGCGGAAATCGTCAACAACTTGTTGACGATTTGGAAACGCAAGGGATAATATATGAACAGGATGATTTGCACAGAGGAGGAAGCAGCATGGAAGCAATCGAAAAGGAATCTGATATTGAGATGGAACCCAAGCAACTGGCGCTTGCAGAAACATTTGAAATCTCCGAGTGTACATTACGGATGATAGATGCTTCAATGGTTGAGTTGAAGAAGGGAAAAGCATCGGAGCCGGTAGATCTCTCGGAGTTTGAGAAATGATAAATGACCCGATAAAAATAACCTTGCAAGGACGGGGAACGGAGATGAAAGTGGGATTCGTTTCTGAAAATTAACAGTAAATCCTTTTTACTGCTAATTTTCTGTTGACGGAGAGGGGGAAGGGCGCAAAAGAAATTCCCTTACGTTTTGTTCGTTATTTACCGTAAGCCGAGAACAATAACGGAGAAAAAAGAAGCAGGCCGGGAGGAATATCGACGGAAGGGAACGACAGATTGGACAAAGGAATAGGATCTAAATGCTATAAAAAAATAAAAAGTAGGTGACTTGAAAACTTGACGCGCTATCATAATTATGATAAAGTGATGATACACAATAAGGCTTTACGATTGGAGGTTCAATATGATAGCTATAAGACCTGTTTCCGACTTGAGAAATAAATTCACAGAGATTGAAAGTATTGTAAATACCGGCGAACCAATATTCCTGACTAAGAATGGATATGGTTCAATGGTTGTTATGAGTATTGATGCATATTCGCGGATGAATAGAAATGTTGAACAGGCATTGGATGAGGCCGATGCATATGCTGAAGCAACAACGGAGCGTATGACTCATGAGGAAGTATTTGGCAAGTTGAGGAGACGTGTAAATGGCTGAAACATACATATTAAGTTACCTTCCATTGTTTTATAATGATCTGGAGGAGAAGGTCGCTTATATAACAGACGTGCTTCTTAATTCTGATGCTGCCAATAACTTGCTGGATGCTGTTGAAAAAGCCATAATGGATAGGTTACCATTTGCAGAATCGTTTGAAAAATATCACTCAAAGAAAGAACGTAAGTACCTCTATTATCGCATATATGTAAAGGGATACACGATCTACTATGTAGTTATTCCTGCGGAACATGGAAAGAAGATAATGGAAGTAAGACGTATCCTGCATAATCTTCAAGATAGAGATCAGTATATATAAGCACTTGAGAGTGTGAAAGTTTTTCTGTAAATAAGATATCCTAAGATAATTGACGAGCTGTATGGCGGTATGATTACCGTTGTCCGGCTCGTTTTGACTATACCTAATCCCATTGATTTCATCAAGAATTATGATAAAATTTGTATATAATTATACGGAGAATTTGCGTGAGTAATACACGAAAATAATTGACCGATGGGGGGAGACTATATGATAACAGTAAATCTGTATTATAAGGGAATAAACGGAAATGCACGCGCGTTTGCCGAGGAGATGGAATCATCGGGAATTGCAGATGCGATTCGTAACGAGGAAGGAAATCTGCGGTATCAGTATTTTCAGCCAATAGGTGATTCGGAAACAGTACTTCTTATAGATTCCTGGACGGATCAGGCTGCGATTGATGCACATCACGCCTCGCCGATGATGAAACAGTTAGCTGATCTACGTGACAAGTATGATCTCCACATGACGGTGGAGCGATTTGTCAGTGATGAATATGAGGCGGATGGAAAGTTTGTCAGAGAGTAAGGAGAATACAGCGATGGGCGAAATGCTTCTGCAGAAAGGCGGAAGACAGAGCATCTTGTGGAGGGGCCGGAAGCGGTTGCGCAGAGAACATCGGTTTGATATAATAGATCTGTTCGACAAGGCAGCGGATTACGTTATAACAGGCTGCGGAACGGGCGAGGGCGCTATGCTTGCTTTTCTGCGAAGAGAGCGGACAGGGCTATCCCAGAGAAAGAGCAGTTCCCGAGAAGAGGAACAAGAAAATCCTTGCATAGGATCCGGGCTTTCCAAATGAAAAATACTTATAAAACCAAAGCAAGAGAAGAAATAATATCATATTTAAAAAATCATCCCGAGCAGAGGCTTACGGCGAGAGAGATCTATGAGGCCGTATGCGACGGGGAGAAGACGGTCGATCGCACGACGATATACCGTAACCTGGACCGCTTGTGCGAAAACGGAGGGTTGATGAGATTCAAGGAACCGAATCAGGAGTCCTGGTATTATCAATATTCATCCGATCATGAGCATTGCGACAGGCATATGCATGCTCAATGCAGTGTGTGCGGAAAGGTGTTTCATCTTGACAGACCGTTTGTGGATGCTTTTGCCGAAGGGATGATCAAAGAATACGGGCTTGATATCAGCCCGGCAGACACGGTTATTCTCGGCAAATGCAGTGAATGCAAGGGAATCAAAAGAAGTTGACAAAATTGCAACCGTTGCGTATAATATGCAACTGTGTTGCAAATTTTTTTTAAGATAATTATTTACAGGGAGAAATATGTCCGCAAGAGAAGTACCTATTGTGGTCATCACCGGATACCTCGGCTCCGGAAAGACCACGTTAATGCAAAACATTTTGAAGCAGGAAAAGCGTAAGATCGCGTTGATCGTCAACGATATGGGAAGCATCAATATCGACGCATCCATCCTTAATAAGTCCGGAAACCGTGTCGCACAGGTCGAAATGGTCGAGATGCAGAACGGATGCATATGCTGCACCCTGCGGGATGAGTTTATGGCCGAGATCGAAAGACTGTCGGAGGACAAGAGCATCGAAGCAATATTTGTTGAAGCATCCGGCATCAGTGAACCGTCATCCATAGCAGGCGCGTTCCTTAATTACGAGGAAATGACGGAGAATACAAGGGTTTATCTTAAGGTGGTGGTGTCTGTTGTTGATGTTGACAGGATCTACAGAGAATTCCTTCACAACCTGACTTCCGACGAAGAAACCGAAGACGGTGATGTGATCAATCTCATTATGGATCAAATCGAATTCTGCAATCTGATGATCCTTAACAAGACCGATCTTCTGACGAAGGAACAGCTCCGAGAAGTAAAAGAAGGGCTTCGCGCTATTCAGCAGGAAGCCGAGATGATCGAATGCGTGAACGGAGATGTCGATCTTGAGGTCATTCTGAACAGGGAAGACTTTGATTTCGATGAGGTCGAGGCTTACAGTGCGGTTCAGAGGGCGCTTAATAACTGCGAGCATGACGATGAGAAAGCCTGCGTGGACGAATACGGTATCGCTTCTTTTGTATTCGAGGAGAAAAGGCCCTTTAACCGTGATGCATTTAATAAACTCATCGAAGAGTACCCCGAATCGCTCATACGAAGCAAGGGGTACATCTGGTTCTCGGATGACCCGAAACATGTTCAGTTGTTCGAGCAGGCGGGAAGAAATGCTTCCATAACGGAGCTTTCCGAGTGGATATCGGCATGGTCCGAGGAAGAGCTTGAAAAAGTCGTAAGCGATTTCCCCGACATCATGGATGATTGGGACGAAACCTACGGAGACAGATGCAATCAGGTCGTTTTTATCGGCAAAGGATACGAAAAGTCCGAGATCGTCAAGATGCTCTACGATTGCATAGAGAAAGCCGACTGAAGACAAGAGCCGCTTTACTCCCGGGTGCTCAGGAATTTTTTATATTCTCCGGGTGTTTTGCCTGTGGATTTTGTAAAAGAGCGTAAAAAACAGGAGTAGTCATTAAAGCCGCATTCAAGGGCAACATCCATAAAAGGTTTGTCAGCGCAGATCATCTCTTTTGCAATGGCTTTATGGAAATGCAGGTGATCATGAGCCTTTGGGAACGGGGTTATGGTTTCATATTTGATTCAAGAGGGCATAATGAGTCAAAATGAAACGTCCCTATTGACTCATTATAATGATTTAAAATAAACCGGGAAAATATCTTCCGGTTTTATTTACGATGGCCCCGTTGACTCCGAAGAATCGAAAGAACGAGCGGAAGCCGAGAAAGAAAAGAGGCAGGAAACCGAGGGAAAGGTCCGGGAAGTAAGGAAAAATGAACGACTCACGGAAGAAATGCCGGAAAAAGTCTCGGATGCCGATGCCGCTGTAAACGAGAATTGTTGAGTAAAATGAAACCGGTAGAGGATGATATTAAAGGATCAGTGGTTGACAAGAATCTGTAAAACGACATAATCGGAAGGTGAAAAGCCTTCCGGTTTTTTTTATGTTTTCTTGATCCGGGTATTATAATTGAATTCGATTTCTGTTTATGATAGGATATACACAGTGTTTGAAAGCCTGAAAAGACACAGGAGGATTGTGATATGCCCAAAGTAAAGCTTACTATAACTGAAAGCAGGTGCAGAGGCGGATATTTGGCCAAAGGGCAGGAGTTTATCGTGGAAGACCTGTGCCCGCCCATATGCCATGAGCTGTGGAACAGCATATATCCGTCGGTATATGCGTTGTTGAACGGCGGAAGTCTTGATCACGGTGACGGCAAAGCAAAAATGTTTGATGCGACCTGTCAGGACGAAGGGCGGGTTTCGATACACGGCGAAGTCATAGAAGAGAAGTGAGTCAATGGGGACAGGTCATTTTGACTCGTCTTCGATGAGTCAAAATGACCTGTCCCCATCGACTCATTCAAATTATTGGGGGACGATATGCTGGATAATAAAGGATTTGATCTATGGGCAGATGGATATGATAAATCTGTTGGGGTATCTGAAGAAGATAATACCTATCCATTTGCAGGCTACAAAAAGATTCTTGGCAATATTTATGAAATAATAATGAAAAAACCGAATGCAGTTGTGCTTGATATAGGCTTTGGAACAGCTGCACTGACAACAAAATTATATGAAAACGGTTGTGTTATTTATGGACAGGATTTTTCGGCAAGGATGATCGAACTGGCTTCTGAAAAAATGCCCGGCGCACATCTTTATCAGGGTGACTTTTCACAGGGATTAGCAGAAGAACTAAAACAAGAGTCTTATGATTTTATTGTTGCAACATATTCTATCCATCACTTAGCGGATGACCAAAAGATCGCGTTCTTGAGGGAACTGCTTGATCATCTGAGGGATGGCGGAAGGATTTTAATCGGTGATGTGGCTTTCAAGAGCCGGGATGAATTGGAAGCATGCAAAGAAGGCTGTGGCGACGAATGGGATGATGAAGAAGTATATTGTGTTGCTGATGATTTAAAACAGGAATTTCCCAATCTGGAATTTAAGAAAACTACGTTTTGTTCCGGTATTTTGACGATATCCGGATAAATTCGGATTTGCGAGCGTGTTAGAAATGGTGCTTTGTCTAGCATGCAATGGGGCACTTCTTGTTACGTATTGGATATCGTTTGCGGTCTATATGAAACGCAGGACCTTGCAGCTAACGCTCGTCCTTGCAATTCTTCCCTCATGCATTTTCTGATCAGTGGGATCCTTCTGCATCACTGGTTGGTGGACATGTGTTGCCGGACGAGAGTCAATGGGGACAGGTCATTTTGACTCGTCTTCGATGAGTCAAAATGACCTGTCCCCATTGACTCAAAATGATCTGTCCCCATCGACTCATAAGAACGCAGTACTTATTAAGGACAGAAACTGACAAGATGGCACTTATAAGATGGGAAGAAGATTAACTGATAGATATATCAGGAGTCGGAGGATATTATGTTAAGACTCAGACAGTATAAGAAAGCTGATGCCGAGATAATCGAACAGTGGGTACAGGACAAGGATACCTTTATGAAATGGGGCGGGGAACTTTTCGGTAAGTTTCCAATTAATGGAGATATCATAAACGATGTATATATGAATAAGAACGGCCTTTGCAAGGAAAAGGACAATTTCTATCCATGGGTCGCCTTTGATGAAAGCGGTATCGTCGGACACTTTATCATGAGATATCTTAACGGTGACAATAAGATATTGAGGTTTGGCTGGGGCATCGTTGACGGGAATATCCGTGGAAAAGGCTATGGCACAGAGATGCTCCGTCTTGGGATGAAATATGCCTTTGAGATCCTTGGAGTAGAAAAGATCACGATCGGGGTTTTTGAGAATAATAGCCGTGCACATGCATGTTATAAGAAAGTAGGATTTCATGACACGGAAATCGTTAAGAAAGACCCATGGAATGTAGTGGAGATGGAGATACTGAGGGAAGAATGGGAATAGATTCCTTGGAGATAATTGGGAGTTTGAAATTTGAGTGATAAGACTTATTTTGAAAATGCATATTTTATCATAGGCACAGCATATGCCGGTAAATCCACAATGGTAAAAGAGTTGGCTAAAAGACATAGCGGTATCGCCTGCGAGGAGAATTACCACGATAATTATCCGGAAACACTGGATGCAGGCGAATTTCCCTGTTTAACTTACACCAGAGATCTTGAGGATTGGCATGATTTTATAAGAAGGTCGCCGCAGGAGTATAAGGCATGGATAGACGGGGTGAAAAAGGAATGTGAAATATTGGAACTGCGTATGCTTCCAAAAATCTGCAATCAGGGGAAACCTGTATTTGTTGACACAAATATCAGTATTGCGACTTTGAAGAAAATAGCACCCGTGGAGCATACGCTTGTAATGCTTGCAGATCCGATGATTTCTGTGCGGAGATTTTTTGAACGGCCGGATCCTGAAAAACAATTTCTCTATAAGCTGATTTTGGATGAACCTGACCCGGAATATGCTATGCAGAATTATC
>JAEEWS010000027.1 GCA_016287765.1 Lachnospiraceae bacterium
TGGGGACGGGGTTAGGGGTTCATTTTGGCGCTTTGCGCCGAAAAATGAACCCCTAACCCCGTCCCCAAAGGGTCAAAAGATGAGCCTATAACCCCGTCCCCGGGTGTCAAAAAATGAACCCCTAACCCCGTCCCCAAAGGGTCAAAAAGTGAACCTATAACCCCGTCCCCGGGTGTCATTTTCAGAAACACTCCTTGCGTCGGGGGGAGAATATGCTATAATGAAACAAATGCATATGCATTATGGATAGAGGATGCGAACAATAAATGGATCCATTAAAAGCTTTTTACTCCGACGGTACGGCCGATTTTTGCCGAACCTTTCAAGTGGACTCAAATGAAAATGTGTTGATCAGGCTCAGGACTCCGAAGAGGATGCAGGTGAAGCCCTTGTTTATGTGCGATTTTACCGAGATAACAATGGAACTCTGCGATTCGGGGCCTTTTTTTGATTACTATTCCTGCGAGATGATGATGCCCAATTACCCCTTAAGCTATGCTTTTAAGGTGGTTTACGAGGGCAGGATATATTATTACACCAGGAACGGTCTTAAGGATTATTACGAGTGGGAGGACAGCCTTAAGCTCCTTCCCGGCTTCAGAGTGCCTGATTGGGCGGTGGGAGCCGTAATGTATCAGATCTACCCCGACCGCTTCTGCAACGGGGATAAGAGTAACGATGTGGAAAACGGCGAATACTACTACGCCGACATGCCGGTGGAGCATGTGTATGACTGGAATGCACCGGTGGCAAATCTGGATGTTTCCAGATTTTACGGAGGAGATCTGGGGGGAGTGCTTAAAAAACTGGACTATCTTCAGAATCTGGGCATAGAAGTTCTCTACCTGAATCCCATTTTTGTATCTCCTTCAAACCACAAATATGATTGTCAGGATTACGATCATATAGATCCTCATCTCACCACCATAGTGAAGAATATTGGATCTCCCGGAGTCTACGGAAACAACAAATACGTTATAAAGACCACGGACAGGGATAATCTTGAGGCAAGCAACGCTTGGTTTGCGGATTTTGTGAAGCAGGTCCATGCCAGAGGCATGAAGGTTATCCTGGACGGAGTTTTCAATCACTGCGGTTCATTCAACAAATGGATGGACAGGGAAGGTTATTATTCCAACGGTGATGAAAGCGAGGTTGGGGCTTACAGGAGCAGGGAGAGCAAGTACAGAGATTTCTTCAAGTTCTCGGATCCGGAGGATCCCAATTCCTATGAAGGCTGGTGGGGCTTTGACACCCTGCCCAAGCTAAATTACGAAGGCTCCGAAGAACTTTGCGAATATATATGCCGGATAGGTGCCAAATGGGTTTCGGAACCCTACAACTGTGACGGCTGGAGACTGGATGTGGCGGCGGATCTCGGTCATTCCGAGGAGTTTAACCACAAGTTCTGGAAGCGTTTCAGGAAAGCGGTGAAGGAAGCAAATCCCGACAGCATCATCCTGGCGGAGCATTACGGAAATGCGGAAAAATGGCTTAAGGGCGACGAGTGGGATACCATCATGAACTACGATGCTTTTATGGAACCCATCACCTGGTTCCTGACCGGAATGGAGAAGCATAGCGACGAGTTCAGAGAATATATGCTTAATAATACGGATGCACTTATGGACGGGCTGTTCAACCGCAGCAAGGCATTTTCCACAGCCACCATGTACACGGCCATGAACGAGCTGTCCAACCACGATCATTCCAGATTTTTGACCAGGACCAACCACTATGTGGGAAGAGTGGCCTATCTGGGGGCGGATGCGGCTTCCAAGGACGTGCATCCCGAGATCTTTGCGGAGGCGGTGGTGTTCCAGATGACCTGGCCCGGATGTCCCACCGTTTACTACGGCGACGAAGCGGGACAGTGCGGATTTACGGATCCGGACAGCAGAAGGACTTACCCCTGGGGCCATGAGGACAGGGATCTGATACATCTCCACAAGGAGATGATAGCCATCCGTAAGCGGCTTGCGGTGCTTAAATACGGTTCAGTGATGCCTCTTTATGCAGAGAGGGGAGTTTTTGCCTTTGCAAGGTTTGACAGAAACAATATCATCGTCACGGTGCTTAACAATAATGACTGCGAAAAGGATCTGACCATTTCCCTGGAGGGCATAGATATCGACATGGGCGCGATGATCACCCTTATGCTCACGGATGCGGAAGGATACCGCAGAGAAGCACGTTTTATCCAGGTTATCGACAGGCAGTTTTCACTGCATATGCTTCCTCATTCCTCTTGTGTGATGAAGGACCTGGATCCATAAAAAAATAAGAGACATTCTGCCCGGAACTTAAATGGTCCGGGACTGAATGCCTCTTTTTATTATTGCTCAAAATTGTGGGTCTTTGCCTGGGTGCGGTAGGTTCTGGGCGAAACTCCGAACCGTTTCTTAAAGCAATCCTTAAAATAATTGCTGGAATTAAATCCGCAGGCAGTAGCTATGTCCGTTACGGAATCGTCGGTGGTGAGGAGCATCTGTGTGGCCTGGCGGAGACGGATGTAATTCACGTATTCGCTGAAGGTCTTGCCCGTAACATGACGGAATTTTTTGGAAAGATAAGTGGGACTCAGGTTTATCCTTGCAGCCGCATCCTCTAATGTGATGGAACCTGCATATTCTTCCGCGACGAGTCTCATGGTGGATTCTATATCTTCATCAAAGCCCTTTCCCGTGTCTACCTGTTCGTAGATGAAAATGCCGTAACGCTGTATCCATAATAATATCTGCTTGAAAAGAAGGATCAGATTCTCTACCGAATAGTCATCGGGAATGTTGTTTTCGGTCAGCATCATCTCGATGAGATTGTCGATCTGTTCCAGACCTTTTTTTACTATAAGGATCTTCCCGGATGAACCGAGTTTGTCGATCAGATCGGTGTGAGAGGTGAGATACTCATTTCCGAGAACGGGCAGATCGCAGTAGATGACAGTACGTTCGCAAAGCACCGTTCCTTCATATTTGGTGCAGTGACTCTCGCCGGGAGCGGCAATAAAAATGTCCCCGGGAGAAAGGTGGAATTCTTTGCCGTTAACGTAATATGTACAGCTTCCGGACTTCAGATAGAAGAATTCCACATAGGAATGCATGTGCTCGTAATTCATTCTGAATGAGGGAACACGAATGGCTCGTTCAATAAAAATTCCTGCATTATTTTTATCAAGTGACATATTTTTTACTCTTTTCCCCTGGATTTTAAGGCTGCAGATCGGGTCTCCGCGTCTGAAACCTTACTATTTTCGATAATATCACAAAAAGAATCGTTTGTCAAAATATATGCGTTTTAATATTTTTAAACTTTTTTTTTGCTGTTTTTGTCTCCGAAAATTTGAATGAAGAATATAAAATCAGTTATTTTGTATATAAAGTACATATATATTTGGTAGTATTTTGTGCAGTTTGGATATAGAATGTGAATTACAAGCTGATAAGTAATTTACACGGCCGTGGATCACTTTGCGCTTTATCAACTACCTACTAAAACAGATAGTAAAGGAGAAAAGGGAAACTTATGAAGAAAAAACTCGTAGCTCTTTTAATGGCTGCTACACTTGTTCTTTCTCTTACCGCTTGCGGCAAGACAAAGGATACTGCTTCCAATAACGACAGCAGCTCAAAGACAAACACCAGCAGCACAACAAACAACACGTCTTCAAATGATGCTTCCAAGAAAGAAGATGAGAAGATCACTCTCAGAATGGCTTGGTGGGGATCACAGACAAGACATGACAGAACTGTTCAGGTTATCGAAATGTATGAGAAGGCTCATCCCAATGTAGATATTGAATATGAATTCTTCTCTTTTGACGACTATTTCACAAAGCTTAAGACACTGGTTGCTTCAGATCAGGTTTGGGATATCTTCCAGCTCGGCGGTAACTTCCCTGACTATGTAAGCAAGATCTACTACCTTGACGGTTTCGTTAAGGATGGTACCATCGATACTTCCAAGATCGGTGATGCTTACCTCAACATCACAAGAGACACCGAAGGTAATCTTGTTGGTCTTTCCAACGGTCTTAACACTTACGGTATCGCTTACGACGTTGATATGTTCAAGAACTCAGGCGTAGAGCTTCCTACCTCCACATGGACATGGGATGACTATGCAGCAGCTGCAAGAAAGATCGCCAAGGCTACAGGCCACTTCGGAACATCCAGCTTCACAAGCTCCGAATTCAACGCAGGTTGCTCAGTTTACATCGGACAGCAGGGCTCTCTCGGACAGTACGGTTTCTTCAACGTAGGTCTTACAGGAATGGGCTTTGATGATCCTCAGATGCTTAAGGGTTACATCCAGATGAGAGCCGATCTCATTAAGGAAGGTGCTTCACCCGATGCAGGTGCTGAAATGGAGATCACCAACATCGAGAACGACTTCCTTGTAACAGGCGAAGCAGGTATGACATGGGTTGCTGTTAACCAGTTCCCCACCATCTACGATGCATGTGCTAAGAACGGCAGAACACTTGCTCTTGCTACACTTCCCAGAGTAAACAAGAACGGTAACTCCGGTTCCGTTATCCAGTCTTCTCAGATGCTTTGCGTATCTCAGGATTCACAGCACAAGAAGGAAGCAGCTCAGTTCATCAACTGGTTCCAGAACAGCACAGAGTGCAACAATGTTCTTCTTGGCGAGCGTGGTATCCCGATCAACGAGGACGTTCGTACAGCTCTTATGGCAAACGCTACACCGGGCCAGCAGATCATGTATGATTATGTTACTCTTGTAGGTACCTTCAAGACACCTGAAAAGGTTAACGTTACCAGCCCTGCAGGTCAGGATCAGGTAGTTGACCTTTACAGAAACTACATCCAGCAGGTTGTAAGCGGCGAGATCACTGCAGCTCAGGCAGCAGACCTTACATATGCGGCTGCTGAAAAGCTCTTTAAGTAAAAAAACCATTTGATATTTCATCGACGGGGCACGTCCACGGGAACGTGGACGTGCCCTTGTCGGTAAAAAAAGGTAAAAAGATGAATAATATCAAGAAATTCTTCAACAAAGATAATACAGTCGGATACGTGTTTGCATTCCCTTTCATTTTTGGATTCTTATGCTTTTCGCTGATCCCTATGTTCACATCCTTCATTTATTCCTTTACGGATGTTTCACTTATGAACATGAATTCAGATATCCCCTTTGTGGGACTGGATAAATATGCCAAGCTCATCAGCGACAATATCTTTAGAAAATCATTGGGGATTACACTTAAATACGTGTTTATATCCGTACCTCTCAAATTGGCTTTTGCACTTTTGGTTGCTTTCCTTTTGACCAGAAAGAGCAAAATGGTTACATTATACCGTTCACTTTATTATATTCCTTCATTGGTAGGAGGAAGTATAGCGGTTGCTCTCGTATGGAAACAGATCTTCGCAAGAAGAGGACTTATCAATACCGTTCTTACAGACCTTTCCCTTCATACGATCAACTGGTTCGGAGATCAAAAGCTGGCTCTCTATCCTTTGATCCTCATGAGTGTATGGCAATTCGGTTCATCCATGATCATTTTTGCCGCAGGCCTCAAGGAGATCCCTCAGAGCTACTATGAAGCGGCTATGATAGATGGAGCTAACGGTTTCCAGCGTTTCTTTAAGATTACATTACCCTGTCTTTCACCCATCGTACTTTACAACCTGATCATGCAGACCATTTCTGCGTTCATGGCATTCACACAGGCATTCGTAATCACCGCCGGTGGACCTAATAACGGAACGATGATGTATGCACTGTACGTATATAATCAGGCATTTAAGTATAACGATATGGGCTATGCCTGTGCAATGAGCTGGGTAATGCTTATCGTAATGAGTATTATTACTTTGGTTATCTTCAAGACATCCAAGATGTGGGTGTTCTCGGAAGCAGATTCGTAGGAGGCGGGAGATGAAGGCCAGAAAGATTATCGGAAAAGTCATTTATCACTTATTCGTCCTTGCTTTTGGATTCTGCATGATATATCCTGTACTTTGGATGATAAGCGGTTCCTTTAAAGACAACGCTCAGATCCTTACAGGCGGTCTCAGTCTGTTTCCGAAAGAAGTGATCAAGACAAATTATGCAACAGGCTGGAGAGGATTCTCGGGTATCACGTTTGCTACCTTCTTTACGAACTCGGGAATACTTACTTCCATAGCAACATTCGGAACTCTTGTAAGTTCGGCACTGGTATCCTATTCCCTTTCAAGAGTTCATTTTAAAGGCAGAGGCTTATGGTTCTCCTGCATGATCGCCACAATGATGCTGCCCGGACAGGTCATCATGATCCCGTCCTTCCTTATCTGGCATAAGCTTGGTCTTGTGGGAACCTATGTTCCGCTGGTACTTCCTTACTTCTGCGGACAGGCGTTCTTCATTTACCAGATGATGCAGTTCATGAAGGGCATACCGAGAGAACTGGATGAAGCGGCAAAGATCGACGGATGCAGCAAGTACGGCATCTTCGGCAGGATCATCTTCCCGCTGCTTAAACCCTCACTCATTACCACTGTTATCATTCAATTCTACTGGAAATGGGATGATTATATGGGACCCTTGCTTTACTTAAACAAGCCCCAGCAGTATCCCGTATCCATAGCCATAAAGTTGTTTGCCGACGCTACATCGACCACAGACTACGGTGCAATGTTCGCGATGTCCTCCCTTTCGCTGATCCCCGTATTCTTAATCTTCCTGTTCTTTAACCGTTACCTGGTACAGGGAATAGGAACAAGCGGACTTAAAGGATGAATAAAGTTACTTTTAAAATCGAAGACTTGTTTTTACAAAAACTTTACGATGAAGCGGAGCGAAGGATCGCGGGAAATCTGCGTGACTTCGCCGGCCGTCCCGTACTGGTGGAAGGTGCGGGATATGAGAAGATATGGCTCGAAACCCAGCCTATGGGCGGAGAGATGTTCTTTAAGAGGGATAATTCCGGCGCGTCGCTCAACAATCAGCTCCTTTTTATGGAGGGGCAGAGGAGCGACGGCAGACTTCCCGGCAGTATAAAGCTGGAGAACGGCAAGGTTATCCCCGAATATAATAAGTTACAGGGCTTTTGTTTTGCGGAGCCGGCCTATAACATGTACTGGCTCATAAATAAAGACAGGGAGTATTTGTACCTTTTGGAGTCAGTGCTGGAGAAATTTGATGCCTGGCTCTGGAAGGAAAGAGACAGTGATAACGACGGCTGTCTTGAGAGCTTTTGCGTTTATGATACGGGTGAAGACGGAGCGGTACGCTATCAGGATGCACCTAATTACTGGACCGAAAGTACACCACCTACCGAATATGAAGCGGTACCCATGGCCTCTTCGGACATAATGAGCTGGTCCTTTTCTGCAAGGAAAATGCTGGCTAAGATCATGGACGACTCAGGCAAACAGACGGAAAGCGACAAGTGGCTGGCAAAAGCCCTTGAAGTGCGACAAAAGCTGGAGAGTTATCTCTGGAACGAAGAAAGATCCGCATTTTTTGACAGAAATAAGAATCATTTAATGCAAAAAACATTGACACATGCTACATTAAAAGCTATGTTTTGGGGGAGCGTGTCTAAGGAAAAAGCGGATCTGTTTGTAAAAGAACATTTGCTTAACGTAGAGGAGTTTTGGACACCTATGCCTCTCCCTGCGGTTGCTGCAAATGACCGGGATTTCAGAAACATCCCGGAAAACAATTGGAGCGGACAATGTGAATCGCTCATTTATCAAAGAGCGATCAGAGCGCTTGAAAACTATGGCTGGGACAAGCTGATCCCCATATTGGGAGATAAGCTTTTTACTGCAGTCGGTCGCGGCATGAATTTTGTACAACAGTTTGATCCGTTCACGGGGAAAGCATCATTGAACGAGATCAGCGGAGGTCAACCGACCTACGGACCGGCTATTTTATCCGTACTTGAATATTTTTCGAGGATTTACGGCTTACATCAAGAGGGTAATAATGTCTACTGGGGCATGAAAAAAGGCCCGGACTATGAATATGTACAGGTTTTAAATGATGTGGAATACAAAATTAGCCACAAGGGTAACAAGTCCGAAGGATTCCTTGACGGTAAGAAACTGTTCGATTGCAGAGGCAACGGACGGATCATTACCGACTTACGGGGAAAGATCTTGAAAACAACCGCGTGGTAATAGTAAGGAGTAAAATTCAGATGAAGAAAGTTGATGCAAAAAATCTTAAGATCGCCTATATCGGCGGTGGCTCGAGAGGCTGGGCATGGACACTTATGACGGATCTCGCACGTGAAGGCGAGTTGGCCGGTACAATGAGACTTTATGACATTGACGTACCCGCAGCAAGAAAGAATGAGATCATCGGAAACCGCTTAAGCGCAAGAGATGATGTGGTGGGTAAATGGAAATACGAGGTCAAGGAGACCATCGGAGAAGCATTGCAGGATGTGGACTTCGTTATTATTTCCATCCTTCCCAAGACCTTTGATGAGATGGAAGTAGACGTACATATGCCCGAGAGACTGGGAATCTACCAGTCGGTAGGCGATACTGCAGGCCCCGGCGGAATGATGAGAGCACTCAGAACTCTGCCCATGTTTCTTGGATTTGCCGAGGACATCAAGAAGTATTGCCCCGATGCATGGGTCATCAACTACACCAACCCCATGTCCCTTTGTGTAAAGGCACTTTACACCGCTTTCCCCGGGATTAAGGCTTTCGGCTGCTGCCACGAAGTGTTCGGCACTCAGAAGGTACTGGCTGAGATCGTTAAGCGTGAGCTTGGCGAGAAGGACGTTACCAAGGATGACATCAACATTAACGTACAGGGTATCAACCACTTTACCTGGTTCGATTATGCAACCTACAAGTCAGTGGACCTTATCCCCGTATATAAGAAATACATTGACGAGCATTATGAGGAAGGCATAGAATTCGGCGACGATAACTGGATGAACTCCACCTTCGCATGTGCTCACAGAGTTAAGTTCGATCTTTTCAGACGTTTCGGACTCATCGCTGCCGCAGGTGACAGACATCTGGCAGAGTTCATGCCCGGAGACGATTATCTTAAGAACCCCGAGCAGGTAAAGGCCTGGAAATTCGGTCTTACCAGCGTTGCATGGCGTAAAGAGGACCTTAAGCACAGACTTGAAAGATCCGAAAGACTTTCCAAGGGTGAAGAGGATATCAACATCCATGAAGAGACAGGTGAAGAGGGCGTCAGCATGATCAAGGCTCTCTGCGGTCTCGGAAGAAAGATCACAAACGTTAACATCCCCAACTTCGGACATCAGATCCCCAATCTTCCCGAAGAAGCAGTTGTTGAGACCAATGCTCTTTTCGAAAGAGATAAGGTCCGCCCTCTATATGCAGGCGCTTTAAACGATAATGTAAAGGCTCTTGTGATGCCTCACATCGAAAACCATGAGAGGATCATGAAGGTGGTCCTCGGCGGAAACAAGGACGCAGATCTGGTTTGCGAAGCATTCCTGAACGACCCTCTTATGAAGGGCAAGGGAACCAAGGAAGAAGTAAAGCAGCTTGTTGTTGATATGATGAAAGCGACATTATGATCATGAAAACATCCGATATTGTTATCAGAGACCCTTTTGTTCTTGCCGAAGAAGGCAAATACTATCTCTACGGTACCAGAAGTCTCACCTGTTGGGGTGAGGCTGATGGTTTCGATGCCTATGTGAGCGAGGATCTTGAAAATTGGGAAGGACCCATTGAGATCTTCCATAAAACCGATGATTTTCCTTATGACAAGAATTATTGGGCACCGGAGGTTCATAAGTACAAGGGAGCCTATTATATGTTTGCCACCTTTAATACCGTTGCCAAGGATATGAAGGGCACCATGATATTAAAGAGTGAAAGCCCTTTGGGACCTTTCAAGCTTCACAGTGAAGGAAAGATCACACCGGAAGAGTGGAACTGCCTGGACGGTACCTTTTATCTGAGCCCCGATGGAGTTCCCTATATGATCTTCAGCCATGAATGGGTGGACCTTTTTGACGGTGAGATCTGTGCCAGAAAGTTGTCCGAGGATCTTAAGAGACCTGCCGGAGAACCCTTTACATTGTTTAAGGCTTCGGAAGCTACGGGATGGGTACGTTCCATCACCCACAGAAGATATCCCGGTAAAGAGATCTATGTTACCGACGGACCTTTTGCCTTCCGCAATCCTGACGGCAGTCTGGCACTTATGTGGTCCAGCTTCGGAGATCACGGTTATGTGGAAGCTGTGGCCTATTCTGATAATAATGATGTTACGGGTAAATGGACCCAGGGTGAAAAGCCTCTCTATACGGAGAACGGCGGTCACGGAATGCTGTTTAAGAAGAAGGACGGTAAGCTTTGCCTGACCCTTCATTATCCCAATGAGAACTATCATGAACACCCGGTTTTCATTGAAATGCCCGATAGGATCTGAAAGTGAGACGGATGGGAACATCGGATCGGTGGGATCATTTATTCATATATTTGAAAAATTCAGCTTCTAGTACATCGGTTATTAAATAACTGGACCCAATGCTTGCCTGCTTACCCGACTGCCCGTACATGAAAGCCTCGGAGTAGCCCGCTACACCTGCGTTTTCACGCACGAGCATTCGAGCAAGCATTCTGCGCATTAGTCCATTTATTTTAAAACCGCTGTACTAGTGAAACAGTTAAGTCTTGATAATTTTTTGACAATAGTATAAAAACTTGTGACCTTAGTCCTAAAGAATCTTAAAAATTCGCATAAAAAGTCAAAAAAGTTGAAGAAAAAAGCAAAATGTGATAAAATGGGGAGAGCTATGCGATGCTGTTCCCATTTTTGTATTTAAGGGCGCACATGGAGGGATAATGAAGACAAAACTGGAAGAAAAATTCAAGATATTGATATGGTGGGCCTTGCTTTTGGTCTCCCTGGCCTTTGGGGTGGTGGTTATCACCCGTCTTAAGGACAGGGTTGAAAATGCAGGGTATTCCGACATATCCAAGACTACGAAGGACCGCCTCACGGATGTTGAAAAGGATTTCAACTATGCGGCTTCCATATTGAATCTGCTGGGGACAGATGAGATGAAGGGCGATGAGTTTTTTAAGGAAAATGAAAGACGCATCTCCTTTGTAAGAGAGCAGCTGCATGCGAGTGTCGCGGGTATATATGACGGGACGGCAAAAGAAACAGATATGGTAACTGTGAACGGGTTGATCCCGAACAGAGATTACAGTGATCTGAACGCAGGATTTGAAAAAGCGTTAAAGCGTGGCAAAACGACGATCGTCAGGGAGAATATCTTATACAAAAACGGAGACGTGGGCATTCTTCAGCCGGTTAAAGAGAACGGTAAGATCGTAGGAGTTGCGTTTGCCTTCTACGAGATTGAAAATTATGTGAAAATGCTTTCCGAGCCGGTTTACAAAGATTCGGGATATTGCATGCTCTGCGATGTGAACGGAAATGTGCTGATCCCTTCCGAGACCTTTAAGGCCTACGAAGGGCCGGAAGATGAGAAGATAGATCTCAGAGACGGCGAGATGGAAAGCCTTTTTGGAGAGGTCGAGGAAAAGGGGACTTCCTTTAGGGAAATCTCGAGAAAAGGCATCAATTTCTATGTATATGCAAGATCGCTTACGGACTATCCCGACTACGTTCTCATTACGGTTATAGGGAAGGAGGCAATATTTGAGGATATTGCACCCGTTACCAAGGCCATTGTGGCTATAATCGCCATGATACTGGTGGTGGCCATAACCCAAAGCATTTACAGCATTACTTCCGCAAAAAGGAAAAAGAATGAATTCAGTGATGTGCTGAATTATGACGAACTTACGGGGCTTCCCACCAAGACTCATCACAAGGGTATAGCCAACGGGATCCTTAAAAAGGCCAAGGGTAACTATGCCTATGTTGCCTGTGATGTATCGGAATTTAAATATTTTAACAGCACCTTCAGTTATGAATACGGTAATCTGATCCTTAAATATATCGCAAATGTCATGAGCGATGCGCTGCTTAAGGACGAGACCGTCAGCAGGACCAGCGGAGACCATTTCGCTATGCTCCTTCATTACAACGATCCCGATGAACTGACTGCCAGGATCATGCGTATCCTTGACACGGCCAGCGTTCTGCCCATCACGGATGACGGACGCCAGCCCAGAGCGGTTTTCACCTGCGGTGTTTATCTCATCGGTAACGAAAGGGATATCAACAGGATCCGCGCAAGAGCAAATGTGGCAAGAAAGGGACTTAAAAAGTCCATTACAAACCAGATCGCTTTTTACAACGAGGCAGACTTTAATAACGAGCTTGAAACCCACGAACTGCAGGAAGATCTGCTTCATGCGATCTCCAATAAGGAACTGGTGGTGTTCCTTCAGCCCAAGTACGGTATCTCCAACGAGGAAGTTATCGGCGCAGAGGCGCTGGTCCGCTGGAACCACAAAAACAAGGGCCTGCTTTCACCCAATGTGTTTATTCCCCTGGCTGAGAAGATCGGCCTGGTAAAGGATATAGACTTTTACGTATTCGCTTCCGTTTGCAAACAGCTTAATCAATGGAAGAGAGAAGGCAAACAGATCGTTCCCGTTTCCGTTAACTTCTCCAGAGTTCACCTGAACGATGACGATTTCGTAGCGAATCTGATCCGTATCGCCAAAGAAAATGAGATCGAGCCCAGGTACCTGGAGATCGAGCTCACCGAAAGCGCAGTCTATGACGAAATGGAACGTCTCCTTGACATCATGTATCTTATCAAGGAAGCAGGCTTCGGCCTTTCAATGGATGACTTCGGTTCCGGCTACTCATCCCTCCATCTCCTTCGTGAGATGCCTGTGGATGTTCTCAAGCTTGACAAAGGTTTCCTTGATGATTGCGGCGATGATAACCAGCGTGAGAAAAAGGTCATCTCCCACGTCATCTCCCTTGCCAAGGACCTTCAGATCTCCGTTCTTGCAGAAGGTGTAGAGACCGAGTCACAGAAGAACTTCCTCCAGGAAGCCAACTGCGACATGATCCAGGGTTACTACTACGCCAAGCCCATGCCCATGACAGAGTTTGAGCATTACATCACCCCTGAAGAAAAAGAAAAATAAAAAATGCCGGGTCGGTAATTTACCGATCCGGCTCTTTTTTTGAACCCCGGGGACGGGGTTAGTGGTTCATTTTATCCACAATGCCCCTTTTATTTCATAAGCCTCGCGGGCGCGAATTTGAATATCAGAAGATAGGCTATCCACACTACGAGACGAACTGCCACGTAGGCAAATAATATGCCTGAAGGAAAGCTGCGAAGTATTTCGATCTCGGGAGGCCTTACGGTGAAGTTGTAGTGCCATGCGATGAGGAGCACTATGTTTAAAAGAAAACCGTAGGAGTGGGCCTTGGTCTTAGCAAAAGTAAACTTGTATTTTTTTCTAAGCATAGGCAGTGGCAACCCGCTTTCATCCGTCAAGCCTTTGCTGTTTAGAATGCCTTCCATGATCAGTGGAAAAACCAGCACCAAAAGCAGGATGTACAGGGGGCTGTAAAGTTTGAATTTCATTACGATCATATAGATCTGCGATGCTGCGAGCGTAATAATAAGAAAGAGGCCGGACACCCGGAGGCCTTTCATCATCGAAATTCCGTTGGTCACTTTTGTCATGGCAGCAGTGGTGTTTTGCAAATCGTTATCCATTTTATGCTCCTTAAAAGATAGGATCTTAACTTGTTTATTGATTACATAAGTTCTATTCTAATCATTATGTGATATAAATGCAAGAAAATGAGCCTTTGGGGACGGGGATAGGGTGTCACTTTTTGAGCCTTTGGGGACGGGGATAGGGTGTCACTTTTTGAGCCTTTGGGGACGGGGTTAGGGGTTCACTTTTTGACCCTTTGGGGACGGGGTTAGAGGTTCATTTTTCGGCGCAGAGCGCCAAAATGAACCTCTAACCCCGTCCCCAAAGGCTCAAAAAGTGAACCCCTAACCCCGTCCCCAAAGGCTCAAAAAGTGACACCCTATCCCCGTCCCCAAAGGTTCATTTATGGGGAGAAAAATGAACATTGTTTGATGTATTATGATAACGAAAATGATATAATGGACGCAATAGGATTGGAGGAACGGTATGTTTAGGTTTATGCATGTGGCGGATCTGCATTTTGGAAAGGAATTACACGGCGTGGAACTGGTGAAGGAGGACCAGCCTTTTTGGGTGGAGAGGTTTCTGGAGGCCATAGATGAGGAAAAGCCCGATGCGGTGGTGATCGCCGGGGATGTGTATGACACCAGGAATCCGGACCAGGAGGCAATCCTTTTATTCGAGCATCTGATCATGGAGCTGGCGAAGCGGGAGCTTTATGTCTTTATCGTGCCCGGAAATCACGACAACCATGTGAGATTGTCGATACACACAAGTCTTTTGGAGGATAAGAAGATCTATATCGCAAGAAATGTGGAACGTGAGATCAGGCATATCTCTACTCAAGGTGATACACCTGTTACATTTTGGCTGTTACCTTATGTTTACAAGAAAAAGGTGGCATCCCTGCTTGACAGGGAAGATATCGAGACCTATGACGATGCTCTGGCAGCGCTTATGGCGGAACAGAAGGTGGATACTTTCGGGATAAATGTGCTTGTGGCTCATCAAAATGTGATCGCTTCAAGTGAGGACAGGCCCATCGCAGGTGGCTCAGAAACAGCGATAATAGGCGGAGTGGGAGAGGTGCTTTCAGCACGCTTCGAGGATTTTGATTATGTGGCGCTGGGACACATACACAGGGCGCAGAAAGT
This sequence comes from Lachnospiraceae bacterium, assembly GCA_016287765.1. The sequence goes on from JAEEWS010000027.1 coordinate 14,729, forward strand.
GGGACGGGAAACGGTGAGATATGCCGGATGTCCCATGTATTATGATTTTTCGGAGATTAACAGAGAAAAAGGCATTACAATGGTTACGGTGAATGATGACGGAACCGTGGAAAGCTCTTTTAAGGAAATCTTCCTGCCCTATTATCTTTATCAGGCAGACGGCACATTTGACGAACTGAAGGTCAAGGGAGCGGAATGGGCTGAAAAAGCGAGACAGGAGAGCAGGGAACTTAAAGAGAAGGGCTGCCCTTACGAAAAGAAGTATTACATCAAACTCATCGTTAAGGGAGATATTCCCGCGAACGGCCGGGATATCCTTGAAAATCTGTGGGAGCATGAAATACTTAACATTATGCAGGTAAGGACAGAAAACGCGGCCGATCTGAGCACCTACACCCCCGAGAATTTGAGTGGTCTGGACATGACCGAGCAGTTTGCAAACATGTATAAACTCATGGATAAGGAAGGGCGTGAAATGAACGACCTTCAGAGAGATATACTGAATAAGACCCTGGAGCTTCGTGACGAATCAGGGGTATTGTATGATGAGAATGCAAAGATACCGGATGAGGTGAGCGAAGAATTATTAAAAGCCATCGAAGAGATGCTGGATAAGGGGGAGAAAGCATGAGACCGCATAAACTCATAATGAAAAATTTTGGCCCTTTCCTCGATGAAAGCCTGGATTTCGATGCATTGGGCGATGTTGTATATATGATAGTGGGAGAGACCGGTGCGGGAAAGACAATGATCTTTGATGCCATATCCTTTGCACTGTTCGGAAGAGCCAGCGGAGACAAAAGAAGCCGTGTGTCTCTTGAGGATTATTATTGTCGCTATGTGACCGAAGCCGATGGTGGAAAGAAACCGCCCATGGAAGTGGAACTCACCTTTACAGAAAAAGATGTTGAGTACAGGGTTATTCGTGAAATTTCCTGGGGTAAAACAGGTAAAGCAGGCACATGCAGTGTCAGCTCCCGGCTTTTTGTGAACGGAGAGGATAAGACTCCCCAGGGTGGAGACACCAAGACCGATCTCTCAAAAGGGGAGATAACCCGGACAATCGAGAAGGCTGTGGGTCTCAAGGCGGATGACTTTAAGAAGATCGTTATGCTAGCCCAGGGAGAGTTCCAGAAATTCCTTGAAGCGTCCGGTAGTGAGAGAAATGAGATCCTGGGAAGGATATACGATAACAGTCCCCACATAGACCTGCAAAACAGGCTGGCAAGCGCCAACGGCCTTTTGAAAAGGAAGATGGAAGCGGCCAGGGACATTATGAAACGGGCTCTTGATGCATGTACTATCCCGGAAAAACTGTCGATGGATGACAGGGATCGGCTGGATGTGGTCACTGAGGACACGGAAGGCCTGTTTGAGGCGCTTAAAAATGCGGTGGTTTTACTGAAAGAAGAATGCGCCGACACGGAAAAAAACATGGCTCAAAACAGGGAAAAGGCAAGAAAACTCAGGGAAAAAAGGGTTAAGGCTGAGCAGAACAACCGACTTCTGGATCAAAAACAAAAGCTGATAGAAGAAAAGGAAGAGCTGGATAAGGAAAAAGAGGCATATATTTCGTTGACCGGTAAGCTTAAAACTGTATCGGAAGCAGAGAAGATCATGCCTTTAAGAAGTGCATTGGAAAAGAGCGAAAAGGCTTTGGAAGAAGCAAAGACCAAGGGAGAAGTTCTTTCAAAGGAGAAACAGTCACTGGAGGAAAAAGAACCCGAGGTAAGGGAGAACACTGTTAAGATCAAGGCAGAAAGCGGCCCCAGGATAAATGAGATAACCGTAAAGGTGACAAGACTTAAAGGCGTCGAGGAAGTATATGACCGGCTGGAAAACAGTCTTTTGAAGGCAGAGCAGGTGAAAAAGAGGCAGGTCGGGCTGGAGAAGGATCTGGCTGCGGCGGAGAGCGTTCTTCAGGATACGGCCAAAAAGATAAAGGAAAACGAAGAACTGCTGGAGACATTGCAGGAAGCGGGAGAAGCAGCGGTCAGGCAGGCTGAGGCGGAAAAGAAAAAAGCCGAGGCGCTGGTTAATGATTTTTTGAGCTTGAGGGCTAAGATCAAGGCTGTTAATGATAAAGAAAAAACGGTTGGAGAGCTGGTGGACGATCTCGGTTGGAAAGAGGCGAATACAAGGGCCGCACAGAAGGAATATGACAGCGCCAATCAGAGGTTAAGGCACGGAAGGGCAGCATCGCTGGCGGCGGACATGGTGAAGGAGCTGGAGAAGGCTACGGAGGTCAAGTGCCCTGTTTGCGGTGCGTTGCATACAAAGGACGATATAAGCGGATTTGCCGTGGGAGAGGATGAGATCCCAAGTGAGGAAGAAGTAGAGGAACTTTACAAAAAACTTACAGATATGCGGGAAATAGAGCAGAAAAAACACATGGAAGTGAGCCGAAAGAAGGGTGAACTTGATGGTGACAGGAAGGCTGCTCTTGAAAAGGCGAAGGTTCTTCTGAAAGCAGCGACCTGGGAAGAGGCAGCGGACGAGCAGGTTTTTGATGAGGCTATGAACGAGGCAAAGGCCGGACTTGAGGCTTCGGCTGATAAGCTGAATGAGGCGGTTCGGAACCGGGATCTTAAGGCTGAAGCCTTGAAACGCAGAAACGAACTCAATCGGAAAAACGAGATCGATAAGGATAATAAAAAAGCGCTTGAGGCCGATCACAACAGGTCGATCACGGAAAAAGCAGAGACTGACAGAGATGTTTTAAATGCAAGGCAGCAGCTTAAAGGATTTCCGGAAAGCAAGGCTTTGGCTATAAAAGAGATTGCGGAGGGGGTTGCGGAAACTGAAGCTTTAAACAGGAGAGTCAGCGAAGCTGAGCAGGATCTTAATAACCTGATCAGTAAGCTTAGTCGCGTAAAGGGGCAGCTGGCGGAAAATGAAAGTCTGGTCAATTCGTGCAGGGTTGACAATGGATATGCCTTGGAGCAATGGACAAGCGGGCTTAAAGAACACGGCTTTGCTGAAGAAAATGCTTTCCTGACGGCTCTTTCACCGGAAGGAACGATCCTCATAAGTGCCGGCGAGGTTCACAGGTGGATCGACATTAAAACCCGGGCTGTTACCGATTACAATAACAAGGTCATCGAAAACCGCGCGCATATGGAAGAAAACAAGAAGAATACCGAGGGGCTGGTATATACGGATCTGTCGGCCATTGACGCGGGCATACATGAGTGCGACGAGGTGGATAGAGAACTGGATCAGCGCAGCAAGGAAGAGTACAGCAACCTTAAACGGACTGAGGAAAATGTGAAGATCATAAAGTCTAACATGAAGGAATTACAAAAGCTGGCGGCGGTGGAGAAGGAACTCAAGCCGATGGCTGAAAATACGGTCGGACGTAAATTCAAGTTTAAGGATTATGTTCTGGGTGACTTCTTTGTGCAGATAGCTGATCATGCGTCCGATTACTTCATGGAACTCATGGACGGTAAGTACAGGCTGATGACAAGGATGCACAAGAACAAGAGCGCCGATAAAGATAGCGAGGAACTGAGAGACCTTGACCTGCTGGTGGAGGATGCATGGGGGAATTCGGCCAGCGTTGCCATGCTTTCCGGCGGACAGTCCTTCGAAGCTTCCCTTGCTCTTGCCCTCGGCCTGTCCGAAGTGGTGCAGATGCAAAAGGCAGGCAAGGTGCACATCGAGAGTATGTTCATCGACGAAGGCTTCGGAACTCTGGACGGACATCGCTTGGAGCGCTCCATGCATGTGCTTAACAGCATGACCGCCCAGAAGCGTCAGATCGGTATCATAACCCACGTGGAAAAGCTGATCAATGCGGATCAATACAAGAAGATCGAGGTAGACCACAAGGACGGCCTCAGTACCATAAACTTTACCGATAACAGATGAGTTTCGGCAAATGAGCCTTTGGGGACGGGGTTATGGTGTCACTTTTTGAGCCTTTGGGGACGGGGTTAGAGGTTCATTTTAGTGATATGGTGTAAAAAAAGAAAAGACGGCTAAAAGAGAGATCTTACATCGATTTAGCTGTCTTTTTTGCATCAGTGAACGGTAAGGAAATCAAGATAGTAGGATAAAGTCCTGACTTTCCGGCGTTTTAGCTTACCAATTGTCTTCCCGGGAAGAATGAACAGTTGTAAGCAGTACGCTAAATAGCAGGAACTTAAGTCGTTTAGCTTACTTTTGTATTTTGGGCAAAAAAATATAGGGCGTAATAGTAAGCTAAACCATTCAGATGGAGGGCATTTAGCTGATCTTATTGTTTTTGGGTAGGCAGAATGGTATTATAAAGCTATTATGAATGATAAAAGCAGAGTTTTGCATGACAAAGACATAAGAGAACCCCTGTTTGATTTCCTGGAAGATACTTACGGTAAAGTCAGGATCCTGGAAGAAAAGCGTACCGGAAGTGCCAGAGCTGATGTGGTGATGATAACACCGGACTTGCTTTATGGGATAGAGATCAAAAGTGACGCGGATACATATGCCCGGCTGGAAAAGCAGGTGAAGAACTACAACTGGTACTATGATAGAAACATAGTGGCGGTGGGGAGTTCTCATGCTGCCCACATTGAGGAACATGTGCCGGAGTGGTGGGGGATAATCACCATTGAGGGGGCTGCTGACGGGAAGGTGGATTTTTATATCCTGAGAAAGCCGGGGGTGAACCCACGGGTGAAGGATAAGCGGAAGATCACCATTCTTTGGAGGCCTGAGCTCTGCAGGCTGCTGGCGTATAATAAGCTTCCGAAGTATGCTCGGAAGAGTAAGAAATTTGTGCAGGAGAAACTGCTGGAAAAGGTGGCGCCGGAGGTGCTGTGGCCCCAGGTGTGCGAGGAATTGTTTCAGAGGGATTATAATTCTATAGCGCAGGAAATTGCGGAGTATAAAAAATGAACCCCTAACCCCGTCCCCAAAGGGTCATTTTTTCTTATAGATGATCACATTATCGTTGGGTTTAAGGACGGTGGCACCGTGAGGGATGATCTCTTCGGTGTTGCGGACGACCATGGCGATGATCTCCTGTTGTGGCAGGCGTATGTCGCTGATGGCTTTGTTGGCCCAGGGATGATCGGGAGTGATCTCATAGGTGAGAAGCTCCAGCTTGGAGCCGGGCTTTATGGTGGGAAGGTCGCGGACCTTGGTATATTGCTCCACGAAGCCGGCGGAAATGATACCTGTGGGGATGGCCACCATTCCCACACCCAGGAAGGAGATAATGATAGCCATGATCCGACCTGCGATGGTCAGGGGATAGATGTCTCCATAACCGATGGTGAGAAGGGTGGAAGCAGCCCACCAAATGCCGGAAAAAGCATTTTGGAAGATATCGGGCTGAGCCTCGTGTTCCAGTGAATACATGCAAAGAGAGGCTGAAACCATGAGGATCAGTATCATCGCGATGGAGGAGAGAAGCTGATTTCTCTTCTCTTTTAAAACCGAGATTATGACATTAAAAGCATCATATTGGGCATTGATCTTAAAGAGCCTTAAGATCCTGATGACCCTGAATATCCTGAAAGCAACCGCTCCCGCAGGAAACAGGAAGGGCAGATAGAAGGGCAGGAAAGTAAAAAGCTCGATCAGCCCGTAAAATGAAAAGACATATTTGAGTAAAGCCACGCCCCGGGGAGAGTCGGGATAGAGACAGTCCGAGGTCCAGATCCTTAAGGCATATTCGATCGTAAAGATCACCACGGTTACGGCTTCGATCACGTTGATCATGGCGCTGTAAGGTTTTGAAACCTCAAAAGTGGAAAAGAGAGTGGCAAAAAGATTTAAGGCGATAACAAAAATGATCCCGTAATCAAAAAGTGTGCTGGGAATATCGTTCTTGTTGCCGATCTGTATGATATTGAAGACTTTATTCTTTACTTCGCGCATATATTACCTCTAAAGGTGTAAAAGTGTAAATTCATTAAAACCGATGGGCAGTGTGAAAGAACCAAAACAGAAACGTCCCCTTCGGCTCAAAAGCCAAAACAGAAACGTCCCCATTGGTCCCTTTGGCTAATGACAGTGTAGCAAAATAATGCTAAAATGACAAGTAACACAATAGCTCGCATAGGCAGTGCAGAGAGAAGGAGAACAACTCCCATATGAATGAAGCCGGGATAACCTTAAAGATCGCGAAAAATGACAGGGCCGAGGAGATATATGCCTTGATGAAAGAGGTTTACGAAGGCATGGAGGATAAATCCATGTTTGTTTGCGATGATGTGGAGTTTGTGCGGGCGCATATCGAAAAGGAAGGCTTTACGGTGGTGGCCTGCGATGAGGCGGATGGACTGCTGGGATGCTTTATCGTGAGGTTTCCGGCGGGGAATCCGGATAATCTTGGAAAAGACATAGGGTTTGATGCGGAGGAACAAAAAAAGGTGGTCCACATGGAATCCTGCGTGGTTTCTAAGGAGGCCAGGGGGAGAGGGCTGCAGCTCGCTATGCTTCAATTTGCGGAAAATATGATCGATAAGGGGAAGTACCGCTACTTTATGGCTACGGTTGATCCCAACAATCCCGCAAGCTTCAGGACATTCGAGAAAAACGGCTACAGGCTTATGGCTACCAAAGAAAAATATGCAGGGAAGATCAGAAGGATCTATTTGAAGGATCTGCAAAGTGAGTAGTTGTTTCAGGGAGGGACTTTTACCATGATGGCGTACTTTGAATTTCTTGGGGCGGAACCCATTGAAAATACCATCACCTGTATGCATTTTAAATGCGACAAGGCGGTCTGTTTCGGGTACAGCGACACCATCGCAAAGCAAAAAAGGCAACGGAAAAGTGTCTGAAGAAATACCGTCTTGTATCGGACATAGTTTTTCGCAAGGTCTCACAAAAGGGCCTTCAGTCGGTGCTTAAAGCTATGCAAAAGGAGATCGAGCCTGAACTCGGCAAAAGGGCTGTTTCATCTATTGCGAGGACAAGCCGCTGGCGGAGAGGATCCGGGAAATGATAAAGGGCTGAGGCTACCCGAAGGGCGACAAGCCTACTTTATAAACCTGGACTTTATGCTTTCTGTAGGACATGTGGCCTTACACTTGCCACAGCGTATGCATTCCGCGGAATTAGGGTCCTTAAGCACATCCACTTCCATCGGGCATACATTTTCGCAACGCTTGCAGCCGATGCAGCTGTCATGATCTATCTCGAGGCGATAGAGGCTGAACCTGTTGAACAGGGCATAGACAGCGCCAAGAGGGCAGAAATAGCGGCAGAAAAATCTGCTGATAAAGACGGAACCCAAAAGGAAGAAGACCAAGAGCCCGACTTTCCAATTAAAGAGCGCGCCCGCCAGTTCCCGCAGGTATTCATTCTTCAGGAGAAGGAGAATACCGCCTTCAAGAGTGCCTGCAGGGCAAATGTATTTGCAAAAGAAGGGATCTCCCACACCAAAGGCATTGGTGGCAAAAATGGGGAGAAGCACCACAAAGATCAAAAGGATAAGATATTTAAGGTATCGGAGAGGCTTGTCTACCTTTTTCGGTACCTTTATCTTTTTAGTGGGAATCTTGTGCAGAAGGTCCTGAATCAGACCAAAGGGGCACAGGAAACCGCAGATCAGTCTTCCCAGAACCGTTCCGAATAGCATCAGGGTCCCGAGAACGTAAAAGGAAAAGTTGTGCCTGGGACCGCCCAGTACCGCCTGCAACGCACCGATGGGGCAGGAGCCCAGTGCACCGGGGCAGGAATAGCAGTTCAGCACCGGAACACAGACCAGCTTGGAATTTTCGGTAAAGATCTTCCCCTTGGCAAACCCTATGACATAGCCGTTAAAAAGCGCGGCGGCAGCTATCCTGAAGATAAAGCTGAACTTTTCGTGGCGTTTTTCTTTTTCGGAAGGCTTCAGCCGATCCCTATGCATTCCAGGCATATCTTCACCGCCTTTCTTAAGACTTCACCGTGCTCACCTCTGTAGATCCCGATGAGGATAAAGGACACTGCCAAAAGAAGAGCTATTATCCGTATTAAGTTAACAGTGATCTTTTTCCTGTCCTTCAAATCCGCCTACTTTCCCAGGGCCTTGAGGGCGTCGTCGATGGACTTCTGATAACGTCTCTCCAGATCCTGATATGCACCGATTATGGCTTCGCCTACAATGTTACCCTTGTTGTCCACAAAAATGGTGGTGGGAACGTACTCGATCTCTCCCGTGAATGTCTCCATATCCTCGTTGCCGCTTAAAAGGGAAATGCCCTCAAAGTCTGAATCCGAAAGAATCTTCTTAGCTTCGTCGGGATAGTAATCGCCGTCGATACAATAGGTTATGAGCTGTATATTGTCATCCAGTTTCTTCTGAAACTCCGCAATAGCAGGCATTTCGCGTATGCAGGGCCCGCAGGTTACGCTCCAGACGTTGATCACCGTAACATCGTAATCCGAAAAATCGCTCTCCGTAAATTCTTTGCCCTCGGTAGTTTTTGCCGTAAAGGAATTCCAGCTGGTAAAGCCCGAAATGTTTTCCGGAGCATCCGCGCCCGCCGGCTTTTCACTTTTGCCGCAACCTGCGGTCATCACGATGGCTACAGCAGCGACCAGCAGGAGCCTTAGTCCCGCAGCCATATGTTTTCTCAACTCTTTCATAATAATCTCTCATCTTTCTTGTCTGAATTTGATGCCGAGCATCAGCCCTATAATACATTAAGTTTTATTACCTTGCAAGTAGGAGCCAAAGGGGACGTTTCCATTTTGGCACACCCGGCAACTATTTGGCTTTCAGAGTTCGGCATGTTGCATATCTGTGAACAGCAACAAAGTGGTTCATGTTTACACTTTATTTACCCGAAATTTATTGCTTCAAGTTTCAAGAAATATTATTATGTTTTTAAAGAATGGAGTTGGAGTTTAATGAAAAAATTACCGAACAGGAGGACGCCATGAGTCAATTATCCAATATCACAAATGCATCGAATAAGAGCTATCAGCGTCTTTCGAGCGGCAAGAGGATCAACGTTGCGGCAGACGGAGCAGCGGAGCTTGCCATAAGCGAAGGCATGAACTCCAGGACCAACGGCTATAATGTGGGCGCCAATAACATAAACAATGCCCGTAATCTTTTGAACATTTCCGATGGTGCGCTGGGCAGTATCCATGATTCCCTGCAGAGGATCAGGGAGCTGGCAGTGGAAGCATCCAACGGTACACTCACTTCATCGGATCGTGAAGCCCTTCAGTGGGAAGTGGATCAGTTGAAAGATGAGATCTCATCCGTAGCAAAGAATACAAATTACAACACCAAGAACCTGCTGGACGGTTCGGAATCCGAGCTTTCCATAGAGATGGGCGGTGCAAAGAAAAACATATCTCTTACCAACGCATCCCTTGATGCGTTGGGCATTAAGGATTTCGATGTCACCGGAAAATTTAATCTTAAAGATATCGACGATGCCATCAAAAAAATAAGCTCAGCCCGCAGTAAGGCAGGCGCTCAGTACAATGCTCTGGAGCATGCATATAATTACAACCGAAATGCGGCTGAAAACCTTACAAGAGCAAATTCCAATCTGATAGACTTGGATTACGGTAAGGAAGTAACGGAAAAGAATAAGCAGAACATCCTGCAGCAATATGCCCTCTTTGCACAGAAGCAGAAGATGGAGCAGAACAAAAACAAGTTAAATATCCTAAATTAATCGATAGATTGTGTAAGAAATCGCCGGACGGCCAGTCACCGTTCGGCGGTTTTTTTTAATAAAACAGTTTGCTTTGCGCATCTTAAAGACATATAATATACTTTAAGTAAAGTGAGCCAAGGCAGAGGCAAAGGGGACGTATCCATTTTGGCTCTTGAGGGAGGTGCGCGGTGGATCTTAAGACAAATCTGTTTGCAGCTTCTGAGTACAGAAGTGTCAAGCAGCGAAAAGGATGTTTTTCGGTAATCGAATACGAGAAAGATGTGTCGGTTTCACCCGAGGCCGCGCAGATAGCCTACTTCTCGGCAGAAATGAATGTCAGGAAGAAGCAGCTTGTGATCGAGCTGGACGGGAAAGTGGGGGCCATCGTTCAGGCAAAAGAGATGCAGATGATGATGGGGGATGTGGAAGCGACCACAGGCGTCAGAGGTGCGGGAGACCTGCTAAAAAAGATGGTCCACAGCGCTGTGACGGATGAGACTGTCATCAAGCCTCACTACGAAGGCGAGGGTATTTTGGTGCTGGAACCCACCTACAAACATATATTGCTGGAGGACATGGCGGACTGGCCTGAAGGCATAGTTACTGAGGACGGCATGTTTTTGGCCTGCGAAGACAGTATAGAGATGGAAGTCACGGGACGTAAGAATATATCTTCACTGGTATTGGGCCGGGAAGGTATCTTTAACAGTACCTTTTACGGAAAAGGCATATTGGCCCTGGAGAGCCTGGTGCCCAGAGAAGAGCTTATAGAAGTGGAACTGGAGGATAATTCCATTAAGATCGACGGTAATATGGCCGTGGCCTGGTCTCCGGGATTAAGATTTACGGTGCAGAAGTCTATGGGGACATTGATAGGCTCTGCGGTATCCGGCGAAGGTTTTGTGAATGTATATGAAGGTACGGGAAAAGTGCTGATAGCCCCCGTAAGAAATATTAAGTGATAACGAGGTGTAAAGATGGAAGGATTAGCTGTATTTATCGGGTCATGTATCAACTGGGTCATTGCAGGTCTGGCGGTGTTGACCATCGGCGGATTTGCCTATACGGTTCTTCAGGTGGGAAAACTGCAGAATCAGATCGATGACCACAACAGGCATTCGGGCGGAAGAAAAGAGTATACCGGAGGTGGCATCAGAAAAGAAGCCGACGTATATACCTGGGAAGAAAATCTCATGTTTCTGGAGACTTTTAACAAGATCCAGCTGACTTATTCCATTTTTGAGCAGTTCATTCCCGTTTTCCCTTTACTTGGAATATTGGGTACGGTTTCCGGACTCATCCAACAGCTGGGTGATGTGGAGCAGATGAGAGAAGCCCTGGCGCTGTCCATGTCCACCACATTCTGGGGACTTATAGCCGCTATCGTATTGAAGATAATAGATGCCCTTTTTGTAAGCAAGTCCGTGAACAAAATGGCTATGTATTTTGATACTTTTGAACAGAATTATCAGATGGTTAAAGATAAGTGGGACATTGAAAACGATAATAACAGAGGGTAGAACATGATCAGAATAAAAAACAGACCCAGGACTTTGGGACAATTTATCATAGATCTGACGCCTCTTTTGGATGTTATCTTTATCCTTTTGATCGTGGTGCTGTGCTTCCAGGACAACTACTCCAAGGAGGCCGACGAAAAAGTGGCGGCAGCGGAGCAGCAGGAGCAGATAGCTGTTGAAAAGGCAGAGCAGACAGAGAAGACTGCAAGCGAAAAAATAGCTGAGATCCGACAGGAGACAGAAGATGCCATGGCTGCCAATGACAGTCATTACGAGGCTGTACAACAGCAGCTGGAAGTTTACGAGCAGATGTATGACTATGTGAACGTGGTTACCGTGTTTGCAAGCTACAAGCCCTCCAACCGCAAGTACCGCACGCTTCACGTGGAGATAAATGCGGAGGATCAGTGGGAGAGGGAGATCAATCCCAGTAACGAGGACAAGGTGTGGGCAGAGTGTCAGGCACACATAGAAAGCGTTCTGGCCGGAAAGACCGGAATGCCCACGGTCTTCGCCATAAAGAATGAAAAGATGCTCTATCGCGACGAGCAGTCCATTCTGGAACTTTATGACAAGCTGAACATAGAAGACAAGTTCGAAAAGAATTATACGGAGACGGATGATGAATAAACCCATAGCGATTATCCTTCTGGTAGTGCTTGCATTGGTGCTGATACTGGCCATCAGAGCCCTTATCCCCATGTTCACCAACTTCCTAAAAAACCTTCCCGTAGGCATATTCATTCTCTTCCTGGTAGCAGTTCTCGGCATCATGGCCTACCTCATCTACTTTCTTATTAACGCCGATGCACCGGGCGGACAGATGGGAAACGTGGTCGAAGATCTGCCACAGGTTACGGAAGCTCCGGAGCCGGAGCCGCTGGTGCCTGAGGAAGTGCCCGAGAAGCTTAAGCATTGCATAGTTTTAAAGGGAGACCGGATCTGGATAGAAAATCAAGAGGTAAATACGGAGCGCGTTCAAAGCTACATAGATGAGCACGTTTTAAGCAACACCGAGCTGATCATCGTGGACGACTATGCCCTGGCTTCGCTGCATCATGAGATCACAAAACTCTGCGACAAAAAGGGTGTAAATTACAGGATCGAAAATGAAAAATGGATCGAAGAATAAAATAAGAATAATTCTGGTGTCAGTGCTGTCATTCCTGGTGCTGGGCGGCTTTGCGGGGCTCATCTTCACCCCTGTTCTTAAAAATGCTGACAAGCCCTTCGTTGACTTAAGCGGTTCTGTGGGGGACGCTATAGGAAATGCCCAAAGTGCCTATATTGCAGCGAATCCTACAGCTACACCTCGCCCCAAGGCTACGGCAACACCCTCCCCAAGACCCACATCTACCCCTACTCCCACGCCCACTCCCGTTATAAAGGATGTGGAGATAGTGGTGGCAGATGAGACAGTGTCATCCGGGGACTTTAAGAGTACAGATGCAGTAGGGATCACGGCTGAACTTACTTCGGAAAAGGTACAGGAGATCAAAGCCAAGGGCAGAAAGGTGATCCTTGTGGATGATTATGCCGAGTCAAAGACCTTTAAGAAATTACTTAAGCTTCTTAATAATTCCGGTCTGGACTACGAAGTGGAAAGGAGGCAGCAATGAAAAGGAGAAAGATAAATCTTTTGGCGAAGATAGTTGCTGCCTTGACCGTGATGTCACTGGTATTCGTAGAGCCTGCATATGCCAAGGATTACAATGCAAGGCTTAAGGAGTGCCTGCAGACCGACCCTCTTTACACGGCAACAACGGTGACCGCTTTAAATAATGCCTTTAATAGGGATAGTTGGCAGTTTAAGAGTGATTATAATAATAAATATGTGGTGGTTGCCGGGGATGTTAAGATAGACTTTGTTAAATCCGGCAACAAAATGGTGATTATTGATGGTAATAATAATAAATGTAGTGTGGACGTTTCAGGTACACAGGCTCAGAAGGATATGGCAGGGCTTAAGGCCGGAGATTACGTTACTGTGTATGCGAGAGTATATGTGAGTGGTATTGTGAATCTGAGCTTTGATTTAACTGCAGTGACTGTAGTTGCAGGAAAAATTGGGTTTACTCCGGGGAGTAAATACTTCTATCCCAATGAGGATTTTGACTGGACGGAAGTAAGTGACCTTACAAGCGGGAAAAGGGTCAGGTACCGCATACCCTGGAAATGGAACAACGGCTATGTTAAGTCGGACCTTACAAATAACGATGTGAAGGGGTATCAGTACTATCTGAATGCTCTTGCGCCCCAGGATTTTGAGTACCCGGAAGTCTTTTACATTTTCTACTTTAACAATGAGACCTATCTTGATAAGGTGCCCACAAATCCCACGAAGAGCGACTATAAAAAGATAGAAAAAGAGATAATCAAGAACATTCTTGAGGCAGTGGGAGAGGATTCGGGCATTGCAGTGGATACCTTCACGGATGCGTCCGGAACCGAGCTCCACTACTACACCACCACCTACCGCCCCAGGGACGGCCGGGATTACAGACTGGAATTTTTGTTCAGGCCCGAAAAGAAGGGCATAACCTGTATGCTTTATCTGTATTTCCCCAAGGAGGAAGCTGTGCACCACGTGCGGGAAGCTGCCTATCTGGTGGAAACCATGATCATTGAAGAATAAAAATGAATAAAACCACAGACAAGCCCGAAATGATACTTGCGCTGATCGACAATCTGCGGGAAGAGGAGAAGATCCCCATTACCCAGATGACCTATGGTCTTTGCGACAGTTCCCAGTATGCCAAGGTCTTGCGGGCAAAAAACAGAAGATTCGACAAACTAATAATCGACGCCTTTTATCAGCGCCTCGGGAAAAACCTGAGGAACTTTGAATGCCTTCTGGACGCGGATGAGTACATGCTGTTCGAAAAGCGCGAGGAATTCAGAGACGCTTTTTTCAAAAACGATATGGAAAAAGCAAAGGCGGCAGCGGAAAGATGCGCCACATTGGGCATATGCAGACGCAGCAGGGTTCATCAGCAGATGGCCCTTCTTTTCCGTGTCTATCTTATGATGAAGGAAGATAAGGACAGCGGGGAGATACTAAGAAAAGCAAAGGAAGCACTGGAGCTTACGATCCCGGAGTTTAAGCTTGCGGAACTGGACAAATACCTTTATTCCGAAGTGGAATTGATCCTGCTTGACATTATTTTGAAAGAGGAAGAAAAGCTCAAAGGTGTCGAGAAGGTATATGCCTTTTACGAAAAGGTGTACAGGGTCTTTCGGGAGGACAGGTATCTGGACAATGAGCAGATCTTTCGCTTCGCCCCCATGATATACAGGCTGGTGAGGATCAAGCTTGACCGGCTTGAGTTTGAGGCGGCGGGGGCTGTCTGCGACAGAATGATAAGCGGGTTGATACAGGATAATAAGATCCTTTATCTTACGGAATTCCTGGAGTGCAAGGGCAGAGCGAAGGCGGGGATGGCTAAGATGGAGACAAACAAGATCCCTGAGATAGTCGAGGCCCGGGCCATAAAGGACGCCTTAAAGAAATACTATCCCGAATGGTCGCCGGAAACGGATATTCAGATCTATTGGGAATTCATGATCCTGCCTACGGGGGAGATCGTTAAGCAGCGCAGAAAGAATCTGGGGCTGTCCCAGGAAGATCTGGCCCTGGACGAGAACGAGGAGATCTGCAGTGTGGACACGATCTCTCGCCTGGAAAACGGAAGCCACAAGACCAGCCTTGCGGTGGAAAAGCAGATATTAAGCAGGCTCAGAATGGCGCCGGAGAGATTCCACAGGGAATTTATCACCGACGATTATTCGGATGTTCGAAAACTTAAAAGAATAGCGGAAGCCCAGGTGGTTGGAGATAACACTGAGGCAGAAAAGAGGCTGGAGGTGCTTGAAGAAGCTCACAACCGTACTCTTTACCCCTCGAACGAGCAATGTATCATGCAGAGAAGAGCCTGTTTGAACATGGAAAGGGCTCAGGAATTTGACGTGGTCATAGATGAACTTCAAAAAGTTATGGAAATGTCTCTTAAAAACATACCCGGGGAAAATGATGAGATCGGCTGCTACCTTTTTAATACCGAGTTTTTCGTGGTCGAGGCCATCACCATGATCTACAGGCGCATGGGGGATTCTGACAGATTCTTCAGGCTGTGCAACAATCTGCTTAATGACATCAAAAACATCGGTCGTTTTGATAACACCTTTTATTTCAGGGTCATTACGTTGGGCAGGATGCTGGCCGGAGAATACGGTAATCGCCGGATGTTTGACAGATCCAATGAAATCGCTGCCGAGAATCTGGTAAAATGCTTTAAATTCAACCGCCTTGACATGATCGACAGTTTCCTTTATTGCCTTGCCTGGAACGAAAACATGGACGAGCGCAAAAAAAACAAGGACAAACGGATAGAACTACGCGCTGCGTTTGCCCTTGCTGATTTGGAGAAAAAAGCTAAACTCAAAGAGAGAATAGTGAAGCAATGCGATCTTTTCTACGATAAAGAATTATTGCAAGACCTGCATTATGAATTAATGTAGCCGTGACCTGAGTCTACATCATCGTCCACAACGTAGATGATCTTCACTGTTTCATCTACGGGCTGCTGAATCTGCGTGTTTTCTTTGATAGGTGCAACAATAAGGTTAAATAACAATAATAAGATATAAAACATGGTTTACCCCTCCATTAAAATTTTTACTCCGTTATTATATTATGCTTGAGAGTTCTTCATTTGTCCACCGCAAATGTGTCCGAAATATTATTTTTTATTTCGGACACATCTGCGGTGGCTTTTTTCTCCCCCACGGGGTACAATCCATATCAAGCACTCACTATTTTATATCTTACTTTGGGGGAGTATTGATATTGTCGGTTCCTGTTTATGGGAACCGACCCTTTTTTTTGCCCCTTTTTTTGCCCACGCGACGAAAAATGAACCCCGGGGACGGGGTTAGTGGTTCATTTCAGGACTAAAGTCCCCAAATGGACCTTTGGGGACGGGGTTATGGGTTCATTTTTGGGGGAGCTCCACGTGCAAAAGCAGACAAATGCGCGAAAGCGAGGCATATGTCTGCTTTACCGGGAAGATAGTGCAGGATAAAAGGGAGTAAAAGCAGACAAATGCGCGAAAGTGAGGCATATGTCTGCTTTACCGGGAAGCTAGTGCAGGATAAAAGGGAGTAAAAGCAGACAAATGCGCGAAAGTGAGGCATATATCTGCTTTACCGGGAAGCTAGTGCAGGATAAAAGGGAGTAAAAGCAGACAAATGCGCGAAAGTGAGGCATATGTCTGCTTTACCGGGAAGCTAGTGTGTGATAAAGGTGAGCAAAAGCAGACAAATCAGCGGAAATGAGGCATATATCTGCTAAACCTCAAGGACTAAAATTCCGATATATATTAATGACAGCTAAGGAAAGCACTTTTTTCAAGGAAGATCCATTGAAAAAGGTGCTTTTTATTTGGGAGGAAGATATGAACCTGACTATTCAGAAGACAAAAGAAGAGAAGATAACCACCCTTAGGGAGACCTGCAACCGCATCATGGACAAGATGAACGAAACGAAAGAAATGACTGATGAGGAAAAGCAGGAAAAACTTAAAAAGATACTCACCAAGCTTAAAGCCGGCAGAAAGCTGACAGACAAGGAACTGGCTTTCCTTAAATGCACGGACAGGACCATGTACATGCACGCTGTGAGGGTGCAGAGAATGGCTGAAGCCGTTGAGGAGCAACTGAAGCACGCCAAGAGTAAGGAGGAGGCCAACAGGATCATCTCTCAGGCTATGTCCGGCGTTTCCGATCAGGACCCGGACAAGGAGTATCTGACAGCCGCCTACAACAGGATCGCTTCGGAGTTTCACAAGTCCAGGCAGTATAACACGCTCCCTGCGACGGCGGATGACGCCCGCAAAAATAACAAAGTGACCGATAAGGACCTTTTTAAGCCGGAAAAGGACGACCCCGATCTTAAAAACTGGTCGCCAATTCAGGAGATCATTGACCAAATGCCTGCATTTACTGCAGAAGGATGAGAAGGAGAAACCATGAGCATTACGAGCACCATCATTAAATTTGCAGCCCCTGTGCCCAGGATCGAGGATTACGACCGCTTCCTCTTCATCGGCCCTCACCCGGACGATATCGAGGTCGGCGCCGGCGCTACTGCCGCGAAACTGGCCGCCAACGGCAAAAAGGTCTGCTTTCTCATATGCACTGACGGCAGGTACGGCGATGAATATGCCCCCGAAGGTGTGGAAGGCGACGCCCTGGCAGAGCTTCGTAAACAAGAGGCAATTACCTCCGCCAATCACCTTGGTATCGAGTGCATACGTTTTCTCGACCTTAGTGACGGTGGCTTTTATACGGAAGAAGCACTTTTCACGGGCATAGCCCGTGTAGTGGGCGAATTCAAGCCTGATGTGATCTTCACCGTAGATCCGGACGTAAAGAGCGAATGCCACATCGATCACCTTAACACCGGCAGGGCTTCCAAACGCATCGCCTACTTCGCTCCCTTCAAGAAGATCATGGCAAATTACGGCGCCGATACCGCACCTGTAAAGGCTATCGCCTTTTATATGACCGCTTCCCCCAACAGATTCGTAAAGACCAAAGGCTTCTTCAAGAAGCAGCTCGAGGCCCTCTTCACCTGTTTCCCCAGCCAATATCCCAAGGAAAACCCGGCTTCGGCCTCTGTCGCACTATACCTGAAACTTCGTGCCCATGAGTACGGTCTCCGCCACTTCTGCTCTACCGCCGATGGCTTCCGTGTGCTGGGCACCACCCATATGCACTGCCTGCCCGAGAGCGGAAAATGACACCCGGGGACGGGGTTAGGGGTTCACTTTTTGACCCTTTGGGGGCGGGGTTGGTGGCTCACTTTTTGACCCTTTGGGGACGGGGTTAGGGGTTCATTTTTCGGCGCAAAGCGCCAAAATGAACCCCTAACCCCGTCCCCAAAGGGTCAAAAAGTGAGCCCCTAACCCCGTCCCCGGGTGTCAAAAAGTGAACCTCTAACCCCGTCCCCAAAGGCTCAAAAAGTGAACCTCTAACCCCGTCCCCGGGTGTCATTTATAGGTATACTCACAATATACTTCCTCAAAAGGAATATAATCCCCCAGTTGACTGCTTACTATTCCCCATTCAAGCTTTTTCCAGGTAACGGTATCGTCATTTACCAGAACATATTTGTCGTAATCAGTAAATAGTGCGGTGGGAGATGAGGGCTTGCCCGTAAAGTGCATCAGATATTTCCAGGAAGAAGCGGGGGTGTCGTAGCCGAGCTGTTCTTCCTGGGTATATCCCGACTCGGTGGAATGCATGGGATAGAGCAAATATTGCTCCCCGTCATAGTTAAGTTCCTTTAAGAAAAGCATGGGATAATCTTCTTTTACCGATTCGTAATATTCTTCGGAAGCCCGTTCTTTGTCCAATGTATAGTAGTGGGCAATTCTGACGGAGGCTTGTTCGCCGGCAGAAACTTTTTTGTAGAATTCCTGCCACCTGTCCTTTCCCTGGGTGACGCTGCCGTTTTTCATAACGACAAACCCGTTCTCTATAGCTTTTTCAAGCTCGTTTTTGTCTGAGCGGGTGGTGGGGACATAATATATAAGGGATTCTTCCCTAAAACTCCCGTCTTTTGTGGTTGAAATGCAGTAAAGCCTTGTGTCGTCCGGATATTCCGCAATTCTGTAGATCTTATGCTCGTAGTTTTCGCCTATGCCTTGTTCGATAAATTCATATATGAGCTCTGTCTTTGTAAGATTGTCATCCCATCCCGAAAAATTGCCGTAACGATAGATCCGGTTTTCTATGGGAATAAAGAAGTAACTACCCAGGGCGCCGGTCTTATCCGTATCATAGGGGATCTTGGGGTCTGAGATCGGGGTGGTTTCTTCTGGTTGACGGTCGTATGAAAACGATTTTTTATCCAAAGTCACACTCGGCTTCAGCACCTCTCCGCCCTTCAGGTCATAAAACGGAAACCCTGCCGAATCTTCCGCAATGTAGATCAGCGTGCCATCCTTGATCTCAAAATAATTGGCTTTGGAAAATTCCGGATCCCCGACCACAACTTTATTATCTTCAACTTTCCATGTGGCAACAGGCAAGACACTGCTGAACAGAGGCTGGGAATAGATGCAGGTACCGTCTTCGTAAAAGCTTAGGCTGAAGAAGGAGTTTGTAGCCCCATTTGGTCCGACGCAGGCATATTTTTTGCCGGCTATATCAGCTGCTTTTACCTCCGCATTTTTTTCACGGCTGCCGCAGGCCGTAAGTAGGGTAAACAGGCATATCAATACACAACCGATGATCTTTTTCATAATTCATCCTTTCCAGCCTCAGGCATTTGTAACAAGGGTAACAATGATGGCCATGATCAGCACGGTAAAGCCAATGGCTGAAAATGCGGTCATCTGTTTATAGGACAATATATTTTCAATCCTGGTCCTGACCTTCGCGCCACCGAAAGCAGACACGAAGAGATTTTTGCTTTGCGAGCAGGAAAGCAGCACCCGGGCATATTGTTTCTGTTCCGGTACGTCATATCCTGCGATAGCGTTTTCATCGCAGGCCAGCTCAAGGTCTGCTAAAAAGGCTTTCAGGAAAATCCAGGAAAAAGGGTTGAGCCAATGTATGCCTGCTGCAATAAATCCAAGAAGTCGCCACAGGTTGTCTTTCCGGCGGATGTGGGCGTTTTCGTGGGCGAGGATGTACTTTTCGTCTTCTTCGCTATAATTCGCCGGCAGGACGATCCTGGGGCGTAGCACCCCATAAACAGCAGGAGAATCTACCTTGTCGGAAACGAACACGTTGCCCTTCAGGGGCTTGGCGTCCCTTATGGCGTGCAGGGTGGTGGCATATATGATCGCAAGAGTTATGAGGATCGCAACGGCGACAGTGACCCAGATCGCGCCCGCCATCTTAAATACCGTGTCCAATATGTTGACCTTGTAGGTGATGGGAGAGTAATCGGCAGCCGCCATGATGGAGTTTGATATGGTAAAGGACATGAAGTCCGTGGGGGCATACACAGTCACGGTCCTGGTGGTGAATTTCGAGATCAGGGTCATGAGGCTGTAGGGGCTGCTGAGGCCCACGGGGCTGACCATCCGGATAAAGGGAACGACCCACAGGAAAACAAAGATCCGGCGGGGGATCGCCTTTATTTTTCTTAAGAGCATCACAATAAGCCCCATTACTGTGGCGATGATACTCATATTAAATACCCAATAACAGATCTCTCCGATCATGGAACTCCCTCCGACTTATTTAAGCAATTCCTTAAGTTCTTTTACTTCTTCCTCCGAAAGCTTCTCATCCTCCAACAGTGCGGAAAACAGCGCCTTTCTCGATCCGCCGAAGACCTTGTTTAAAAGTGATGTCGCTTCCTTTTTTTGCATTTCCTCCCGGGAAACCAATGCCGTGCATATGAATCCCGGATCCTCCCGGCGGATTAGGCCCTTCACTTCAAGCTTATTCAAAACCGTATAAGTCGTGTTCTTATTCCATCCTATGGACTCAGCCGCTATAAGGCTTATCTCCTTTGCGGAAAGTGATCCCCGCTCCCACAGTATCTCCATTATTTTTGCTTCGCTGTCAAAAAGATTATTCTTCATCTCATCACCTCTGGACTATTACTATAGTCCAGACTATCACGATAGTCTCATTCTGTCAATACCAAAATGACACCCGGGGACGGGGTTAGGGGTTCATTTTTTTGACACCCGGGGACGGGGTTAGGGGTTCATTTTTTGAACGGGGGACACCCACCTTTGGCCCCCTGCTCAAAAAGGCAACAAAAATAAGTGCAGATGTCAGAGTTAATTACTCTCTAACAACTACACTTTTATGGTACTAAAAGCCCGGGGATTTACCCGGGCTTAGATATTTATATATTAATAATTGTCGGAGGAAATTTCGAAGAAGCTCTTCGGATGAGCACAAACGGGGCAAACTTCAGGAGCCTTGGTTCCAACAACGATGTGTCCGCAGTTGCGGCACTCCCAAACCTTAACTTCTGACTTCTCGAATACTTTCTGTGCTTCAACGTTAGCAAGAAGCGCACGATATCTCTCTTCGTGTCTCTTCTCGATCTTAGCTACCATACGGAACTTAGCTGCAAGACCCTTGAATCCTTCTTCCTCAGCTGTCTTAGCAAAACCTTCGTACATGTCTGTCCACTCATAGTTCTCGCCTTCAGCTGCTGCCTGAAGATTTGCTGCTGTATCACCGATACCGTCCAGTTCCTTGAACCAGAGCTTTGCATGCTCCTTCTCGTTGTCTGCGGTCTTAAGGAAGATCTCAGCCATCTGCTCGAAGCCCTCTTTCTTTGCTACAGATGCAAAGTAGGTGTACTTGTTTCTTGCCTGTGACTCACCGGCAAAAGCGGCCTGAAGATTCTTCTCGGTCTGTGTTCCTGCATATTTACTCATTACAGTTCCTCCTTTATTGGATAGATGTTATATGTTGCTTGTTGGTAATCCACATTATCCTTTATATAAAGATAAGTGTCAAGAAAAAAAATATAAAGTGCCACGGAAATGAACCTTTGGGGACGGGGTTAGGGGTTCACTTTTTGAGCCTTTGGGGACGGGGTTATGGGTTCACTTTTTGAGCCTTTGGGGGGCGGGGGTAGGGGCGTTCACTTTTTTACCCTTTGTTGTGTGGGGTAGG
>JAEEWS010000063.1 GCA_016287765.1 Lachnospiraceae bacterium
TTGGGGACGGGGTTAGTGGTTCATTTTTTGGCGCTTTGCGCAAAAAAATGAACCACTAACCCCGTCCCCAAAGGGTCAAAAAGTGAACCATCAACCCCGTCCCCAAAGGCTCAAAAAGTGAACAACCCCGTCCCCCAGGTTCATTTTGCTCTTTGGGTCGCTACAAGCTGCACACCCGTGTCAGCTATATTGTCGCACACAACGTCGCCGATTTCAATAGGTGCGGTGACGGTTGTTTTTTTGATGACCTCCATGACGTCGAATATCTTGCCCTTGGGGATGTCGGTCTTGGTCTTCACAGAGACACGCCCCGTCTTGCTGCCGAGAACAGGCACGGAAGAGGTAACGATCCTTCTGGGGTCGGTCACTTCCTTTCGGGCATAGTCCTCGCCGCGGGGACAGGTGTTACCGGTAACGGAGATGGAATCCCCGTCTATGGTGACGGCAAGCTGGCAGCCCATGGGGCAATTTATGCAGGTTAATTCTCTTTTTTCCATAATACCGCCTCCTTAATTCTTTCCGGCGGGCGCATTTTCCGCACCGCCCTCATCAACAAAACCTATGGTGATCTCCTTTACCTCCGGGAACTTGTCCAGCTCCTCCCTGCGGATGCGGAGCTCTTCCATTTCACCGGGGGCCACAGTCCGCTTTTTAACACTGCGGAGCAGCTCGCCATCAAAGAAGATCCCAAGCTTTATATCCTTGTAAACATTATCCACTCTAAAACGCACCAGCACATCCTTTTCCACGGTTTCCGGACGGATCTTGCAGGGCACGGTGTAGCGCACGCCGCAGCCGGTCTTCATGGCAATGATCCTCTCCGGCTCCGATGTAGCTTTCTTATCGCCCGCAGCCTCCTGCGTAAGCCTTGCATCAGACATTCTCAGCGCCTGCACGAACTTGGCTGCGTTTCTGCCCGCATTTCCCGCCTCTTCGGAAACATAATCCACCAGATCGTGCACATGAAGCACATTTCCGCAGGCGAAAACGCCGGGGATACTGGTTTCCAGATTATTATCCACAACAGCTCCCGAAGTTATGGGATTCATTTCAATGCCCGCGCCGGTGGTCAGCTCGTTCTCCGGTATCAGGCCGCAGGAAAGAAGAAGCGTATCGCAGGCATAGTATTCCTCGGTACCGGGGATCGGTTTATTCCTCGAGTCCACCTGCGCTATGGTCACGCCTTCCACCCTTTCCTTGCCCTTTATATCCACTACGGTATGGCTGAGTTTCAACGGGATACCGTAATCATTGAGGCACTGGACGATGTTTCTCTTTAAACCGCCGGAGTAAGGCATAAGTTCTGCCACTACCTTTACCTTTGCGCCTTCTAAAGTCATACGTCTTGCCATTATAAGTCCGATATCTCCGGAGCCCAGGATGACTACTTCCTTACCGGGCATGATCCCTTCTATATTGACAAATCTCTGGGCGGTGCCGGCGGAAAAGATCCCCGCAGGGCGGAAGCCCGGAATCCCCAAAGCACCTCTGGGACGCTCACGACAGCCCATGGCCAGGATCACGGCTTTTGCCTTAAGGGTGAACAGACCGTCTTCACGATTCATAGCGGTGATCACCTTGTCCTTTGACAGATCCACCACCATGGTGCCCAGCTTATATTCGATGCCCTCGGCTATTACCCTGTCCACAAAACGTGCGGCATACTCGGGTCCGGTCAGCTCCTCCTTAAAAGTGTGAAGTCCGAAGCCGTTATGTATGCACTGGTTTAATATGCCTCCCAGCTTAGTATCACGCTCCAGGATCACCACATCCTGTACTCCCGCTTCTCTTGCGGTCAGTGCAGCGGCCAGTCCCGCAGGACCTCCGCCGATTATTGCTATATCTACATTTCTACAATACATATGAATCCCTCCCGCTCTTTAAGATCTCTTCCATGGGTATGCCCAATTCCTTCGAAATGAGCTCCATGGTCCTGGGGGTGCAGAAGCCGGCCTGGCAACGTCCCATGCCTGCTCTGGTGCGGCGCTTTATGCCGTCCATGGTCTTTGCGCCAAGCGGTCTGTGGATAGCATCCAGGATCTCACCCTCGGTCACCATCTCGCAGCGGCACACGATAACGGAATAGGCCGGGTTTTCTTTTATGAGGCGCTCACGTTCCTCTGCCGGCAGCGAATTTATATGCCTGATCCCCTGACGTGTGGGGATGAAATTTTCCTTCTTTTGGGGATTAAGTTTAGGCAGCAAAATGTTTGCCACATACTCGCCCATCACCGGAGCGCAGGAAAGTCCGGGAGACTCGATCCCTGCCACATCGATGAAGTTTTCCGCATCCTCTGCCTCACGGATGATGAAGTCGTCACCGTCCTCGTGTGCGCGAAGGCCGGAAAAACTTGTGATCATCAAACGGCCCGACGGCATGTTTTCAACGCTCTCCGCCGCCTTGGTGCGGGCGTAATCCATTCCTGCCGCTGTGGTGTTGGTGCCTTCCTTGTCGTCAATATCCTCGGCGGTGGGTCCGATCAGAAGATTGCCGTGGACCGTGGGGGTAAACAGCACCCCCTTACCCATTTTTGACGGCAGCTGAAAGATAGTGCGCTCCACCATCTTACCCGTCTGCTTGTCATAGAGACAATACTGACCCCGTCGCGCAGTTATATGCATGGGCGTCTTGCTGACCATTGCATGGATCTTGTCGGCATATACACCCGCGGCGTTTATCACGGTTTTTGTCTCTATTTCCTGCTTGTCGGTCACTACCTTGTAGCCGCCGTCCAGGTGCTTAATATCCTTAACCTCATTGTCAAAAACAAATTCAACGCCGTTCACGCATGCATTTTCAGCCAGCGCGATCGTGAGCTCAAAGGGGCAGACGATGCCGCCCATGGGCACGTCCAAAGCCGCTATCACATTTTTCGACAGATTGGGCTCCTTGGCCCTGGCCTCATCGCCGGAGATGATCCTCATGTTTTTGACACCGTTTTTCTCACCGTTTTTCAGCAGTTTCTCCAATGTGGGCAGTCCGCTTTCATCCTCACATATGACCAAGGAGCCGTTGCGCTTAAAGGCAAAGTCCAGGTCCTTGGATAGCTGCTCCATCCGCTCGTTGCCCTCGCGGTTCAGCTTCGCCTTCAAAGTGCCCGGCTCCGCGTCAAAACCCGCATGAACAATGCCGCTGTTGGCCTTCGACGTGCCTTCGCACACATCCATACCCTTCTCCACCACTATGGTTTTCAATTCATACTTCGATAATTCCCTTGCGATCGAGCTGCCGGTGACTCCCGCGCCGATTATGCAAACATCATACATGTTTTAACCTCCTTGATGAGCCTTTGGGGACGGGGTTAGGGGTTCATTTTTTGAACCCCTAACCCCGTCCCCAAAGGCTCAAAAAATCGGAGCCATACAAAACATTGCGAAGGATCCGGTTAAAGAACCGACAACCTCCGAAACACTTTGCATGACTCCGAATCTCTTGCAATCACTATTTAATTACTTACCAATTATATACCATTTTTTTAGGTAAAATGCAATAAAATCATTATAAAAAATGGTAAGCGGTAAATGATGCAAAAATTTTGACACATTTATTGGATATATATATAATGTTATGGAGTGTATTCTTGCAGACACGCTCAGTTAATCATTTAGGGTCATATAATTACGCTACAGATTCAGAGGGTTAAAAAAATGAGAAATTTAAAGAAGAATCTTTTGTACATTACACTGCTGACGGTTATCGCAGCCGCAGGCTGTGCCAACGGCAACAGAAACACTGCTCCGAGGTCGGCCAATGCCAGCCCCACTCCCACCAGATCCATAAGCTTCTGGGCTACAGCTACTCCCACACCCAAGGCTACTGCAACCCCCACGATGACTTTGGACGAAGCGCTGAACCAGGCCGAGAAGGATGTAAGGGATAAGTACGGCGATCCTACAGCCACCCCCACTCCGGAGACAGGCTACTACGTTCCCGCTACGCCTACACCGGGTGCAAAGAATACCGCCACCCCCACTCCCAAGCCGGCACTTCCTACAGCAACTCCTACCGCCCGGCCCACAAACACGCCCACCACGGCGCCTACCAAGTCTCCCACAAAGACACCTACCAAGACGCCCACTCCCACACCCAAGGCAAAGCCTACGGGAACGCCCACGGCAACTTATCTGATGGATCTTTTGTTCGATAAGTATCCGGAACTCATGGCAACCACAAGTATCAAGGTGGACCTTCCCCACACAAGTTCGGACGGAGAAGTTACCAACCTCTATTACACGGTATACAAGAATCAGGAGAGCTACGAGAATATCGTACACACCTCCAACGATGTATGGATCACCACGGCCACTTCCGATGAATACAAGTGCGACCAGACCTACGAGGTGATCAATTCCTCAAATGTTAAATTCTATTTTAACGAAAATGACAGCAAAACCTGGACCAAGAAGACTCTGGCTGCGGGAAGCGTACAGAAGGGTGTGGATATCATTCCCAAGGACGGCATAGTAACCCTCCTGAATCCCAAGCTTACGTCCAAGGATTCCACCACCGGCTACGAGATCCAGATGGATTGCGCCGTCGACCTTTCAGACATTCTGAAAACCCTGACCAACGGTGCTTACACCAGAAAGTTCAACAAGACCTTCAAGGCAACGGCTGTATTTGACTACAAGACACTGCAGCCCACCCTGTTCCTTCTTGAAGCCGAAAACACCACTGTTTCCACCGAATACACTCTTGCCTACCTCGAGTACCGCGTGGACAACATCATCGACAACATCTCGGCCCTTGAAGTTCCCAAGGAAGCCAAGTAAGGCATATCCATTGTCGACGATATATATGCATAAAATATCCCCCTGCATCCGCAGGGGGCATTTTATTATCAGTTTTCGCAAATAAGCTTCATGTTAGTGGTCGAAACCGCGATCGCACCGGCTTCAAGAGCTGAGTTTATGTCCTCGTCATCGGAGATAAGACCACCCGCGATCAGAGGATAGGGTTCGGAAGAAACCAGCCTGCGAATGATCTTGGGCATGAGTCCGGGAAGTATCTCTATGCAATCGGGGATCACAGCGCTGCATTGCTTATTAAGGTTCACAAGAGCCATGGAGTCCAGCACGAAGAATCTCATTACCGTGAACATTCCCAGTTCCTTAGCTCTTTTGATCAGATTTTGCTTGGTGGAAATGATCCCGTCCGCATGTATCCTGGTCTTAATATAATCCACGCTGATCTCCTTTGAGCTGAGGCCCGTAATAAGATCCATATGGACTATGGCCGCCTTCCCGCTTTCCCGGATGCTTTTCACCGTATCCTCCAGTGAAAGCACATCCCCATAGAGTACAAAAACCACTCCGATATCCGTTTCCAGCACGCTTTTAAGGCCTTCGTCATTCTTAATGGCCGCGATAAGCTGCTTTTCTTTGATTTTCTTTATGATCTGATTCCTGTTCATGTCACGATCTTCTGTCCCCGGATCCCTACTTTACTTCCGACGGATCTTCATCTCCGTCTTCTGCAGGCTCTCCGCCTTCCGCATTATCTTCTGTTTCTTCGGAAGCTCCGTTTACCGCCTGTTCTGCAGCCGCAACCTGGGCAGCCAGATCTTCGTCGGACATTTCTTCCTCATCCTCTGCTGTGGCATTTTTTATGAGTTCGTTAAACTCTGTGCCGTCCTCCGCACTCATGCCCATGTATTCCTGCTCATAGTCATCCACCGACATGGGTTTTGCGAAATAATAACCCTGGAAGAATTCCGCGCCCATATCCACAAGGGAATTCGCCTGATCCTCTGTCTCCACGCCCATGGTAATGGTCTTGAAATCCAGCTGTTTTGCCAGATCCAGCAGAGATTTGAGGATCTCTTTGCTCTTATTGTCTTTCTCGGAGTCCTGAAGGCACTTCATGTCGATCTTTATGGCATCCACGGGGATATCCTTAAGAGCTCCCATGGAATAGTTTTCTTTGCCGTAATCGTCCATAGCCACGGTGAAGCCAAATTCCCTGAACTTCTTTATCATAGATACCCGGCTTTCCAGATCCGCCATGATGGCACTTTCCGTGATCTCCAGCTTCAGGTTTTTGGGCTCTATTCCATATTTCTGCACAAGGAGTGTAAGTGTATTGTAAACATCCACATAGAAAAAATCTCTGGGCGAGATGTTTACGGACAGATACTTATCGGTGATCCCGATGTTCTGCCACTGCCTCAGCACCTCACAGGCACGTTCCCATATGTACTTATCAAGAACGGTGATAAAGCCGGTTCTTTCAAAGACGGGAATAAACGATGCGGGAGGTACCACACCCTTCTTGGGACGTACCCATCTGGCCAGTGCTTCACCGCCGTCGCTGTAACCGTCCTTATCCACAATAGGTTGAATATAGAAGGTAAATTCCTTATTATCAATAGCGTTTTTAAGCTCGCCCACTATCTCCTGTTCCTTCTTCAGCTTGTCGCTGATCTCCGCATTATAGTGAGCCACACGATTATTGAGATTATCCTTGATCTGCTCCATGGCCAGCATAGCCCTGTCGCACATTTCCGCAATAGGTATCTGGGGATCCGTAACCTCGTATACACCGATATTACAGAATACCTTGTAATATTCATTACCGGGTACACGCACTGCCTTTTGAGCCACCTCGTTAAACAGCTCGTCCGAATAGCGCTCTTTTCTCATGCAAAGCGCAAATCGGTCGTTGTCCAGACGGGCGGGAATACTGTCTGTACCGCTGCAGTTCTTAATGAGCTGTCGGGCGATGTTCACCAGCACACCATCCGCCACCTTACTGCCGAAAAGCTCGTTTATCATCTTGAAGTCCTTGATATTACTGGTTACTATCACACGCTTTACGTCCGGCTCTTCTTCAAGAAGCTGCCTTACTCTGGCTTCAAACCCGTCGCTGTTATATATGGCTGTAAGATTATCGTGGCTTGCCTTGTACTGCTCGGTCTTAAGATCCGTGATATTCTTTGTCCTGTCGGTCATCATCAGATAAAATCCGATGAAATTGCCCTTTTTATCCTTAAGTTTCTTGTATTCCGATTCAAAATAGTGGTTTTCGCCGTCGATCTCGAAGGTGTCGGTCTTGGCATTATCGGGCGTGTGCTCATAGTCAAGTTCGGGGAATCTTTCGGAAAGGTATTCCATTAATGCATATGGATTGCCGGCGCCGAGGTTGAATATGCTTCCCGCAAAACGGTTATTGTATACGCAGTTTCCGTCATTATCGAAGCAGAGGACCGCGGCAGGCACGTCATTCATCGTAACCTCCAGCATCTGGGTCTCCACCCGGTTCTTATCGTACACCAGCAGATAGAAACCGATGTACAGTGCGATCAGTGCATACAAAAGACCGTTGAATCCGGCCAGATTCTGGCTGAAGATAATATAATTGTCCAGGCCCACCAGTGCGAACATGGCGCCCACCACGTATATGTACTTTTTCTTATAAAAGGAGGGGCTCTGAACAGCCTTCAGGATGAGCATGACTATGCTTGCAAGAGTATAAACGGCGCAGGTCACCACGTGCACATAGAATAAAGGCAGCATCAGGGGCTGGAAAACCAGGAAATCGCTGCTGTAGCGAGGGAGCTGCACCATCTCAAAGATATTGCCGTTCATGATGTTTGCCACACCGAGGCCGAAGTTCACCAGGTTAAGCACGATGCCCGCAATAAAAGCAGGTAAAGGTATTGAAAACACCCTGGTGAATACGCTGACAAAGAGCATGAAATAAAAGAGTTCCCATTCTACAAACATCAAAAACAGGGAATAGAAAATGCCGGATATGATCTCGTCCTGAATACAGAAGCTTAAGCAAAAGGTAAGGGCCGCAAACGCGCCGAATACAATGATCACGCGGATCTTTCTGCCCACTTCTCTTTCCCTCGCTCTGATGGTTATTGCCGATGCTAGGGAAAGAAAAAATATCAATATATATATAACATATAAAAATGCTCTCATATGTTCTCCTTCTGCCCATGTACCAATAATAGGAATGCTTAAAAACACATCCCTTTAAGGTATTATACACCAATTTTAAGAAAATTAAACACGAGTGGCGATTCTTTCTTGATTTTTAATTATTAATGTCACAGTTTGTTAAAAAAGCAAAAAATGAACCCTTAACCCCGTCCCCAAAGGCTCATTTTTTGAACCCCGGGGACGGGGTCAGGGGTTCATTTTTCAACCCGCAGCCTGCGTGCCCTATATATTTTCCTTTATCTTTTTCGCCAGCTCCGCAGCTTCTCCGTCGGCATATCCGCCTGTGGCCCACTTTACATCCACTGTGTCATTCTCAAATCTGGGGATAAAGTGAATGTGGAGGTGGAACACGGTCTGACCGGCTGCGGGGCCGTTGTTCTGCAGGATGTTCATTCCGTCACAGCCTGTGACTTTCTTAATGGCTGCTGCGATCTTCGGAACCACGGAGAAGATCCTGCCTGCCGTTTCGGCATCCAGTTCAAAGATATTTGCAACATGCTTTTTTACCAGCATGATGGCATGTCCCTTTGCAGCCGGTGCAATGTCAAGGATCACGCGAACGTCTTCGTTTTCGAAGATGGTAGCTGAAGGGATCTCACCATTTGCAATCTTACAAAAAATACAATCACTCATAATAACCTCCTATAAATATATATGTTGAGAAAATGACCCTTTGGGGACGGGGTTAGTGGTTCACTTTTTGAGCCTCGGGGACGGGGTTAGTGGTTCACTTTTTGAGCCTTTGGGGACGGGGTTAGGGGTTCATTTTTCGGCGCAAAGCGCCAAAATGAACCCCTAACCCCGTCCCCAAAGGCTCAAAAAGTGAACCACTAACCCCTTCCCCGAGGCTCAAAAAGTCAACCACTAACCCCGTCCCCG
>JAEEWS010000064.1 GCA_016287765.1 Lachnospiraceae bacterium
ATCAGAACGTCGCCGTGAAACATTCGTAACTCGTAAGATTACTTTAGCTGCAAGTCGCATTGCCCAGGGGCTTCAGAAAAAGCTGTATCTTGGAAACCTTAATGCTCTTCGCGACTGGGGATACGCAAAAGACTATGTTGAATGTATGTGGCTCATCCTTCAGCAGGACCAGCCCGATGATTTTGTGCACGCCACGGGAGAACAGTATTCTGTGGGAGAATTTTGCCTTCGAGCGTTTAAATACGCCGGGATTGAGTTGCTTTTTGAGGGAAAAGGGGTAGATGAAAAAGGGATTGATAAAAAGACAGGCAAGGTATTGGTAGAAGTGTCGCCTGAATTCTTCCGACCAACAGATGTAGTTACACTTCTTGGTGATCCATCCAAGGCTAAGAAGGAACTTGGATGGAATCCGAGGAAGACAAGTTTTGATGATCTTGTGAAAAAAATGGTAGAGTATGACATGAAATTTTTTAAATGAAACTTCGTTATTGTTTTTCAATATTAGCATATAAATGACAGGATACATTTTGGTAGAATTCACTAGTTAAAAAAAGAATTTTGACTTATTTGATAACGAATATGAAGCGGCTGCCCTTAACTCTCTAAGATCAGGATGGTACATTTTAGAACCTGAACTTGAGAAGTTTGAAAAAGATTTCGCTTCTTACGTTGGAGTGAAGCATTGCATTGGGCTGAACAGTGGAACGGATGCTATGATACTTGCAATGCGAGCTTTGGGAATTGGGGCAATAGGCGGTGGAAGTTCGTCTGATGAAGTTATTGCTCCGGCAGTGACGTATATAGCCTCTGTGCTTGGGGTTACTGAAAACGATGCCAGACCTGTTTATGTGGATTCTGATCCGAATACACTTCTGATTGATACAGAAAAGTTGGAGGCTGCTATTACTAAAAATACAAAGGTGATTATTCCGGTTCATCATTATGGACAAGCATGTAATATGGACGCGATCAATGATATCGCAAAACGTCATGACCTTTACGTACTTGAAGATTGTGCTCAGTGCCATGGCAGCAGGTGGAATGGAAAGATGACCGGCGCTATGAGTGCTCTTGCTGCGTTCAGCTTTTATCCGACAAAACCACTTGGTGCACTTGGGGATGCCGGTGCTATTGTTACAAATGATGATAAACTTGCTGATAAAACAAGGATGTTGAGAAATTATGGCTCTCGAATCAAGTATCATAATGAATCTATTGGTAGGAACAGCAGACTTGATGAGGTCCAGGCGGCTTGCCTTTCTGTGGGATTGAGCCATTTGGATGAAACTAATGGGATCCGAATAGGCATAGCTCGAAAGTATATTTCAGAGATTAATAATCCAAAGGTACGTATTCCGTTTACGGATCCAAGGTCAACACATGTTTATCATCTTTTTCCTGTTATTGTTGATGATCAGGAAAGATTTCAGGAACATCTTTTATCATGTGGTGTGAAAACATAGGTACATTATCCGATCCCTCCATTTGTGGCAGAGTGCTACAAAACACAGGGGTATACCTGGTCGGATTATCCTAATGCTTCTTATATAGTTACTCATGAAGTGAGTCTTTCAATTTACAGCGGGATGACAGAAGAAGATGTGCAGACAGTTATAAAAGCGGTGAATGATTACATTTGAATACGAGAATAGTATCTGAACTTCCTGTGGAAGGTACCACTCCATACAGGGGAGAAAATGTACCTGGATTTTCTCGTGGAAGTGTCACCTGAATTTTTCCGCCCCACAGATGAGGTCCCCTGCTGGGTGATCCTTCCAAAGCGAAGAAAGAGCTTGGATGGAATCCCAGAAAAACAAGTTTTGATGAACTGGTGAGGCTTATGGTGAAGCATGATATGGAGATGGTGTGTGGGAATATATATCCCCCGAAAATATGCAGAGAAGCTTGCCTAAGGTTTGATTAATCGATGAAGGAGTTTGATCATTGAACATTCTATATTTTACACTTGAAGATTTTGACAGCGTAAAGGCATACAGAAGCATCAACACCGACCTTTTGTGTGAATTTATGAAGCTCGGTCACAGAGTCTTTGCGGTGTCACCTTCTGAACGAAGGAAAGGGTTTCCCACACGCGTCATCAAAGAAGGGGATGCTGTGATCCTGAAACCCCGGACCGGAAACATTCAGAAGACAAATGTGATTGAGAAGGGCATAAGTACCCTGACTGTCGGATGGATCCTCACAAGGGCTGTTAAAAAGGAACTTAAAGGCGTAAGGTTCGATCTCGTTCTTTACTGCACTCCGCCCATAACTTTGCTCTGCGCGGTGCGACTCATTAAGAGGCGTGATAATGCAAAGACCTGTCTTCTCCTTAAGGACATTTTTCCGCAGAATGCGGTTGACATCGGTATGATGAGCACAACAGGTTTTAAGGGAGTGCTGTACAGATACTTCAGAAGAAAAGAGAAAAAGCTTTATGCAGTTTCCGACTGTATTGACTGCATGTCGGAAGCAAACAGAGACTACATTTTGAAAAACAATAAAGAATTGGATCCACGAAAGGTTTTGGTAGGGGGTAACTGTTGCGCCTGGGACGACAGGCGGGTGGATGAAGAAACACGGAATGCCCTAAGGAAGAAGTACGGGATACCGCTCGAAAAAAAAGTCTTTGTTTACGGTGGGAACCTCGGAAAGCCTCAGGACGTGCCCTTTATCATACAATGTCTTAGGAAGTGCACTTCCCTTAAAGAGGCTTTCTTTCTGATCGTTGGAGACGGAACGGACTTCGGGGAGCTGGAGTCATATGCGGAAACTACCGGACAGGACAACCTGAAAGTGATGAAGAAGCTTTCGAAGGAGGATTACGACAGGATGGTCGGAGCCTGCGATGTTGGTCTGATCTTTCTTGATCACAGGTTCACAATACCCAATTTTCCCAGCAGGCTTGTGAGTTACGCGGCAGCAGCGATTCCTGTGCTGGCAGCAACGGATCCCAATACCGATGTCGGAAAGGTCATTGAAAGCGGAGGCTTCGGTCGGTGGTGCGAGAGCAATGATGCCGGGAAGTTTACAGGAATCGTTGAAGAAATGACGGAAATGCACCCTGAAGTTCTGAGAGAGATGGGACTGCGCGGGCAGAAATATATGAAAGAAAAATTCGATGCAGAGAAGCAGTGTGACAGGATCCTTCAGGAAACGCGACAGTGATAGAAATACGATTGCGGGAGAATAACAATGAACATTCTTGTGACCGGAGCGAAGGGCTTCGTTGGAACGAACCTTTGTGAGGCTTTGAAAAATATAAGAGACGGTAAGGACAGAACACGGCCCGAACTTGAGATTGGGGAGATCTTTGAGGTTGACAAGGAAAGCTCGGAAGATGATCTGGAGGAAGCCTGTGGGAGGGCGGATTTCGTTTTCAATTTGGCCGGCGTGAACAGACCTCGGGAAAACGAGGAATTCATGGAGGGAAACAGGGATTTCGGGAAGAAACTCTTGCTGCTCCTTAAAAAGCACAAAAATCCATGCCCTGTCATGCTCTCATCTTCTGTGCAGGCTTCTCTGACCGGAAGATTCAGTGGTTCTGAGTATGGTAAGTCGAAACTGGCGGGGGAAGAAGTCTTTAGGGCATATGCCTTGGAGACCGGGGCAAAGGCATGGATCTTTCGCTTTCCCAACCTTTTCGGAAAATGGTGCAGACCTAACTACAATTCCGCGGTGGCGACCTTTTGCCACAACATCGCAAGAGATCTTCCAATCACTGTGAATGACAGGAACACCGAACTGGAGCTCCTTTATATAGATGATCTTGTGAATGCTATGCTGGAAATCCTTTCCGGAAAAGGGCAGACACACATTTCGGAGAAGGATGGAATTTACAGCATTTCTCCCACACACAGGGCAACGCTGGGGGAGATCACCGAGCTCCTTTACAGATTCAGGGAACAGGAAGATACTTTGGTGGTGCCTGAGATACCTGATGGCTCTTTCGCGAAAAAACTGTACTCAACCTACCTTTCCTATCTCCCGAAGGAGCGGGTTGCCTTTGAACTTAAGAAGAATGAGGATGAGCGCGGAAGCTTTACGGAGCTGCTTAAGACCGTGTCGGGAGGGCAGTTCTCCGTGAACGTGTCGAAGCCGGGCGTCACAAAGGGACAGCACTGGCACAATTCGAAATGGGAATTCTTCATTGTTGTTTCGGGAGAAGCGCTGATCGAAGAAAGAAGGATCGGAACGGATCCGGTAACCGGAAGGCCATTTGGAAAACTGGAATTCAGAGTAAGCGGAGAAAAGCCGACAGCGGTACACATGCTTCCGGGATACACACACAACATCGTTAATCTGTCGGAAACAAAGGATCTCGTCACACTTATGTGGGCGAACGAGTGTTTTGACAAAGACAGACCGGATACATTTTTTGAAAAGGTATGATCTGCTTCGAAAGGGACAAGAAATGAAAAAGGATTATTCTGACACAGGATTTAAGAACAACGGAAAACTCAAGCTTTTGATCATAGTCGGCACAAGGCCCGAGATCATCAGATTGTCGGCTGTAATAAAAAAGTGCAGGATGTTTTTTGACTGCATTCTTGCCCATACGGGGCAGAACTATGATTACAACCTCAACGGGGTATTTTTTAAAGATCTGAAGCTGGATGCTCCCGAAGTTTACATGGATGCAGTGGGAGAAGACCTCGGAGAGACTGTGGGAAACATTATTGATGCTTCCTACAAACTCATGGTTTCCGTTAAGCCTGAAGCACTTTTGATCCTGGGGGACACCAACAGCTGCCTTTCAGCCATTCCTGCAAAAAGGCTTCACATTCCCATCTTCCACATGGAGGCGGGAAACAGGTGCAAGGATGAATGTCTCCCCGAGGAGACCAACAGAAGAATAGTAGACATCATTTCTGACGTTAACATGGCCTACTCTGAGCATGCAAGACGCTATCTTGCAGAATGCGGTTTGCCCAAGGAGCGCACTTTTGTTACGGGTTCTCCCATGGCCGAGGTACTGCGGGAGAATCTTGATCAGATTTTGGCAAGCGATATCCATGAGAGGCTGGGACTTGAGAAAGGAAAGTACATCCTTCTTTCCGCTCATCGTGAAGAAAACATTGATACTGCGAAGAACTTTGAATCCCTGTTCAACGCAATTAACAAAATGGCAGAAAAATATGACCTTCCCGTTCTTTACTCCTGTCATCCGAGATCTGCAAAAAGGCTGAAGGAGAGCGGTTTTAAGCTTGACAGGAGGGTGATCCCGCACGAGCCGCTGGGATTTCATGATTACAACGCCCTCCAGATGAACGCTTTCTGCGTTGTTTCCGACAGTGGGACGTTGCCGGAGGAAAGTTCTTTTTACATAAGCATCGGATGTCCTTTTCCTGCTGTATGTATCAGAACTTCCACTGAGCGCCCGGAAGCTTTGGACAAGGGTGACTTTGTTCTGGCAGGCATAGATGAAAAGAGCCTGCTCCGCGCTGTTGACATCGCTGTGGAGATGAATGCCGCCGGGCTCAGCGGAATTCCCGTCCCTGCCTACACAGACGAGAATGTCAGCGATAAGGTGGTAAAAATCATACAGAGTTACACCGGTGTTGTTGACAAGATGGTCTGGAGAAAAGAAGATTTAGATTGATTGGATTTGACATAATTTGGAGGTACAGGAATGCACTTGTTCTTAGAGGAAGATAGATTTAACGGGATCAAGCCGCTGCAAAATAGGGCACATTTAGCCATAGCTACTCCTCATAAAGCTGATGAGATGAAATATATCGAAGAGTGTTATCGAGAGAATTACCTGACAACGGCAGGAAGTAATATTGCTGCTCTTGAGCAAACAGTGGCAGAGTTTATGACAACTCCGGCCGGAAAGAAAAGAGCGGTGGCTTTAGGAAACGGAACATCTGCAATACATTTGGCTGTTAAGCTTGCGGCTGAGAAAATATACGGAAGCAGCACAGGTATATCCACGCCCTCGGGAAAGGGAGCAGGCGGTGCATTATTTGGAAAAAGAGTTTTTGTCACCGATATGACCTTTGGTGCATCGGTAAATCCTGTGCTTTATGAAGGCGGAGAACCTGTTTTTATTGATTCTGAGTACGAGACCTGGAACATGGATCCGGATGCTTTACGGAAGGCATTTGAGCTTTTCCCGGATGTGAAGATTGTTATCTTTGTGCATTTATATGGTGTGCCCGGAAAGATTGACGAATGTAAAAAGATATGTAAAGACCATGGAGCTGTCTTGATAGAGGATGCCGCAGAAAGTCTCGGGGCTTATACGATGATTACGGATCCTTTGACCGGTAACAGAATCGAAGTCCCTACCGGTTCTGTTGGTGACTATGGGATCATATCGATGAATGGCAATAAGATTATTACCGGCAGTAGCGGGGGTGTTCTGATAGTACCGGATGATTACAGTTACAATAAGGCAAAGAAGTGGAGTACACAGTCACGTGAAGCGGCTCCCTGGTACGAGCATGAGGAACTGGGGTACAATTATCGTATCAGCAATATCATCGCCGGAGTTATACGTGGACAATGGCCTCACCTTGAGGAGCACATCGCAGGAAAAAAGGCGGTGTATGAGCGATATAGGGAAGGTCTGAAAAATCTTCCGGTTTCTGTTCATGGGGGCGGCAACTACTGGCTCAGTACTTTATTGATCGATGAGGACGCTGTAGCGGATACGATCAGAGGCGACAGAAGAGCGTTCTTTTCCGTTGAAGCGGGAAAGAGCAGTCCCACAGAGATTTTAGAGGCTCTTTCCGCGTTTAATGCCGAAGGACGTCCGATATGGAAGCCCATGCATTTGCAGCCGATGTACAGAGAAAATGAGTTTGTCACTGTCGAAGGCAGAGCTCGTGGAAATTCTGATGCTTATATTGAGCATGGAAAGAGCGTGGAGGTTACAACGGATATCTTTAACCGTGGTTTGTGCCTGCCGAGCGATAATAACCAGACGAAGGAACAGGCGGAAGTTATCATTGAGATTATAAAAAGGTGCTTTTATTAGGTTCTTCTTGCGGCTGTGGCTTCAATGAATAAAGCGAAACATCAAAGAATTTCCGGGACGAAAGCTTCACAAAATTAATTAAATCAAGGACTGCTGAGACTCTGTTTGACAAAGCAACATGTAATGGACATCGTTGACATGTACAGACGTGAAAAAAGGTTGCCAACTTGATTGCGTTTCTTATGAGCGGCGTAAAAACCGGGCTTAAAACCCAAGCCGATGGTTTGAGTGGAACTTTTGGAGGAAGTTAAGACAAATCTCAGGAACATGTTGACAAGTGACACAGATTCGACTAATATAAAATCAGACTTTAGATTAGTCGGAGGACACCATGAGCTACATAGAAAGAGCAATTTCAAACGTACTGGAGAAGAGAGTGAGATCTGCGAAATGTCTCTTGCTGATGGGAGCGAGACAGGTTGGCAAATCTACGCTTATTAAGCGGCAGTTTTCCAATTACAATTACATTACATTTGATGATAAAATGGCGAGGCTTCAGGCAAGGGAGGAGCCTAAGCTTTTTTTTCTGAATAATCCGAAACCGCTTTTCATAGATGAGGTGCAAAAAGAAAAAGGCATTTTAGAGGACATTAAGATCATTGTGGATGATTCTGATGAACGTGGACAGTTCATCTTTTCCGGATCTCGGAAGCTTGAATTGATGAAGGGCATGAGTGAGTCTTTGGCAGGGCGTGTTTCCATCATGGAGCTGTCGGGACTTTCTTTGCGGGAGATACACGGGGTTAAGTTCAACCGTCATTTTGTACCGACTGATGATTATTTATCTGCCCGTGAAAAGGCCATTGTTGACTACGGAAATATATGGGAACTGATCCACAAAGGGTCATATCCGGAAATGTATGATGTGAAAAGAGACTGGCAGGATTTTTATTCTTCGTATGTTGACACGTATCTTGAGAGGGATATCAATGAACTGATCGCTGCAGACAGTCTTACATTTTTGAAGTTTCTGACAGCGGTTGCGGCAAGAACGGGAGAGATTCTTAACTATGCCAATATTGCCGGAAGTATCGGCGTTTCTGAACCGACTGTTAAAAGCTGGATGTCGATCCTTGAGCGGACCGGTATAGTTTATATCCTGCAGCCCTACAGTGCCGGTGCACTTGCCAGAGCCATCAAAACACCGAAAGTTTACTTCAGGGATACAGGATTGGCATGTTATCTCACTCGATGGTTGACGGCGGATGCGTTGAAGAACAGTGCCGTGGCGGGAAATATGTTTGAAACATTCGTTGTTTCGGAGATACTTAAGTCTTTTTCAAATGAAGGTCTTGATCCGAGGTTTTCTGTCTTTTACTACAGAGGTAAGGACAAAACAAATGGCGTAGACAACGAGATCGACTTAATTATTGAAGAAAATGGTAAGCTGTATCCTATTGAGATAAAAATGACAGGTAATCCCAAGGCCTCTATGGGAAGCACCAATGTTGTGCTGGACAAGATCCCCGATAAAAGCAGGGGCTTGGGAGTGATACTGTGCTTGGCAGACAAAAAGATGTACTTGAGAGAAAACCTTGTGGCATTGCCGCTAAAGTACCTTTGAAAAAGGCCTGAATCCATGTGGGATATGCCTCTCTGACAGGTACACAACAGCATGTAACATGTCAAAAAAAGCAGATGATTGAATATATGATTCAGGATCTTTTAGAAATCATTGCTGAGGATCAGAACGTTGAATATGATAAAGCTATGGCGTTGAATTGTGATAAGAAAACCTTTGCATTCCTTTTCATGTCAGACTATAATGTATTCAGCTGTTCACAGCAATAATAAAGGAGGGGCGACGAAAGTCGCGGGATTTTATGAAGAAGTTTTTTAAAGAA
>JAEEWS010000065.1 GCA_016287765.1 Lachnospiraceae bacterium
TCATTTTTGAAAAGGAAAGCTCCGCATCGGCCCGTGAATATACTTCCTTTGATGTTCCAAGAGAACCGCCGATCACAAAAGCTATGTTACTCACTCCCCTTACCGTCAGTTTTTCGATCTCTTCCGACAGCTCTGGAGAACTCATCTGCCTGCCGTTAATGGCAAGGAGGATCATATAAGCCCCGCCGGGAACAGCCTTAAGGATCCTGGCACCTTCCGTGCGGCGGATCTGTTCCTCCACAGTTTCACTCGCACCATCCGGCGTTTTTTCGTCCTGGACCTCTATGATCTCAAGTTTGCAATATTTGGAAAGACGCTTCGAATACTCATCGATGGCATCCTTAAAGAATCTCTCTTTGATCTTTCCCACACAAACAACGGAAATCTTCATTCTGCCCTGTTTCCTCCGATCTGACCGTAACCATTCATTCTACTTCGCCTCCTTGCGTATTATCGCAAAAAACAACTCCGTTTACAAGACACATCCCGCATCTATTATTTCCGGATGAACGCCCCACCATTTCTGACCTATCGTTCATCGAAGTATCCAATGATCTAAAAGTCGGCTAAGCAGCTGGAATTATCCGGATTTAGCTTACTATTTTACTGACCGGACCAGGTTGCTTTTTCTTCATAGTAAGCTAAATCTTTGGTTTCCCGGTTGCTTAGCCTATTTTTACGTTTTCACTGCCCGGAAGGATTGCTTCAGCAGTAAGCTAATTCCTTGGCTTCCCCCCTTTTCCTCAGGGTCGAAAATGAACCCCTAACCCCGTCCCCAAAGGTTCAAATTCGGAAAGGGTATCACATCCGGTGCGGGAGACACATGCTCTCCCAACATCTTCTCCATCCAGACCATGTTGTACCAGCGGCCGAACTTGTAGCCGCACTCATGGAAGGTACCCACAAGCTTGTAACCATTCTTTTCATGAAATCTGACGCTCCCGAAAGTGAGGTGCTCATCCTCTTCGCCGTCGGGAACGGATATGCACGCATTCACATTCAGGATATTCATCTTCCCCAGATTTTTTTCCAGATTTTCAAGCAGAAAACTTCCCAGGCCTGCGCGACGGCAGTCCTTCGCCACATAGATCGAAGTCTCGACAGAGTGGTCGTAGGCCGCCCGTGTCTTAAACGCGCTTGCATATGCATAGCCGACGATCTTTCCTTCTTCCTCCGCCACCAGATAGGGATACTTCTTTAACGTATTCTCTATTCTGCCGCGAAATTCCTCCACTGTCGGAACATCATATTCAAAAGTTATGGCTGTTTCTTTAACATAATAGGCATAAATCCCCAAAAGTGCCTCTGCATCCTTTGGTGTAGCAACTCTTATCTTCATATCCATGTTTATCAACTCCTGATTTAATTTTCTATTCCCACTTCTTCCAAGTTTCGGGAGCGTATCCCACTGTGGCTTCTTTGCCGTTTCTGACTATCGGGAGGAGAAGCAATTCCTGATGCTCCAGCACCTTCTCTTCCTTATCGGAAGGCGACAGCACCGTTAACAGCGCAAGAAGATCCTTATCCTTGGCCTTCGGGTCGATCATCTTATCTATTCCGCCCACTGCCTGCTTTACGGAAGAAAATTCCCCCTTGGACATGGGCTTTTCCCGAATATCTATGTCTTGAAACCGTACCCCTCTCTCCTTAAAGAATCGCTGGGCTTTTCTGGTATCGGAATCCTTTTTCGAGCCAAATATCTGTATGTTCATTCGTTTCTCCTTTCAATGTCTACAGCAAAATGAACCATGGGGACGGGGTTATAGGCTCACTTTTTGACCCTTTGGGGACGGGGTTAGAGGTTCATTTTGGCGCTTTGCGCCGAAAAAATGAACCTCTAACCCCGTCCCCAAAGGGTCAAAAAGTGAACCTATAACCCCGTCCCCAAAGGGTCAAAAAGTGAGCCTATAACCCCGTCCCCATGGTTCATTTTGGACTATTTTACGGCAAAGGCAAGAAACATTCAATACACCAAAATAAAAAAGACGCCGAAGCGCCTTTTCTCATATATTTATTCATCACTTTGCGCTGTACAAAGTTCCGTTTACATAAAGCTGATAGCCATTGGTGTTGATCCCGGAAGTATCTCCGGAAAGTGAGGTTATGCTGCTGTCTCCGGTCAGGGTCCATGTGCTTTCGGAATCCATGGTTACGGAAACGCTGCCTTCATTATTTACAGCTCCGGTAAAGTCGGAATTTGTAAGGTTAAAACTCAAAGTGGAAATAGAATCTACCGTAATATCTCCTTCCAGGGTCTGATCCTTCGCATTAAAGGTACATTTTCCACCGTTACTGCCGTCCTTTCCCCATCTGCCGGCGGATACAGTCAAAAGCCCGCCGTCCTCTGAAAGCACCAGCTCGGCATGCCTTCCTTCTTTCTTTATCGAGTGGACAGGTACTTTTGATAGTTGTGATAATAGCCGCGGATTTTGTCCTTAATGTGAAAAAAGGTGCAGATTTTGTTAAATCCGCACCTTAAAATGTTCAGATCAGATGATCCCCAGAGGGATCAGAACTATCAAAAGCACTGCCACAAGGCTCCACTCGCAGATCAGAAAATTGCGGCGTTTCTTGGGCTCCATATCGGGAACATAATTGCTTGCCAGGAAGAAGGGCACGTAGGTCGTGATGAAAACAGGAAGCACGCCCCACCATTTGTATACCCAGATGAAGGAATGATTGTCGGTGGCTGCCAGAAATGATTCAAATAATGCGAAGAGCAAGGCCATTTCCAATGCACCCACCAGCTTGCAGCTGAAGCCTCTGCGGCCGTTTTTTGCGAAATAACGTTTATTGCGGTCCTGAGGCAGCATTTTAAAGGATATGATACCTGCAAGGGCAAACATCATGGAAAGCTCCCAGCATACGCCGATCAGCAGGATGAAGGTGGTGGACTGATTTGATACGGACCACAAAGGGTAGCCCGTAACGTGGGCGATTATGGCATTTACTATCTCGTAAAGCCAATGCACCCCATATAGCGCAAGGCCTGCGCAAACCACCTCGGTGTTTTTCTTGTGGATCTCAGACCAGTAAACATAGAAAACCACCGCAAGAATAAAGATAAATGTCCAGTTGAAATTTTCCGTACTTCTGAC
The DNA here is from genome assembly GCA_016287765.1 of Lachnospiraceae bacterium. The sequence continues at coordinate 3,099 of JAEEWS010000065.1, forward strand.
ACGGATGGAATCAACCAGATCCATGGCTGTCTGTGAGCCATCTCCCCAAAATTGAAACATTTTTTTACCTCCCTTTTTTGAATACAAAGCTTATAAATATCTGCAATCCTCTATGATGTCATTTTCACTTTACCACTTTCGGAAAAAATAAGCGAGAAAAAAATGCAACCGCATGTACACTCATCACATGCCGTTGCATTTTGACCCTAAACAACTACCTTTTAGAAATTGAAAACCCTAAACAATAAACACATCCCTAAGGGATAATGCCATCAACCCTGACAGCAAGTTGTTGGAATATATTATATCTTAGGACTTTAGTCTTGTCAGACATTTTATTTGTCTTTTTTGCCGATTTTATTACAATCTTTAGTACCCCCCCCCGGGAAATTTGACACTTTTTCGACAAAAATCTGTCCGATATCCATATGTAACTGCGGGTTTATCTTACATAACGGACTTATTTTGCTACCGGTTTTGTCCCATTCAGCAATTTCTCCTCCATCCATTTAATGACGTTATGGCACTCTTCAATTTCCGAGTAAATGTGAGTGTTTGATGGATCAGAGACAAACCTGTTGTGCAGGCCCCCCTGATAAATGATCAGCTGTTCAAGAACACTTCTTCCTTTGTCTTTTTGTTCGATAAGATATGCTACCTTCTCCTTGCCGAATCGCCTGCAATAAGCCACGATCCTCTGTCCGATCTCTGTCATCTCTTCAGGCAATCCCGCCAGTTCGGAGGCGAATCTGATGTATCCGGCCAATTTGGATTTGTCTGATTTTTCTGTACTTTCTTCCAGCATTATGTCGATCAATCTGATAACCGACGCAAAGTTTCCTCCGGCTGCAGCCCACTCATATTCTTCTTTTCCGTCCATTCCCACAGACTCCAAAAGTGTCGCGGCTTTATATGCAGATAAGACATTTCCCGCTTTTTTTCCTTTTTTATACTCTTCGATCCTCTTTTCATTAATAGTATCCTTATCCCTGGGGTCGATGCCTTCCACCGCCAGAAAATGCCCGTCCAGATAAAGATCTCCCAGAAGGTTGTTGGCATTGCCAATCCCGTAATAGGATGCATCCTGTGCTCTCCTTTTCATATCTGCATAGTATTTCGCATCGCCTTCCTTTAACTTACGCTCCAGTTCCTCGATATACAGATCCGGGTGCAGGCCCTTGTAGCGTATATATTCGCTCTCAATATAAGAACGATAGAACAGGGGAACGGGGAAAAACTCGTCTATGCGCTCCATTTCTTCTATGTAATGCATTATTCTTTCATATCCGTTCATAATAGAGTAGACATCGTCGCTCCTGATCCTTCCGGCTTCAAGCAAAATAAGAGTTCCCAGCGCCACGCAGTTCCCCGGTGTTTTGTCATCCAGCGGGGTTGCCATGGCTTTAATGATCTTAAGCATATCAGGCAAATTAAACACCATATTGTCTCTCAGCACTTCACTGAATCTGACGGTATCGGCCATCAGTTTCTCATGGCCCGCCAGCTTCAGCTTAATTGGACGTTCTTTTGTATAGGCATATCTGATGACGCTGTACAATCCGAAAGCAGCCTTGTCCTCTTCATTGTCCGGCACCAGTTCCAGATAATTCAAGATGATCTTCGCATTTTCGTACCTTACTCCGGTGCACCGTGCCTGAAAGATCTCGCAACAGTATCTTATAATAAGGGCATAGCTTTTCTCTTCCTTTTCGCTGTCCGGCTTTTTTCCGCTGCACAAAAAACTTACCAGCTTCTTTAACAGCCCGTCTCTCAAAAGCTTTTGAGTTTTTTTCTCAACCTCGTTCATATTTTTCCACATCTCGGAAACACCGCTCCCCCGGCCGTGTGCTTCTGTTTCCCTGAGTTTTTCAGGTGCATCGGCCGCATAGAGTGAATCAAGGCGGTCCTTTATCTGCTTTTCTTTGGTATCTTCATCATATTTGAGGTTTCCAAAGTCTTTTTCCAATATTCTCTGGTTACGGTGAGATTCTTCCTTGCTTGAATTCTTTTCCATACATAATATTGCATAAAAGAACCCGACATAGCTTCCGCAGGGGTATTGCATGCCTCTGCTGCTTTCGTCAACCCTTTCACCGTTTATGAGCTTATTGTAAAAGTCGGTTATTATTCCCATTTTTTCCTCCTGCCTGAAAATGAACCCCGGGGACGGGGTTAGCGGTTCATTTTTCCGATCTACATTGTTTGCTTTATCTTTTCCACCAGGGTAATGTCTGCGGGAAGCCAATCCACCTCCTGCATCTCTTCTCTTGTAAGCCACCTGGCGGCTTCATGTTCCTTCAGTATAAGGTCACCTTTAACCACCCTGCACCAAAAACAGTCCATGGATAAATGAAACTCGGGATAATCATATTCTACAGTGTCGATCTTTTCGCCCACCTCTATATCAGTATCCAGTTCTTCCCTGATCTCACGCTTTAATGCTTCTTCAGCGGTTTCTCCGACTTCGATCTTTCCTCCCGGAAATTCCCAGCCGTCCTTAAACTTGCCATAGCCTCTCTGGGTCGCAAATATAACGGGCTTCTTATTCATGTCCTCAGCCTTTATTACAGCCGCAACCACACGTATAATCTTCATAGCTGTCCTGCCTTATCTGTTTTTATGATCCTTGTCTGTCTATTATATAATACTTTTTGACTTTTTAACATCACTAAGATAAAAGTGAACCTATAACCCCGTCCCCAAAGGGTCATTTCTTGCGAGATGTTATATCCTGTTTTAATATTCGCGTCACCTCCTTCAAACCCCCTAAAAATAAGAAATGTTAAGTTTGGTTGACACACTTCCAAGCCTGATTGGTTGATTAATACTCATATTTTTTATAGAATCTCCTCGAAACCAAAACACAGGGTCAAGGTCAGATGACAATCCTTCATGCTTTTGCTATAATAGTTTCAATTTATTAAAAAGGCTTGATATCGGTCGACCAACAGTTTCATCTTACCTGTACCATCCCTTATATTAATCTTAGAGGAGAAGATCATGGAATTTAAAGAACAGATAATATGCAGAAGAAAACAGATGGGGCTATCCCAGGAAGATCTCGGAAACAAGATCGGAGTTACCAGACAGACCGTATCCAAATGGGAGCTTGGGGAAACAACCCCTGACATGGACAAGCTGATCCAGCTGTCACAGTTATTCGGCGCAAGCATAGATGAACTCACCGGGAACGACGTGGATCCGGCTCAGGCGGATACCATGTGCCTTATGCGGAATATGGTCCTCAACATGAACCACTACGAATACAAGAGCAAGACAACCATACATGGTATCCCTCTTGTCCACATCAATACCGGATCGAGAATGTATAAGGCCCACGGCATCATCGCTATAGGAAATCTGGCCAAAGGTGTCATCGCCATAGGTCTTTTCCCTCTGGGCATCATCTCTGTGGGGATCATCCCCTTAGGTTTCATATCTCTCGGATCCCTTGCCTTCGGAGTATTTTCGGCAGGCGCTATCGCAGCAGGTCTTATCGCTGTCGGTGCTATCGCCTTCGGTCTTTTTGCTGTTGGTGCAATAGCCATAGGCATATATTCTCTCGGCGGTGTAGCCATTGCCGAAAGGATAGCGAGAGGCGGATATGCCAATGCTGCCATCGCTATAGGAGACGAAACAAAAGGCGATGTGGTATTTGATATAGCCAAAAAGGGACAGGCGGCAGCCATCAAAGAGGCCATTCTTAACAGATTCCCCAAAACCTGGAATATCATCCTTAAGATTTTTGCGAAATGATCCCTTATTCAAAAATATTTCCTATATATGACAAAAGAGGCTGCGCACGCAGCCTCTTTTGTTAAGTTATAAATACTTATCCTTAAATTCTTATTACATGAGCTTTCTGAACATTGCTTCGAAATCAGCAAGTGTAGCATGCTTCGGATTTCCGGGTGCGCAAGCATCTGCAGCGGCGGATTCGCAAAGGAAAGGAAGATCGGACTCCTGAAGCTTGTCAAGCTTTGTAGGAATACCTACATCTACGGAAAGCTGTCTTACGGCATCGATAGCCGCTTTACGATAAGCTGCCTGATCCATTCCGGTGGTATCAACACCGAGAGCCTCAGCAACGTTCTTAAACTTGTCACCGGTAGCTTCAGCGTTAAATTCCATAACGATGGGAAGCATCATAGCGCATGCTACGCCGTGAGGTGTGTCATAAACAGCACCAAGGGTGTGTGCCATGGAATGGGCGATTCCGAGACCTACATTTGAATAAGCCATAGCGGTTACGTACTGAGCAAGAGCCATGCCCTCACGTCCTTCGGGATCGTTCTGAACTGCCTTGCGGAGATTCTTACCGATGAGCTTTATAGCTTCCAGGTTAAGAGTATCAGCCAATTCCCAGGCTGCTGCGGTGGTATAGCCTTCGATGGCATGTGTAAGAGCGTCCATACCTGTGGAGGCTGTAAGTCCCTTGGGCATTGAGCTCATCATATCGGGATCTACTACTGCTACATCAGGAATATCGTTAGGGTCTACGCATACAAATTTACGCTTACGCTCAACGTCTGTGATAACATAGTTGATGGTGGATTCAGCACCGGTTCCGCCTGTGGTGGGAACTGCGATGGTGAATACTGTACGGTTCTTAGTGGGAGCAACACCCTCAAGTGAGCGAACATCAGCAAATTCAGGGTTGTTAACGATGATACCGATGCCTTTACCTGTATCCATGGAAGAGCCGCCGCCGATAGTGATCATGAAATCGGCTCCCGACTCTTTATATGCCTTAACGCCACTCTGAACGTTCTCGATGGTGGGATTGGGCTTGATATCAGAATATATTGAGTAAGGGATTCCGCTTTCTTCAAGAAGCTTTGTTACCTTCGCTGTCACACCAAACTTGATCAGATCCGGATCTGAAGCGACGAATGCCTTCTTTAACCCTTTAGACTTGATGATCCCCGGAATTTCCTTGATAGCACCATGACCATGATAGGAAACTCCGTTGAGTACGAAACGATTAACTGCCATATTGCAAAATCCTCCTTAATGTAATTTTTAATGTGTACATTTTATATAAACGCACCTTATATATTCTATCACAAAGTTTGTGAAAAATATAATTAAAAAAGTGAAACCTTTTTGCAGTTTCACCCTTTTTCAAACTTTTTGACACCCGGGGACGGGGTTATAGGCTCACTTTTTGACACCCGGGGACGGGGTTAGGGGTTCACTTTTTGAGCCTTTGGGGACGGGGTTAGGGGTTCATTTTGGCGCTTTGCGCCGAAAAATGAACCCCTA
>JAEEWS010000066.1 GCA_016287765.1 Lachnospiraceae bacterium
AAGCATCCCTGAACCCCGTTGGCATTTGTATTTCTTGGCAGTTGATCCGGGATATCAGAAGCGGGGCATCGGATCGGGCGCGATACAGGATTTTCTTATCCCTTTGGTAAGATCCAATGGTGGAAATCTGATCACCGTTACCACCAATTCTAAAAATAACGTGGCTTTCTATATTGATAACGGGTTCAAGCTTGTAAAAGAAGAAACGCTTGAATGCAATGCAAAATCTATTGGAAACTGGACGTTCAGAATGGACCTGTGAGGGAGTGGTCCCTTAGTACAGAAAATCAGCAATAAAACGCACTTAGAAAATGAAAAATCGGGCTTTGAGAATGCATTCCCAAGGCCCATTTTCATGATAATCAACATCAGGATATGAAGGTGTGCGATGATGTTATTTGAGTCGATAGGTCCTGTTTTTATTGCTTCCCACAGCAACAATTTCGGTCATGTTTGCCAGTATTACTCTTGTACGGTCTGGGCTCAGTCCTATACCTTTGGCAATATCTTTAGTTCGCGACTCACCGTTTACCCGTAAATACGCAATTATATGTTCAACATGTTCCGCAGTTTTTGTCGTTTGTTTTTTATCGTTTGTTTTTATCGTTTGTTTTTTATCGTTTGTTTTATCAAAAACAAGCGATAAAGTGACCTGGTTAAGAACGGGATTTTCATCAAGTTCCGGTGTTTTCCAGCCGTTTGCCTTCCATGTATCAAGTATCAGAGGGAATCCAGATCCCGCATTATCACCGAAGCCGATCATCCTTAGCATAGTCTGCATCTTAGGATTACGCGCCTTTGAATTACCGCCCTTGTAGATTTCTTCCTTGGGAAGCTTAAGGACACCCGGATTAGTGAAAGTAAAGCCGTTATCTTTCTTGATAATCTTAAGAACGCCGGCATCCATCTGGTAATCGGAATGAATGATTGCATTGACAAATGCTTCCCTTATTGCCTTGCGTAGGGGATCATCGTCGATCCTTTGCATTCCTTCCATAGCGAAAGGTTTCTTCAGATCAGCAGTAAGCTTTCTAGTGACTTTGGTAAAGAAGTTGAATAGATTGTTTTCCCAAGTTCCATCATAAGTTACCCTGTCACTCCAGCGTGCATCACTGACAAGATTGCTCTCGTCTCTATAATCCATAAAAATGTTATCAAATTCATCTCGTATAGGCAGACCTTTACCGAACATAAGAAGACCTGCCATGGTAAGGCCTTCGACTTTATTCTTGCGGTCAACTCTGTATCCGCCGAGCATCTTAAGAAATTCCTTGTCGTCCAGAGAGGACCAGACATGATCAGGATTACGATCAACGAACATCTGTCTATATGCACGGAGTGTCTCAGGATCAATATCATCCATGGTGTAGTATTCAAGGATGAGACTGTCATTTCCGTCCGGGTTCTGATCGCGGATCATGCTCTTGATTTCATCTTCGGTTGCGTGATAATCGCCCTCGTTGTTTCGTTTGAATGTTCCTTTATAAGGATTCTCTCCGACATAAACCGGTTTCAGATTATAATCTGCACGCGGAACATTGATTACAATAACAGTCAGGTCGTTTTCTTCGAGCGTATAGACATCATCATTCGACAGAATATTGACATTGACCTTGCTGCCGTTGATTGTATTCCAAAAATCATTTATTTGAGATTGAGGGTTCTTTATCCCCTGAATAATAAAGCGTTCTTCAGGAGTCTTTGCCTTTCTGACCTCTTTGATGCCAAGAACTATGACTCCACCATTGGTATTTGCAAAAGATGAATAAGATTCATACGCTGACCTCGGAACTGTGGATTCAGCTTCCTTGCACTCAAAAACGAACCTCTCCCCCTTGAGAAGCTCGTCTTTCAGTTCCTGCATTGATCCGAACATCATGAATCCTCACTATAACTAATAGTATTCCTAATAGACAGTATTATATCATTGACCTAAATAGACATAAAATGCATTTCGTAGTTGTTTCCAAAGTCCCGATATAATTCTGGAGTTGTATAATATAACATAAATATTAGGTTGAATATTAGCTAAATTCTAACTATAATTGCAGTGAGGAGGTAGTTAATATGATGATCAATACCGATACAATAATTTCTATTTCAGAGGCAAATCAGAATTTCTCAAAGGTTGCCAGGCTTGTAGAAGAAAAAGGAGCAGCTGTAATCATGAAGAATAACGCTCCGAAATATATAGTGATTGAGTTCAGTAAGATCCCGGAAAGTGATGAAGTAGCCGATAAAGCTGCTGTATCTATTGCTAAGAAGTTGATCAACGAAAAAAAGTAAAATCTATATCAAAATAGTCGTCACATCGTCACAGTCGTCACATCAAAGGTTATATAAATTGATAGCCGGTAGAAAATAGAGATTATTGCAAAACGTTTCTATTCCTTCCGCGCTACCGCTTGGATTGCCACCCACAACTTGAGAGGACGCTACCTCTCAAGTCGCGTCTGGCGGGATCAGGGTTTAAATATTTGGAACGCAGGCTATGGCCCGCCTGCGCGGTTTTCCTTTTAGCTAAGCCTATAAGAGACTCACAGACGTTAGAAAAGGAAAGATAGGGGTGTGGGGGAAGGAAGGGAACCGCTAATATACATGCCTACGCGAATAATACATATGTTCAAAGTGGGTAAATTGTCCCATTAATAGAACAAGAAACGTATTACAATGAGTAAAACGAATAGATATGAGATTAGTTTTTTCGCAAATCTAAAATAGGAAAGGGGGATTAAAGTGCACATTCAGAAAAAGGGCGATGCGTATAAAGTATATGTTAGTGTGGGATATGATGGCAAAAAGCACAAGTTCCGTACTTCTACTTTTAGGCCGCCTAAAGGATTATCTCCAAAACAATTAAGAATAGCGATTCGTGAGCATGCAGAAGCTTTTGAGCGTAAGGTCAAAGGTGGAGCAAACGTAAAGTATCTAAATCTGACATTTAAGAGTTTCTGTACAGATGTTTATTACAAAAACCATCTCAACACTCTTAAACCAAAGACTGCGAGCGGTTATAAGATCGTCATTGAGAAAAGACTTATTCCTTATTTTGGTGCAATGCCGATTAAGAATATCAGACCGCTTGATATACGTGGCTGGTTGGCAAATCTGGATAGGCGAGATGGAAGAGACGAAAAATTGTCTCGAAATACTTCTGGCAGTTGGTTTCGAACTTTATCAGCAGTTCTTGGAAAAGCTTATGAATGGGAAATAATCGATGAGAATCCTTGTAAGCGTATCAAGAGTCCTGCTAAAACACATTCGGATGTTCAGGCATTACAACTTGAAGATGTAAGGAAAATCATTACCAAACTTCCTGAGTACCCGGATATCCGAGCAAGGATGTTTATCTTGCTTGTGCTAAATACAGGTATTCGAGAGGGAGAAGCAGCCGGACTTGAGTGGAGAGATATAGATTATGATAAACACATAATATCTATTACGAGAACATCACAATATATCCCTGGTACCGGAATGATCGAAAGCACACCCAAAAGCGATTCATCTGTTCGAACCATTCCGATTACGGACAATCTAATAGAAGAATTCAAATTGTATAGAGAGTGGCAGGATAAAGAAATAGAAAAACTCGGTGAGTTCTATCTAGGAAAACAGGGTGATGAAGCACGGCTGTTTACAACGTGGGAAGGTGCTCCGGTGTTTGATAGCACATTCAGAAGTTGGCTAAACAAGTTTCTTGAGTGGTGCGAAGTGCAGCATGTATCAGTACATGGACTCAGGCATACTTTTGCAAGCATACTAATAGCAAATGGTACGGATCCAAGAACTGCAGCAGCTCTTCTCGGGCAGAGTTCACCGTCATTGGTCATGAATGTATATGCGAACCCTCAGAACGAAGCAAAAAAGAGAGCGATAAATAATCTGAATTACATATACAATCACGATGATGATTAAAAGATAGGTTTCGAGTAAAACGGGTAACTATTGGGTAACTATTTTAGAAAAATCATATAAAAATTTGCGTGAACATACGTTCGGATAAAACCCCGGAAGCACTGATTTTATTGCGTTTCACGACAACATGCGTGAGGTTGTAAAACGGCATTTCCGACATTTGTAATCAGCAGGTCGTGGGTTCGAGTCCCACAAATGGCTCCAAGTCTGAAACCCCCGTAAACATTGCGTTTGCGGGGGCTTTGCTTTGTTTGGATGCTGTCCTAAAAACACCCTCAAAATGCCAATTTGGTTAACGTTTGGTTAACGTTTTTATTTTTGGGATGCATTTATACTGCAAAAAGTTCAGAGATAAATTTCTCAAAAGCCTCTCTTTTGATCCTTCTGTGACTACCGATCCAGATGACATAAGGGCAGTCTTTGTCATTAGTAAGCTCACGGATTTTGTTCCTTCCGATTCCAAAGAGTTCGGCTGCCTCGTTAACCGTTAACAGCTTCTTCTCTTTCAGTTTGTTTAGGTTGGTTTCTTTTGCCGGGCTCGGATCGTTAGCGTATTCTGCCATGCCTGCCTTTATCATTTCTGCATAATAGGCTGCTCCTTTTTCCTGTTTGTCAGCGAGGGGAAGCTGCTGGTCGATAATGATGTTGATGTCGTTCTTTTTCATGTTTTTATTCCTCCTGAATATTTATGCTGTTTGTGACGACTGTGACGATGTGACGTCTTTATTCCTACCGTAACGATGAAGTTCTATGGTGTAATCCTTGGTTACAAGATCGAACGGATAACACCCATATTCCTTGTGTTTTTGTATTTCATAATCGTGCGGATCTATCCTGGCAAAGCTAAAATATGTTGCATCCCGCCTGTGATCTCTTGTAAAACTGAAACCCAGCTTTGCAAGATCACTCTGTCTGTTCCAGAGTTTTCCGCTGATCGATTGAGGCTTTTTTCTGGCCTTTATCAGTTCACAGAACTCAGTAGCCGTACCATCAAAGGATCCGTGTTCCTTAAGGTAATCGAGGGCTTTTCTGAGATCTTCATCCGTCTGGAAGGCATCTTCAACAGGCGTATTCTCTTTAGCAAGCTCCCAGTGGCTGAGTGTGCTGTTAAATCTGACCGTCAGGATGCGTTCTTCCATATCACGGCTGCGAAGGCGAAGTTTTACGTCTGTGTCATCTGATTCTTTGCGCATAATGAACGCGCCATCTGATGCTCCGAACAGCCCGTTAGTACCTAAGATGTCATCGAACGGGTCAACGGATCTCATCTTTCGGGTGTGATGGATGAGCAGGATCGTGACATTATGAGCTTCGCAAAAATTGTGAAGCGGTGCGATAGTGTTGTAGTCTCCCTGATATGGATTCTTTGTATTAATGTCCGCTTTGCTCCGTTCACAACGGATAGCTGCAAGCGTATCGATAATGAACAGTCCGATATCAGGATGCGATTTCAGTGCATCTTCAAGCTGTTCTTCAAGACCACCGCCGATGGGAGCTGCATTCGTTGTGTACATAAACGTCCTGGGACAATCATTCGCAATGCTGAACAAACGGTCCTGCAACCTTCTCTCACCATCTTCAAGACAGAGATATAACACGTCTTTCTTCCTGGTTTCATAATTCCAGAACTTCATACCGGTACTGACACAAAGGGCGATCTGAAGTGCCATCCATGACTTGCCGACTTTTGCGCTGCCACAAAGAAGATATAAGCCTTTACCCGGAAGGAAGTGATCGATCAGGGGATCGATAGTCTCGAATTCCTTTTCGGCAAGATTCTGTACAGTATCAACTTGAAGTGGTTTAAATTCTTTTTTCATACTTACGATAACTCCTTGTTTTTATCTTGCCCATCCGCCACGGCTCTTCTGCTGTTTTGCAAACTTCGGGTTTCTATCCGGCAGTTTTTCGTTCTCTGCAATCCTGTCACAATCAACGAAGCAGTCGTCACATAACTTGATCTTATGCCGTGCTTCCTTGATCTGATTTGTGAGTTCCCCGATCCTCTCATTGAGGCTTGATAGATGAACAGCATTGTTATCCTTTTTAGCCAGGTCCTTTATTGAATACAGTTCCTTACGCCTTTCCTGAAGTTCCTCAAGATGCGACACGTAGTATGCGCGCAGCTGCGGAATTGAATCCTTTGATTCGACCTGGTGTTTATACATAAAGTCCAACTGCTCGATATATCTGTCCAACTTTGCGATATCCTCTCTTATAGCCATAGGGATATACTCTCTTTTCCGGTTGGATCTGCTGACATAGCAATACAATCTGTAACAATAACGTCTGTACAACTTCGGAAGACCTGACATCGGCTCCAGAGAAGGTTCCCAGTTTTTGACCTGTGGTTTGTATTGGGGGATCGGAAGATACCCCGGGATCACGGTATTTTGTATGATCCTTTCCTTGAGCTTCCACGGTTCGTAGTTTTTACCGAGACCTTCGTATCTGAAGTATCCTTTAGCTCCGGGTGGTTTAAGACCGGGATGTTTGAGCGGTTGCCCGTTCTTTCCGAAATACTTAAACTCATAGCCGAGACCGGTCATAATCTCGGCGAAATCATCCCAGGATCTTGAGAGAGCAACAGCATAATCGATATCTTCACAGATTCTTCCTCGAACCGTATACTTCCCCTCTCGCTCCGCTTTCCATTCGGCATAGGATTTTCCTCTTGCAGGAGACTTATCCCTGATGACGTTCAATCCACGTTCACTGCATAAGCGGTCGCTGATTTCCTGCATCTTGCGGTAATCGGAATTCATTCGATAGAATTTGTAACCGTCCGCGAAAGATACGGAGTTCAAGACAAAATGATTATGATAATGACCGGTATTAAGGTGTGTCGCAACTACTACCTGGAACCTGTCGCCCCATAATTCTTTTGCAAGTTCTACGCCGATCTCGTGAGCCTCTTCGGCTGTGATCTCACCCGGGCCTTCAAGGAAAGCCTGATAACCGTGATAAGCCAGTCGGCCGCCTTCTTTGTGCCAGTATTCTTTAACTTCCATGAACTCCTTATATGCTGTATTGGGATCGCAGTTAATGCCTGTGACGAACATCATCTGATCTGTCTTATCCTCATCGCTTGCATAGTCGATAACATTGCAGATAGCCTGTCGTGCAGCAGAAGCATCGGCTTCAAGTTCAGGACGGAGAGTGGTCTTCTCGGGATTCTCGATATAATCAATAGCGGCATCCATACGCACTTTGACTGCCCATACGGAAGTTACTGCCATTTTAGTTACCGTCCTTTCTTATCGTCTTCCCGAAGTGTGATGGAGTAGTGGAACCTTCCCGGTATCTTGCGATGCTCCTGCCAGTCAACAAGCTCCTTAAAACTTCAGAACGGGACAGACCGGACTCTTCAGATTTTTTCTTCAACAGCTCCGCTTCCTCCGGGCTCAGCATTACTTTGAACTCGATCGTGCGCTTCCTGTTCGGTTTGATTCTCATGTTTTGTTCACCTCCTTGGAGTGAAATGATTGAACGCATCTTGCGTTCCTCGGGGTCTCAGGGGTCGCCCCCTGACAAGCTTTGTATTTTCGTGTTCCCGAAAATACGTTGCTTGCTAAAACATAGCTAAAACATAGATCCACTTCGCTAAAACATAGCTAAAACATAGATCCACTTCGTGGGGCGGTAGAGTCTGGGACAAGCGGCAAAAACCATACCGCAAGTTTGGTATAGTCACTCCCGCTTGCAGTTGAGGTGTTTTCGCAAAAAGACCGACATATACCAACGCACAAGTACGATAACTTTTGCGAAAAATCAGTTCGTTTTGTTGTGGATCTATGTTTTAGAGCGGACGCTATCCCGGACCACTCGGCTGAATCAGATCCGGCAGGGTGGGTGATTTCAATAACGACAACATGATCATTATGTATGTGTCTCTAATATAATCAGCTATCGTCTTATGCATTTACCCTCACCTCGCTTTCTCTGATAAGTTGTGAGAACTTATGTTCGATTAAGGTCGATTATAGAGGGGTGATTTTTGAATTGCAAGCCCTATTTTTTTAGGTGTTAAGAAATGGTTACACCTTGACCCAACAATTGGACTCTGAAGACTAAAGTACGATTATTCGGACACGCAGGATGGGATAATTATTATTTATCGATTCCTCGTACAGTCAAATTTACATAATATAATTTGTATATCTGAGAGGAAACCCTTAGTTTGGATAATACACAGTATTACGTACAACAAATTTTTTATAAAAACCTTGAATTCTACAATGGAACCACATACAATGAACTTAATAATTTACAATTTTGTTACAATTGTAAGGGCTAATTTGGGGTGGTTTATATGGATGGATTTTTCAGCAGAAGAATCAAGCTAATCAGC
>JAEEWS010000004.1 GCA_016287765.1 Lachnospiraceae bacterium
CATTAAATATATTTTGTCAAATCTTTTTTTGAACCTAGGGGACGGGGTTAGGGGGTCATTTTTTGACCCCCTACCCCCGTCCCCTAGGTTCAAAAAAAGGCCGCAGCTTTAACTGCGGCCACTTACTCTTAAGCATTAATAAAATCCTTACGATAATCCACTTCGAAACGCTCTGCAACTGCTACCAGCTCTTCATCGCGGATGGTGTTGACTCTGGGAAGTCCTGCTGCAAGAAGATAAAGCTGAGCAGCCTTCTCTACGGTTTCGATAAGACCGAAGGTTTCATCCATATCCTTACCTGAGCCGTAAATTCCATGCATACCCCAGATCACGAGTCTGTAATCTTCCATCTTTTCAGCGGTTGCTTCACCGATCTCATTGGTTCCGCAAACCATCCAGGGAAGTACTCCCACGCCGTCGGGGAAAACGACGATACATTCTGTACATGTCTTCCAAAGAGCTCTTGTAAAGGTCTTGTCATCAAGCTCTATAACCTGGTTCATGGCAAGAGTATTGGTGGGATGGCAATGCATTACCACTCTGTGAGCGGGATCCTTTCTAAGACGTACCATGTGTGTCATGAGATGAGCGGGAAGCTCACTTGTGAATTTTCCGCCATCCTTGTAACCCCAAAGGAGTTCTGCCGTCTTGGCATCCTTTGCGATCCTGATGATACCCAGGTTAGTCTCGGGATCAAACTCAACATTCTTAAAGTATTTTCCTGTTCCGGTAACGATAAAGATCCTGCCCACAAGTGACTGTGCGTCAAAGCCCAAAGGAATGGTCCTGATCACGTTATTCAGATCCAGGTATTCTCCGACTTCCTTTTCATCAAGCATCCAGCTGATGTTTCCGCCGTTTCTTTCATCCCAACCGAGACGATACATGTTGGCTGTGGTCCTCATCATTTCCTTTACAAAAGGTGATTCAAAAATATTCTTCATACTTCATCCTGCTTTCTTTATATTTAAATTTATTTAAAGCTTTCTCATTAAGTGTTTGGCTGCGGCACTTTCCTTGTTAATGTAACGGATCTCGTTGCCAAATCTGATCTCCACATTATTAACATCGGAATTGTCAATGACACTGCCTTCTCCGAAGAATTTATGTATAACCGTATCCTTCTCCTTAAGCTCGTCAAGTTCTCGCTTTATAAGCTCGCTTTCTCTGGCCGCATCCTTCATGGCAAGGGTTCTGGATATGTTGAACTCTTCCGGTCCCTCCTCAGCCTCACGAAGCCTCCGCTGTTCTTCAGCTCTCTGGGCTTCTCTGCGTCTTCTTGCCGCATATTCTGTGGGCGAATCTTTTTTCGGTCTGTTCTGCGCCTGTATCATCGCTCTTCTCTCGGATATATATCTTATAAGGAGAAAACCTCCGAAAGAAACTGCTATAAGGCCTATTACTATGCCTACGATCGTAAATCCCGTTTTTACGGGCTCGTCGCTTATATTATCTCCGATCTTTGGTGCCGGAGGTGTAGGCGTGGAAGTCACATTGGGTGTGGGCGTGTTTGTAGGTCCCGGAGTGGGCGTCGGCGTCGGAGTGGGTGTATTGGTCACCGCCGGAGTAGGCGTAGGTAGCGGAATAGCCGGATCGCCTGTTTTAGTGGTATATTTGGAATTTACATAACCATGGAATTCGATCTTTTCATTTATCCATCTTATCTCATACCAATGCTCCGTGGTCCCGTCATCGTAAACGAAATCATCTTCGCTTAAAACAGCCACCAGATCGTTTTTAGCCAATATAATGGTGTCTTTGGTAATGGGATGGGTGATCTTCGCCGCATTTTTTCCGGGAGTGGATCTGACATACACATTCGTGGTTATCTTAACCACATATGCATCCGCATTCTTTGTTTCATCCGTATATTCATAAG
Organism: Lachnospiraceae bacterium; assembly: GCA_016287765.1. The sequence continues at coordinate 1,880 of JAEEWS010000004.1, forward strand.
TGGGTTCCGTTGCCGCATATGTACTCACGGGTCCGGCAGCAGAACATATTATCATTACAGCCGCCAATATACCGGCTGATCTTCTTAAAATTCGTTTTGTCCCCTCATAATTGGTTTTACACATACGAACCCCTTTCGGTTTTATAATTCGTCCATGTTGATCAATTGGATCTTGTCATAGGCTGCGGCCACCTTTATATCCTGACCGAAGCCCGATTTTGCAAATATGTAAGTTTCATCCGAGGATATACCTGCTATCCTCATGAGTTCACGGTACTTTCTGAGTTCTGCACTGTTCATGGGAGTGGATTTAAAATTACAGAAAGCAACGATGGTATGACCCTCTTCATCTCTTCCGATGACATCTATTTCCCCTGCTTTTCCGTACCATCTTCCCCACTTTTCGTACTTTCTTCCCAGTTTACCCAGATCCGACATCAGCTTCATGTACTCAAAGCATACATTTGCGTATCTGTCTCTCATAAAATCATCCAGATCATAGGCAATTATATTGTCATATACTTCCTTTTCCATACCTCTGTCAAGCAGGGACATGTTGGGAAAAACATATCTGTACCAAAAGCAAAGATAGTTATCTTTGATCTTGTACATGCCCTTCTTCACATCGTCGTGAGAGCCTGTTTCCAGCGAAAACACCTTTTCAACTATATCGAGGCAGATAAGATTTTTCAGATAAACGCTGATCTTGGCACGTGAAAATCCGGTGCGGGTATATATGTCATTAAGCTTCCAGTTTCCTGCCGCAAGTGTGGCAAGAATGGCATTATATGCAGGCAGTTCTCTGAGCTCTGTCTTAAGAAATCTTTCGGCTTCGAATCTCAAAAGACCTCTCTTTGAAAGGAAAAGTCTGATGATATTGTCCTTAAGCTCCAGTTTCTCACTCCAATAATCGAGAAGCCCCGGAACTCCCCCAAGAATACCTTCCGCATAGATGATATCCCGGATATTCATTTTAGGGAAACGATCCAGAAGCTCAACAAAGGAAAGTTCTCTTAGCTTTATAAAGCCGGCCAGACTTCTTGCAGCTGTTCCCATGCTTTCCACCAGAGAATTCTCAACCCAGTTAACAGAAGAACTGAGTAGCAAAAACATTGCCTTTCCTTCGGTCTCAGGCTCTTTCATAAGAGTTATGAAAGCATTTTTAAAGCCCTCTCCGCAGGACATGAGATGCTGAAACTCATCAAAAACAAATACCGTTTTTTTATCCGGATTTCTGTCCATCGCCTGTTTAAAACAGCGATAATAGGAAAATGCCGGATCCTTTGTGTCACAGGAAGTACCCTCTTCCCCTGTAAATGTAAGGAGCTGTTCGGTTTCCGATAACTCCCTGGCGGAATAATAAACCGCAGGCAGGTTCTTGACAAACTCAAGAGCCAGAGTGGTCTTTCCTATACCGTAACGTCCATATAAAACTATGGCTTTATTTCCTTCGCTTTCGTAGCTTTCCGAAAGCTGCTTTAATTCATTGTTTCTCCCAACCAATGTATTCACCCCGATAAATTTTAGTTACATTCTGTCCGGTGCGGAAAATCCCAAAAGATCGATACCGCACTCCAGTACTCCCTTTGTAAGTTCAAGGAGAGAGATCCAGCCTTCCCGCTTCTCTTTGTTCTCCTCGGTCAATATCTTAGTATCATGATAGAAGCCGTTAAAAGCGTCTGCAAGTTCATAAACAAATCTGCAGACTACGTGAGGTGCAGTGTCCTTAAAAGCGCTCTCAACCATATCATGAAAAGCAGAAAGCTTTAACATAAGCATCTTTTCGGAGCTTCCCTCAGGTACCCTGATCTTGGAAAGATCGGCACCTTCTCCGAATTTTTCCTTATACTTGGCAAGGATGGACTTGATCCTGACGATGGTATAAAGGATGTAAGGACCTGTATTTCCCTCGAAGGAAGTGAATTTTTCCGTATCAAATATATAGTCCTTTGTTGCCTGATTTGAAAGATCACCGTATTTAAGAGCTGCAAGACCTACTATCTTCGCTGTCTTTGCCGCATCCTCGGCTGTCTCTTCCCTGCTCTCCATGATCCTGTTATAAACAGCATCATTGACCATCTTGATCAAGGCTTCAAGACGAAGAGTTCCGCCGTCTCTGGTCTTAAAAGGCTTATTGTCTTTGCCGTTAACGGTACCGTTACCGATAAAACGAAGCTCGGTGTCCTGAGGCACTATGCCTGCTTTTTTAGCTGTACGGAATACCTGTATAAAATGGAGTTCCTGGCGCTTATCCACCACATAGACCACCATATCCGGCTTGTAATCCTGTTCTCTCTGAACCAGGGTGGCCAGGTCTGTGGTCTCATAAATAGCTGCACCGTCAGATTTTCTGATTATGCAGGGAGGATACTCTTTCTTATCCCCCTCTTCACGGATATCCACTACAAGAGCTCCCTGGCTTTCAAAAGCAAGGCCGCTCTTTACCATTTCATCCACCATATCTTTTACATAGGGATCTGCGTCGCTTTCACCCTTCCAGAGTTCAAAATGAACATCCAGATTGTCATAATTCCTCTTCAGATCGATCTTGGAAACATTTATGATGTGGGCTCCCAGCTCGGCATAGCCTCTTTCACGCTTCTGATATCTTACGGTAGCTTCATGGCATTTTACCGCAAAATCGGGATCTTCCTTCATCCTTGCGCTGGCTGCGGGGTAGATCTCTTCCAGATCAGAGATGGTAAAGGGAGCTTCCTTGGGATAATCTCCCTTAAAATCAGGATCAAAGTAAGGGAGATCGGGTTTTCTTAATCTGAGTTCTTCAATAACCTCTCCCATCTGCAGTCCCCAGTCACCGAGATGTGCATCACCGATAACATTATGCCCCGCAAACTTGCATATCCTCTTTACGCTTTCACCGATAACAGCAGGACGAAGGTGACCCACATGAAGGGGCTTTGCCACGTTTGCTCCGCCGTAGTCGATGATAATGGTCTTCACCTTCTCAGGCTTTTCCAGACCGAACTTTTCGTTATTTTTCATTCCTGTAAGATGCTCTGCCAGGAATTCCTTACCTATCTTGATATTGATGAATCCGGGCATTACGGCTTCAATGCTTTCAAAAGCCCCATTGCCCTTAAGTCCTTCGACTATCTCATTTGCTATCTGAATAGGAGCTTTCTTAAAAGCCTTGGCTGCAGCCATGGCACCGTTGCACTGAAAATCGCAAAGGTCGGGTCTGTTGGAGGTGGATACTCTTCCGTATTCTGCTCCGTAACCCGCTTTTTCAAAAGCTTCCGCTAACATACATGTTATTTTATCCAAAATCTTTTGCATTTCAAACTCCTTAACTCCTGATTTAACAAATCTCTCATAATGTATCACAGAAAAGCGCAAGTTTCAAGGCTGAAATGACATAATTGAATGCGATTTTGACCATAAAAAAAGGCAGTAAAGATAACTGTACTTACGGCTGTTTTTATGTTTATACTTCGTCACAGACCCGGAAGATGTAACATAAGGTGTTCAAAATACTGTTCGGGATGGTCGGCATTTGTTTTATCAATGATACAGTTAAGTGTATCTTTGATATTTGAAGCATTTAATGGCTTATTTGTTTTGCATTTCCGGATTATTGTAAAACATTTTCTAATGGTCCTACTTGTGGTATAATAAGGAAAGCGTTTTCTATAACGGAAATATCCATAAGAGACAAGGAGATATTGAGAATAATGAAGAAACTTTTAACCGGAACTTGTTTATTGGTATGTTTATTACTTTTAGCAGGATGCGATAGCAGCAATACTACCACTGTTCCTACGCAGGAACCTGCGGCGAGCACATCTGCTACAACCCAGGAGCCTTCCAAAGAACCCACAACTGCTCCTACCGACACACCGACTCCGGCTCCGACTTCGAAACCTACAGACACACCTACTCCTGAACCTACTGAGGAACCTAACCCGGTGCCTACTGACACACCTACACAGGAACCTACACAGGAACCTACACAGGGACCTGCTATAGTCTATGACATCGGTGACAAGCCTTTTTACGGAAGTTTCGACTACTACACGAACCCTGACACCCCCTCAGCAAAAAAATACTATGACTACTACAGCACACATCCTGAAATGTTCAGGACCGTTGCATATAATGATGAAGACAGAGTGGTGCTTAAAGATGTCAATGAAGAAACCTTTATAAATGACTATGTGGGCGTAGATGTATATCTTCAATATGAATATGACGATGGTACCACAGCTACCAGTCATGAGTTCTTATATTACATTTATTTGACCTCTGACGGACAATATTTCTTATATGAAAAAAGATGCCCTGCTTACTATGAGCCTGAAAACGTTGTAGTAGACGGAATGATGGAAGGCTGTCCTGTCTACGAACGCTGGCACTACGGCGAGTTTACAGATGCCGACTACGGTGTGACCAAAACCGACTTTCATCTCACGTTTGACGCTTATGATTGGAACACCGATGAACTTAAGCCTAAGTCTTTCGGAATTTACAACAGTTACTGGCATTATTTCTGGGATTAGAGTATTATCATAAAAGAACAGCCGCAGGTACTTAAAACACTGTACTTACGGCTGTTTTTACGTTTATACTTCGTCACAGACCTGGAAGATATAAAACTTAAGATAATAGCTTTCATCCGCATTCCAGGCGATGGGATGATCCGGAGCCTGGGTGCGGTATTCCACCTGGCGAAGACGCTTGTGAACGCTTTTGGCTGCCTGGGCAATGACCTCTGTAAAGAGCTCGGGAGTCATGAAATGCGAGCAGGAACAGGTAGCCAGAAAACCTCCGTCCTTAACTATCTTAAGGCCTCTCATGTTGATCTCACGATAGCCCTTCATGGCTTTCTTTACGGAATCTTTGGATTTGGTAAACGCAGGCGGATCAAGAATGACCACATCAAACTTCTTTCCTTCCTCTTCCAGCTTAGGAAGAAGGTCAAGTACATCTGCGCATTCAAAATGCACCGTAGATGAAAGTCCGTTTAATTCCGCATTTTCCGTAGCCTGAGCCACTGCCGGGTCAGAAGCATCCACTCCTGTGACTTCCTTTGCTCCGGCCAAGCCCGCATTAAGTGCAAAGGAACCGGTGTGTGTAAAACAGTCAAGAACAATTGCATCTTTGCAGAGCTTCTGGATAGCAAGGCGATTATACTTTTGATCCAGGAAAAATCCTGTTTTCTGCCCGTCAGCCACGTCCACGAAGTATTTTACTCCGTTCTCTGTTATGCGAACCTTTGTATCGAACTCCGGGCCTATAAATCCCTTAACCCTTTCCATGCCTTCAAGTTCCCTGACCTTTGCATCGCTTCTTTCGTATACGCCGCGGATCTTTATTCCGTCTTTAGAAAGCACTTCAAGCATCAGTTTCACAAGGAGTTCCTTAAAGCGATCGATACCCAGGGCAAGGCTCTGGACAACAAGCACATCTTCAAACTTATCCACGGTAAGTCCGGGAAGGTAATCCGCTTCTCCGAAGATCAATCGGCAGGAGGATGTGTCCACCACCTTTTTACGATAGTCCCAGGCATCCTCTATCCTCTTTTTAAAGAATTCCTCATTTATTTGAACTTCTGTATTTCTTGTAAGAAGTCTTACCGTGATCTTGGACTTACGGTTAATATAACCGATACCAAGCGGATAACCGTTATTACTCTTAACAACACAAAGATCACCGTCATTAAAAATGCCGGTGATCTGTTCTATTTCATTGTCGTAAACCCAAAGGCCTCCTGCATTTAATGTCCTGCCTTCGCCTTTTTTAAGGTTTACTATCGCTTTTATTTCAAACATATATCAATTGCCTTTTTTATCCGATTTTTTAAATACAAACAGCTTGCTGAAAACGTAGTTTAAGATAACTATGATAACACTTACAATGAGTTTGGCCACATCCAGTCCGAAAACCTGAGCTTCAAGGCCCAAAACCACAAGGGCAGGAGTACCCAGGATCTCTATAACTCCCGTTGCCACTCGCGCGCCCACGAACCTGCCGCATTCAAGTGCTATGTTCTTTGCACCGTGGGCTCTGTCCTCGAACACCCAAAGACGATTGGTGACATATGCAAAGGCAACGGCAGCCACCCAGGCGATGATCCCGGCTGTTCCCTTGGAAAGGAAAGTGTCTATAGCGCCCTTAAAGCCTTCGGTCGTAACTTCAGCAGCTCCGGCTCCTCCGGTCAGTATCTTATCAAAGATCCAATAAACCACCCAGTTCACAAGTGTGGTCAAAACGCCGAAAATGATATACATTATGGTCTCTCTGTTTACCACACGCTTAAAGATTTTTTTAATTGTTTCCATTTTGTTCCTGTTTTGATCCTTCCCTCAATAATTCGTCAAGTGCGTCATCCGCATCCTTTCCCCTTTTCTCCTTCTCAGCTCTTGCAAAATTGGCTGCCAGAGCGATCTCCCTGGTCACATCATCCGCAAACACATTATTTTTCCTTCTTTCCCTCTTTGAGACTCCGGTGTTTATGTATTCGGAATTCAAAGTTTCCGGATCGATACGTTTGATCTTTGTGTAGGAAATCGTCTGAATAGGCATGTTCCGCTCTTTAAGCTTGAATTCCACATAGGTCTTTACCAGGAAATAGAAAACAGCAAAAGTAGGTACTCCCAATATCATTCCGGTAACTTTAAACAGTCCGCCGCCCAGAGTAATGGCTACAACCACCCAAAAGGCGGAAAGACCGGTGGAATCGCCCAAAATGTTGGGTCCCAGGATATTTCCGTCAAACTGCTGTAACAGTATGATGAAGATAACAAAGATAAGTGCTTTTCCCGGATCAATGATCAGAACAAGGAGTGAGCAGGGAATGGCTCCAACCCAGGGTCCGAAGATCGGTACGATATTGGTGACACCGATGACCACGGAAATAAGCGCTATATAGGGCATCTTCATTATGGAGCAGCCTATAAAGCAAAGGATACCTATGATCAGAGAGTCAATGAGCTTTCCGGAAATGAAACCGCCGAAAATACTGTCTGCTTCACGTCCCACAGCCAGGATAACATTTACCTTTTCCTTCTTAAAAGTAGCATAAAGCATCTTCTTCATACCACCGATAAAACTATGTTTACTTACAAGAAGAAATACAGCCACGCAAAGTCCGAGGAACACATTAAGCAGAGTCTTGAATACTCCGTATATGCCCACACTGACGGTAGACATGAGCTTGTTTACCTCACCCAGCATATCATTTCTGATCCAGTTGCTTCCTGAATCAATGGCATTATTTAAAATAGTCTGAACCTCGGCCTGTACCTCCTGATTGCCTTCAAAAAGCCTGGAGATATAGTTATATAAGGTCTTTCCGTAATCCGAAATATTGTTTACCAAAGTAAAAAGGCTTTCGCCCACTTCAGGCACCACCATGTACAATAATGCAACAATAATGGATATAAACAGTACCAAAGACAATCCGATGGCAAAGCCCTTTGCTATCTTTTTACATGTTCTGGTCTGTAATTTTGTGTGAGAAAGCAGTTCTGCCGTCCATCCGTCCAGAAAATCCACTATAGGGTTTAAAAGATAAGCCACAACTATACCGATGTTAATGGGCATCAGTATCTTAATGACCTTTTTGATAAAATCAAATATCATGGGTAAATAAAAGATCAAAAAGAAAAGAAGTATAGCTGCCGCAACTACGCTGAATATCATAACCCCCAGTTGAAAATATTTATTTTTTTCCTTCATCCTGTCCTCCGTCATAGAAATCCCAAACTCAAACTTCCTCTGTACCTTTGCCCCTTATTAATTCTCCCACAGAAGGGAGTTCCGAAAATCTCACAAATATCTTCTGTCTTGCATGAGGACATGAAGGCATGTGATTTCCATCTTCATCTTTTATATCGAGCACTTCGGCCTCGCTGTAAGTTCCGTCGAAATGCATGATCTCAAGCCTGTCCCCCACAAGGAATTTATTTTTTTGCTCCATTTCCGCATAGCCGTCATTTGTAACGTCGGCTACGGTTCCGTAGTAAACAAATTCCTTGACATATACATTGTTGTCATAGACCTGCGCATCACTTCCGGGCTTGTTAAAGAAGAAACCGGTGGTGAAATTTCTGTAGGTGCATTTAGAAATGCTTTCTCTGTAAAGAGGAAGATTGGCATAGTATTTCTCGGGGGATTCAAAGAAATCATCTATAGCCCTGCGATAAGTTCCCGCAACAGTTGCAACATAAAGAGCGGTCTTCATCCTTCCCTCTATCTTAAAGGAATCTATACCAGCCTTTACCAGTTCCGGAATGTGCTCTATCATGCACAGATCCTTTGAATTAAATATATATGTTCCTCTCTCGTTTTCAAAAACCGGCAGATACTCTCCGGGTCTGCTTTCTTCCATGAGATAGTATTTCCATCTGCAGGGATGGGTGCAAGCTCCCAGATTTGCATCACGCCCCGTAAAATAATTACTGAGCAGACATCTTCCCGAATAAGAGATACACATCGCCCCATGCACAAATGTTTCTATCTCGGGTCCTTCGGGAGTATTCTTTCTTATATCTTCGATCTCTTCTATGGACAGTTCTCTGGCAGAAACCACTCTTGCGGCTCCTCTTTCTTTCCAGAAAAGAAAATCCATCCAGTTGGTATTGTTGGCCTGGGTACTTATGTGACGCTCTATACCCGGAGCCCATTTCCCCGCCAGTTCAAAAACTCCGGGATCGGAGATTATAAGGGCATCGGGCTTTATTTCCGTCAATTCCTTAAAGTACTCTTTGATGCCTTCCAGATCTCTGTTATGAGCTGTGATATTGGCGGTAACATAAACTTTTTTGCCGTATTTGTGAGCCCACTTAATGCTCTCGGCCATATCTTCATTTGTAAAATTTTTTGCTTTCGCCCGCAATCCGTAAAGCTCACCGCCGATATATATTGCGTCGGCGCCGTAAAGGACAGCGGTTTTAAGCACTTCCGGGCTTGATGCCGGAAGAAGTAATTCCGGTTTTTTCATTTTAATCCTGTTTCTTTAATGTCAATGCCATTCCGTCTCCCACTGCCACAATGGAAGTGGTAAGTTTCGGATCATGCTTTATTTTAAAGAGATAATCTCTCATCCTCATATGTATGGTGCGGTCTCTCCGCTCAATGGCAAACTTTGAATCGATAATGGAGCCTTCCTGAAGCACATTGTCAGTAACAAGAATGCCGCCTACCTTAAGCATGGGCAGAGCATTTTCGAGAAAGTTCATATATTGTGCCTTAGCCGCATCCATAAAAATAAGTTCGAACTGCCTTCCCTGCTCTCTCAGATCCTTAAGTGCATTAAGAGCATCGTCTTCTATAAGAAAAACATCCTTTGCTCTTTTTAACGCAGCCAGATTTTTTCTCGCTTCCTTAAGCCTCATTTCCACTTTTTCTATTGTGGTGAGTTTACATCCTTCAGGCATATATTCACTCATCAGTGAAGCTGAAAACCCGATGGCAGTACCTATCTCAAGGATCTCTGAAGGCCGGATGAGCTCGATCAGAAATCTGAGCAATGCCTGACTGTCCTTTCTTATGATCGGAACTTCGTTCATAAGGGCATATCTTTCCAGATCTGCCAGATATTCGGGCATATCGCTTTCAAGGGAGGCTATAAAATCAGCCATTCTTTCTTCGATGATCATAGACTCACTCTCCACTCGGCGGTTCTATGGCATTAGCATAGTTGGTAATGGTATTCAATATCTCATCATAGGTCATGGAAGTGTTAAGGTGATAAGTACCCGCCAGGATCTTATATCCCAAAAGCTTAACCTTCAGATAAAATGAATAGCGGTTAACCACGATACGGTTCATTTCAAGCTTTGAAGCCAGCTCCATTGTGGATGTGCCTTCGGGTATAACTATTTCCACACTTACCCCGGGGGCTTCCTCCACAGTCACGTCTCCAAAAACCTGATAGGTAAAATCATATACAAAAACACTTGCACGATATACAAGAAAGATAACAAAAATATAGAAGATGATATTGAGCACGAGATGTACCACAAAGGAAAACATATCCAGTGCTGCAATAGTACCGGCCTGACGGCCTCTTCTTGTTCTTATTCTTTCACTTACGGCATGCCGGGCCATCAGTCATCACCCTCCATAATAACGGGAAGTATCATAGGATTTCTCTTTGTATTCTTCCAGACAAAATCGCCTAATGCATCCCTTATCATTCCCTTCATCTTTACACGGTCCGAAATGTGACGTCTTCCTATTTCCTCAAGGACATCGCAAACCACGTCATATGCACCGTCCATAAGGTTATCCGACTCTTTCACATATACAAATCCCCTGGTAAGAAGTTCCGGTCCGGCAATAACCTCTCCGGTTGTCCTGTTCATGGTGAGCATAACAGCAATTAGTCCGTTCTCGGACAGAACCTGTCTGTCTCTGAGTACAACATTGCCCACGTCTCCCACTCCAAGTCCGTCAACAAAAACGCCGCCCGAAGGCACGGATCCGACGATCTTTGCCTCATCCGCATTGATCTCCAGCACATCACCGCACTTAAGGATGAACACGTTATCCTTCTTTACGCCCATGGACTTAGCGATCTCAGCATGGCTCATCAAATGTCTGTATTCTCCGTGAACGGGAATGGCAAATTTAGGCTTGGTCAGTGCATACATGAGCTTAAGTTCTTCAGCGCTGGCATGTCCCGAAACATGAGTATCCTGATAAAGCACTTTGGCTCCAAGTACAGAAAGCTCATTTATAACCTTGGATACGGACTTTTCATTTCCGGGTATGGGATTCGAACTTAAGATGACCACATCTCCGGGAACGATCTGAACCTTCTTGTGTACGGCTGCAGCCATTCTGGAAAGTGCCGCCATGGCTTCACCCTGACTGCCTGTGGTAATGATGACCACTTTTTCCGGAGGATAATTCTTGATCTCGGCAATGTCTATCTGCATGGTCTTGGGAATAGTGATATATCCGAGACTCTCCGCACATTTAACAACATTTACCATGCTTCTGCCTTCAATAGCTATCTTACGCTTAAACTTCTTGGCAGAATTGATGATCTGCTGAACTCTGTCCACATTGGATGCAAAAGTAGCGACTATGATCCTGTGTTTCGTATTGTCGGCGAAAATAGTGTCAAAAGTATGACCAACCGTACTTTCCGACATGGTATATCCGGGCTTTTGTGCATTGGTGGAATCGCCCAAAAGGGCAAGGACTCCCTTTTTACCTATCTCCGCAAATCTCTGAAGATCTATGGGATCTCCGAAAACGGGAGTGTAATCCACTTTAAAATCTCCTGTATGAACTATTGTTCCCACAGGGGTATAAATAGCAAAGGCCGCGGAGTCCTGGATGGAATGGGTGGTCTTTATGAATTCCACTCTGAAACACCCCAGGTTAACGCTCTGCCCGTGCTTAATTATCTTTCTTCTGGTGGAGTTTGTAAGTCCGTGTTCCTCCAGTTTGTACTCGATAAGTCCCATAGTAAGCTTTGTGGCATATACGGGTACATTGATCTTCTTTAAGACATAGGGCAGAGAACCGATGTGATCTTCATGTCCGTGGGTTATGACTATGCCCTTTACCTTCTCGATATTCTGCTCGAGATAGGTCACATCCGGGATGACACAGTCTATACCCAGCATATCATCGTCGGGAAATGCCATTCCGCAATCCACAACTATAATCGAATCCTCATATTCAAAAGCGGTCATATTCATGCCTATCTGACCCAGTCCGCCTATGGGGATGATCTTTACTCCATGCAATACTGCATTTTCTTTTGTTTTTTTCTTTCTGTTCATATAATCCTTCTATTTAATATATTTTTATACCAACTTCACGTCTTCAAGCAGTCCCTCGAAGACACTCGCTATGGCATTAAGTTCTTCATCATCGTCCACGATCTCATATGTGATCTCGTCTTTACCGTCCGTGGACACTTCCTTTAAGATCAAAGCCTGATCCTCTTCACCTTCAACAGTATCCAGCACAAGAAGATATGTGTTTCCGTTAAGCTTGGTCTGTTCCAGCACGCGAAACTCCACTTCTTCTCCGCCATCACCCGTAAATTTTATAATAGTATCTTTTTCAGTCATATTATCACTCTTTCATTGAATCAAGATAAGATTGCAAAATAATGGAAGCGGCGATCTTGTCAACCACTTCGGCTTTCTTTTTCCAATCAAGCCCCGCTTCATCCAGGATCCAGTGTGCCTCCACGGTGGTCAGTCTTTCGTCTTGCATAACAACTTCAAGACCTGTCCTTCTTCTCAGATCCTCGGCGACACTCTCACAAAGCAGAGCTCTCTCTCCCACAGTATCGTTCATGTTAAGGGGAAGCCCGAGGACGATCTTTTTCACATCGTATTCTTCTATCAGCTCTTCTATTCGCCGATAGGTCTTTCTCATCTGGCTTTCCCGTTCTCTTCGTATGGTCTCCACGGGCTGAGCGGTAAGAAGCAGTTCATCGCTGATAGCTACTCCCACAGTGGCTCCGCCGTAGTCTAAACCCATAATTCTCATTTTGAATTACCGTCCTTAAAATTTGTGTCGATATAGTTTTGCAACAGCACTTCAAGGATCTCGTCACGCTCTACCTTCATGATCAGGCTTCTTGCCCCGTTATGACTGGTTATGTAGGTAGGATCCCCTGACATTATGTAACCTACGATCTGGTTGACCGGATTATAGCCCTGATCCGTAAGAGCCGCATATACCCGATCGATAATGTCCTTTGCCTGAGGTATCTCATCCTTGGCAGTCTGGAAAAATCTTGTGATGTTAATTTCCTTCATTGCTTCTCCCTTCGTCTAACTTTTTTATTTCATTACCTCTCCAAACAAAACGTTGTTTCTGACCTCTTTTCCCAACATGGGGACGAATTCTCCGCTTTTTGCTTCCCCTGCATGTACCGCACATCTTACATATCTTTCGTTATACCCTGTGATATACCTGATGCCGTCGATCACTTCTTCCTCTTCAAACAGCACGTTTTGAACGCTGCCTGTGAAAAGACGGGCATATTCATTGCCCATAGCTTCTTCTATTGAGATCAGCTCTTTGCTCCGTACGCTCTTGACCTCTTCTCTCACCTGATCCGGCATTCTGTCGGCGGTTGTACCTCTCCTTCTGGAGTATTTAAAGACATGTATCTTCGAAAACCCTATCTTTCTCGCAAATTCACAGGTTTCTTTAAATTCCTCCTCGGTCTCACCGGGGAATCCCACTATAATATCAGTTGTAAGAGAAGGCTTGTCATAAACTTTTTTCAGTTCGTTGCAGCCGGTCTCATATTCACGGGAATCGTATTTTCTGTTCATACGTTTAAGTACAGTATCCGATCCGCTTTGAAGAGAGAGATGAAAATGAGGACAAACCTTTTTGTTTATTGAAAGCCTTTCGGCAAAATCTTTCGTGATAACTCTGGGTTCCAATGACCCTATCCTGATCCTTTCAAGGCCGCTTACAGCCGCCATTTCTTCCATGAGCTTAAGAAGTGCGTCACCGCCCTTCATTCCGTAGGCTTCATATGAAGAAAGATGGATCCCTGTAAGGACTATCTCTTTATATCCCGTACTTACCAGTCTCTCGGTTTCACTTAAAACACTTTCCGGAAGCCTTGAACGTATCCTGCCTCTCGTATAAGGGATTATACAATATGTACAAAACTGATTACAGCCGTCCTGGATCTTTAAGTAGGCTCTTGTGTGAGATACTTTATCGAAATTTTCCAGATTCTCATAACATCTTTCCTTTCCGATGTCGGAGATCTCATAAACCGTCTCTCCCTGCTTTTTGTTTTCAAGGCATTCAAGCACCACGTCAACTATTTTTTCTTTTCTGTTATTTCCAACAAAGCCGTCAATATCCAGCGCTTCCCTTTCCTCATCGGAAATAGCCTGAATGTAGCATCCCGCAGCGATCACCGCCGAAGAAGGATTTTCCTTCTTTGCTCTGTGGATCATCTGTCTGGACTTTCTGTCTGCTATATTGGTCACGGAACAGGTGTTAATGAGATAAACATCGGCTGTATTCTCAAAGTCCGTTATCTCCGCTCCTTCAGCGGATAATAATGACGCCATGGCGTCAGATTCATATGAATTAACTTTACATCCAAGAGTCAGGATCGCTATTCTGACTCCATTAAGCTTTTTTTCGCACATTAAAACATACTTTCCAAAGAATTAAATCTTTAACTCATTTATTTAAATATTTTTGTAACTTTTGTATATTGATTTTTATTGTAAAAAATAATAATATACAAGCAAACAATCCAACAGGAGGTATTATTATGACAACAGTAAAGATTTCATTAAACTCCATCGACAAGGTTAAGTCCTTTGTAAACGAGATCACAAAGTTTGAATCCGATTTCGACCTTGTTTCCGGAAGATATGTCATCGACGCCAAGTCTATCATGGGCATATTCAGCCTCGACCTTTCCAAGCCGATCGACTTAAACATCCATGCTGACAAGGATATCGATGCCATCATGAACGTACTTGCACCTTACATCGTAAAGTAATAAGGCTGCGGTATCAAGAGTTTGCTGTCAGCAAACTCTCAATGATTTTGAACAATAGGGCGTTTACAGTTCTTAGGCATCCGCTGACGGCGGATGTCTTTTCTTTTATATCTCAAAAGACCAAAAACCGATCAGCCTCTATCTGCACTCTACCACTTCCACCGTTTCAAGGGCAGTCTTCATAAGCTCATCTATCTTTTCCGTAAGCTTAAGCTCCGACTTCTCTATGGAAGAAAGAATGGGATGAGTTACGGGATGTTTGGCCACAAAAATGGTGCAGCAATCCTCATAGGGCTGTATGGAAGTCTCAAAAGTCCCGATCTTTGTGGAGATATCCACGATGTCCTGCTTGTCAAAGGCGATCAGCGGTCTGTAAACGGGAAGTGTACATACCGCATTGGTGCATTCCAATGACTGCATGGTCTGGCTTGCCACCTGTCCGATACTCTCTCCCGTTACCAGTCCTATACAACCCGACTGTTTTGCAAGGATCTCTGCTATCTTCATCATATATCTTCTCATGATTATGGTTAACTGCTCATGAGGACATTTTTCATAAATATAAAGCTGAATATCCGTGAAATTAACGATATTAAGCTTAATGGGTCCTGTGTAAGCGCTGACGATCTTCGCAAGATCCACCACCTTCTGCTTGGCCCTGTCGCTGGTATAGGGCGGAGCATGAAAATAAGTGGCTTCCAGTTCCACGCCTCGCTTAGCTATCATATATCCGGCCACGGGGCTGTCAATGCCGCCGGAAAGAAGCAGCATAGCCTTTCCGGCCGTACCCATGGGCATTCCTCCCGCAGCGGGAAGAGTCTTGGAATATATATAGGTCCTGTTTCTTACTTCTATCATCAAGTGAACTTCCGGATCGTGAAGGTCCACCTTTGTTTCGGGGAAAGCATCCAAAACCGATTCTCCCATCCTCATGCACATTTCAGGGGACTCTATAGGATATCTTTTATCCGCTCTCTTCGCATCCACGCGGAAGGTAAACTTTCCTTCGGGATACTCCTCTTTGATATAATTTAAGCAGGTTTTGGTAATCTCATCCCAGTCGGTACTTTCACAAACAACAACCGGGCATATGCCTACTATACCGAAAACTTTTCTCAGTTCTTGGATGGTGTCATCAAAATCATAGTCATCGGGGCATTCCACGATTATTCTGCCCTGTTCCCGGATGACTTCAAACTCACCGAGAGATGCCAGTCTTTCTTCTATCCTTGTGCAAAGGGCTCTCTCGAAGCTTCCTCTGTTCTTGCCTTTAATGGCGATCTCTCCGTACTTGATAAGTAATGCTTTGTACATTGTATAAAACTCTCTTCCTGTATTATTCAAACCTCACACATTCAAAAACAAATTCATCATCTACCTGTTTGAACAGTCCCAGAGCATTTCTTGTCTCGTTCTTGATCTTGTAAAGTCCGTTGTCGGCCAAATGAATCACATCCATCATAGCCTGATCTTTTTTTGCTTTTCCGCACACCGCACCGAAGCTTAAAGTAACATAATCGGAGATCAGCGAAGCCTTGTGGTGTATCTTCCTGGAATTGACCTCCCGGTTGATATTTCTGCAAAGCTCGATAACATCTTCATCTGTCTTTCCCTTGGAAATGATGAAGAACTCGTCTCCACCGTATCTGATGACAAGATCATTGGATCCGGTACACTTTATAAGTATCTCACCCATGATCTTTAACGTCTCGTCACCGCTTAAGTGCCCGTAAGTATCGTTGTACTCCTTAAAATAATCCACATCAATGATCATGAAGGCAATACGCGCGTTCTTTTCCTTGGCTTCATTAAACCAGGCTCCGCCTATTTCCCTCATTGCATATCTGTTGTAAACTCCTGTGAGCTGATCGTGCTCCGACAATGCCTTAAGCTTCCTGTTTCTCTTCTCCGCATTGTTTCTCTTGCGGATCTCCTCTTCAAGACGTCTCTTGTTCCTGAAGGAGATCAGCTGTTGAAGCTTCAGCCCCTTGTCCACATTGTCTCTGTGTTCAAAATACCTGTCGTAAATCTCTGTTCTGTCCTTCTCGGGCTCAGCCAGTTTCATGTACTTGATCCTTGTTTTAAGATAAGTACACCATTTATCGTCCAGGTTCACTTTCTCCACTATCTTTTCCGATGCGTCCAGAAGCTGCTTTGCTTTGTCGGGATAGCCCGCATCCATGAGCACATCGGCAAGACCGATATAGTCCTCCACGTTGGATATGCCTTCTTCATAGGATTTAGCGTTTTCAATGATCTCATTCAGATAGGAAGTAACTTCTTCCGTAGCTCCCATCTTTATATATATAAGGGTTCTTAAGATCAATATGCTGGTATAGTAGAAAAGGCCCCGCTCGTCACTTTCTATGCCTTCTATGCAGCTCAGCATACGAACAGCTTCCTCGTAATTTCCCTGTCTGTAATGCACTTCAGCCATATTCATGAAGCAGAGATTGATCCTCATAAGGGAAATGCTGGATGTAGCCTTGTTCTTACTCTTTTTTTCAAGATCTATGATAAGACGATAGGCCTCACGAAAATAGTCCAAAGCCCTGTCATACTCTTCCAGGCTGAGATAAGTGTCTCCGATGTTATTGGCAAGGATGCTCTGATGAAGAAGCATATGATGTCTCTTCGCCACTGCATATCCTTTCTCGAAGTGCTCCATCCCCGCAGCTTTATCCACCATATGGGAAGCCATGATGCCAAGCATATTATGGCACTCCGATTCCAGATCGAAATCATTGTAATTTTCACTGATCTGTAAAGCGGCAGCAAGCTTCTTTATGGTATTCTCGGATAATGAATTTGATCTGTACTCCAAAATGACCTGGTTAACATCGGCATAAGCCATGGCCAGTTCATCATTGTCCTTTTTCGCTACTTCTGCAAACTCGGTTACTTTTTCCGAAAAAGCTTTGCTGTGGAGATATTTATATTCTCTTATCTCATTGATCCACTTTTTTAATTCCCTTTTTGTCACGATCTTCCTTTTCCTCCCGTAAACTGAAGCTCGTTCATCACGTCTAAAAAACCAACTTACATTATAGCATAAAATTTGGCGGCTTGTAAACAAACCGCCAAATTTATAAAAGATTTATTATTTAATCTGTTACTGCCACGAAGAATATACAACACGATGAACTTCTTTGAAAGCAGACTTTCAAAACTTCATCATTATGTATATCTGTGAACATTAACTTTAATTTCGGGCTCCGGATAAGGATGGATCATTATCACTTCTTTATGGTAGCATTGTCAAGAAGATAATTATTGATCTTCTCATACATAAGGGTCTTATAAATATATCCCTTGCCGTAAAGAGTAATATCTGTGATCCCGTTGTTTGTAAGATAGGTATTGTACTCTTCTTCGGTAATATTTAAACCGAGGGCTTTATAAATTGCCTGATAAGCAAGGTCAATAGCCGCTTCTTTGTTTCCCTGCTCTTTAAGGAACTCTTCATAGCCTTCTTCGGTCATGTCTCTCATCTCCGCAACCGAAACATAACCAACGCCGCCTGTATAAGCCATATAAAACTGATTGATGTAATCAAACTGCTGCTGATCCATCAATTTGATCATTCCTGCCACCTTTAAAGCATAATCAGCGGGAATATCGATCAATGTGAAGCAGGCTCTTACATAATTCTTTACATATTCAACTTTTTTCGCATTTTCGCCGTCTTCTTTGATCTTGGCTTTATATTCTTCCACAGTAAGGCTGGAACCGAGGTTGTTCTTAATGAAATCCTCATCAAATTCCTCAGATACATTGCCCTCTTCATCCGGGTTATCGTTTAAAAGCTCCGTGATCTTGTTCTGGATATCCTCATCGGTATACTCTATGCTGGAATAAGGGATCTCTATGCTCTTCTTGGGATCAAATGTTAATGTAACATAGTCATCCTCATTGACACCTTCCACAAAACCGTTATCCATAAGGCCTTCGCTGAAGGTTGTAGCCATGGGTACAGCATATGCAAGTTTTCTTTCTTCTTCCTTTTTAGCCTTGATGCCGTTAACAACGGATAAAACTATACCAAAGACAATGGCTGCCAAAAGCAGGATGGTAACAATATTGAACCAGATCCTTGATCTTTTCTCTGCCTTTGCGGCTTTTTCCGCTTCCTTCTTCTTGGCAAGCGCTCTCTCCTGCCCCTGTGTCATTTCCGCATTGTTTTCGTTACTCACTTTAATTTTCCTCCGATCGATTCATTTCCCCCTTACCGGAGGTAAATGTAAAAAAAGCATATCTGTATTTACGCTTTTCATGACGGCTATTATAGCATATAAGTAAAAAAAAGTCTGTGTATATTTGATGAAAATGTAAAAAAAATGAACAATCCGCGGTGAACAGTCACACATTCTGTGTTATCGTTCACACAGACTTATCCTCCCGATCTTCCTCTTCTCCCAGATCCCACTCCGACAGCATATTCTCAAGACTGTTGTATCCAAAATCAAAGTCTATGGAAGGCACGGATACTATGTATCTTTCCCCGTTTCCGCAAACAGATCTTCTCACATAGATCGTGTACGTATTATTGGGGAGAGCCCCTTCTCCGATATATCTTGCCTTTTCATATGCCTTTCCTTTATGCTCCACACCTTTTTTGAAGCCTGTAAAAGAATCGGGTATCAAAAAATCCTCCGGTTTTTTAACATCGGGAAGGATATCGAATATGCTAAGTTGTTCAGGAGTTTTCTCTCTCATTTTTTACGGTTTCCCCTTTAAAATAACAGCCCTTCATATATAAATATTATATCACTGACAAAGTTTTTTTCAAAGATACATAACGTTCACAATTATTTCTTTTTTTTAACATACGGAGTTCAAATTTGTACTATATAATCAAGCCATAAACAAAAACAAAGAAACAATTAAATTAAATTGCTTATAAGAATCTTCATAATATAAAAGCCCACCGGTTCCCTCCCAATATCCGATGGGCTTCTCCTCTTTTTAGGGGATTTTTTTATTTCAAAACATTGTCTTTCAATTCCTTAAGCCTCGGGAAAGCGGTGTTTCCTCCCTTGGCCGTAACACATCTGCCTCCGCAATAATTTCCGCATTTAAGAGCGGTCCTGTGGTCAAGACCGTTGGTGTAGGCCCAGATAAATCCCGCATTAAAGCTGTCTCCCGCACCGGTGGTATCCACAGCCTTTACAGGCACAGTCTTTTCGCAGATCATCTCTTTATCCTTAACCTTAAGATAAGACCCCTGTTTTCCTGCCTTGATCACTATGATATTGCCGAAGTTTGAAAAGTACTCTGCCGCTTTTTCCGGATCTTCTTCTCCCGAATATCCTTTTGCTTCCACCTCGTTCATAAAAAATACATCGACGTAAGGCATGAGCCCGGTAATGGATCTGTTCCATTCACCTGTTTCATCAAAGGCCACATCGTAGGAAAGCGTAATATCCTCATGGCTCTTAATGCTTTTAACTACATCCATGATCTTTTCATGTTTTTTCGGATCATAGCCTGTAATATGAACATGACCTATATCCGAATAATCAATGTTTTTAAGCATCACTATATCATTTTTTGCGATACTCCCCGCATAAGATATAAAGGATCTGTCTTTTTCATCGGTAAAGCTTAAGGATATCCCGGACTGAACATTGTGATCCACTGTTGCCATGGAAAGATCTATTCCCAGTTCTTCCATGGACTCGGCTATCATTTTTCCCATCATATCTCCGGAAAGTGTGCCGCAATAGGCCGCATTACATTCCAGTTTTCCCAGCCCCATGACCACAAGGGCTGCACCGCCGCCTACCGCATAAGGCATTTCATCAACATAGTTTTCCGTTCCCGGAGCGGGTATCTCTCTCTTACCGGTCACAAAAATATCCAGATTAGCATCTCCGTATACCAATATTTTTTTCATTTATCTGTCCTTTTTACCCATCTTATTTGCAAAGAAACCTTCCACCGGCTTGAAGCTCATGGGATAAACGCCAATGATCAAAAATACCGCTATGGCATATCTGACCGTTCTGATCAAACAAGAGCCAAAACTTTCATCCGGAAAGATATTTCCCATGATCGCTTTAAACAAAAGGTTCAGGACAAAGAAGCACACCCCGCCCATAAAGGTTCTTATGATAACAAGGGGTATATTCTTTGTGTTTTCAAAGTTTACAAATCTGTTTTCAAAAAGCATGCCCGCGCAAAAGCCTATAAGTATACCGTAATTTGTAAAATAATCCTCGGTGGTACAGTAAAAGAGACCGATTCCGCCGATCAAAACAGCTGCCGAATAAATAACCCATTTATTCTTTACACGGGGCATGATAAATTCACTGAGTGCGAAGAATAAAAGACCCAGTAAAAGTCCGGTAATAACATCCGTGGGCCAATGAGCTCCCAGGTAACATCTGGATACACCTATCAGCAGAGGGATGACCACCGCTATCACTCTGAAAAACTTATGTTCCTTATATTCTCCCGCCAAAGTGGGATAAAGAGCCGTAGCCGATGACGAATGGGCTGACGGAAAGGAATAGCCGTCCACTTCCCTTAAAAGGCTTATCTTGTCCGAAGAAATGTAGGGTCTCAGTCTCTTGAACCTGTTTTTGATCATGGCATTGCATACCAGTGACGAAACAACCGCAAAGCCGATCCTCTCGGCCTTTTTCTTGTCAAGTCCCCAATAGACCACACCCATCACTCCGATGGCCACATATTCTTCTCCAAGGAAAGAAAACAGATTGTTAAGCCATACAAAGAAGGCCCTTAATCCTCCTTCTCCTCCTATCTGCTGAAGCCAAACTATAAACTTTTCTTCCCATTCCCAGAAAAATACAAGATCCTGCATTATGAATTCTCCTCTGTTTCAGTTTTTTTATCCGATGCGGATATCTGAACGATATCCTTTTCTATTATTTCCAACTTCTTTTCATTAGGACTTATACCGTCCTCCATAACCTTGGGTATGAACTGTGAAGCGATCTTTCCGCTTTTTTTATCTCTTCCTCTGGCATATAAAGCACCGATGATCGAGAAGAATACCGCACCCACAAAATTCACCAGCAGATCCTTCATGGTATCTATGATACCGATATCAAGATATCCGCCTATTCCCAATGCTATCTCTTCTCCGTCCGCCGTTACCACTATCACATCTTTGATATCTTTGATATGCACCACCTTGTTCAAGCCCGTGGGATCCAGTGTTACGGAATTTATGGTATTAATCACAAAGTCCTTTTGCATATCGAAACCGAAAAATATATCCATGGCAAACTCGAAAAACTCCCAAAGCACTCCTATTGTCATCGAGAAACAAAAGGATGAAATGGCGAGATAAAGGGGTGACAATTGTAAAGTAAAATGTTTGTTCCGGTTAAACAGATCCACGATGGCAAAGCCTATGGCCGCGCACATGAAGCCGTTGACCGTATGAAGAAAAGTGTCCCATCCCGGAAAGCGGGTATAAAATGCATTGATCTCACCCAATATCTCCGCCGCAAAGGCAAAGCACATTACTATGATCTCAAACACATCCGGAAAATCCACTTTAAACGCATCTTCCACCACCGTGGGAAGGAGTAAAAGGATCAAGGTCAAAACACAAAGGGCCACATTTTCATATCTTCCTTCCACAACCTGCCATATCATGCACATGATGACAAGAAGTCTCAGGATGATATAAACCACTCCGACCACTCTCTTGCGTCTTAACTCACTTACCGTTTTTACTATACCTCTATCGGGCAGCTTTTTCTTACTTTTCAATACCGTTCACTTCCCCTTCCGTTATTTTTTTCATAGCTTTTGCAAAACCGTCTTTATCATTGGCATCCGTTATCATGTCGGCTGCTTCAAGGCATCCGGGTGTACCGTTGGCAACGCACACTCCCAGTCCGGCCGCTTTCAGCATATCCGTATCATTGTCGTTATCTCCGAAGGCCACTACCTTATTGATATCAAAGCCCTTTCTCTCACAGAATTCCAGCATGGCATTCTTTTTTCCGCATCCGGGATTTGATATCTCTATATACAACGAATCGGAGTTCGTGATATAAACTCCCTTAAGTTTCTCCCTGCTGCTTTTGCACAATTCCTCAAATCTGCCCACCGGTGCTATTATGCAGATGGCATCCAGTTCCCCCTCATGCTCAAAGGCAAAAGCTCTAAGGTCGTCCACCGGTGTTCTGGTGCTTTTAATATACTCCACCCTGTGTTGATTAAAAACAACGGGATCTGTATAAAACTCACGTTCCACATAGGCCCTTCCTTCGTAATAGAACTCCAGTCCACATTTTCCAAGGCCATCAAAGTACTCAAAGAATTCCTTTAAAAAGCCCTTGGGAATGCATTTTTTCACATCTGCCTTTCCGTCAGACAGTCTGTAAACCGAGGTACCGTTGGAAGTGATGCAAAACTCTATGCCCGGAATGTTTTTTATGTCCGCAGGAAGAGAGGCATATGCTCTTCCCGTAACCGGAACAAAACATATGCCTTTATCCAAAAGTGAAACAATTGTTTTTCTGTTTGCTTCGGATATATGACTGTCTTTATCAAGAAGAGTCCTGTCAAGATCCGAAAATACGCACTGTATATCCATATATGATCTCATTTCATTCCGCAGCCGGCGTAACCGTAGGTGTTGCTGACGGTGTCGGTGTGGCTGTGGGTGTAGGTGTTGCAGTCGGTGTTAGCGTCACAGTGGGTGTGGGTGTTGCAGTCGGCGTTAGAGTCGCAGTGGGTGTAGGTGTCGCAGTGGGTGTAGGTGTCACATCCGGCACATTATAAGAAGCCAGATCCGCATTCACCCAAATGGCGGGTCTTACACCGAAAACCTTATAGTCCGGACTTTCTCCGCTTAATGACAGTTTGCCATCATAGGTGATATCCGAAATGTAATTAAACTCCGCAGTTCTGCTGGTTATCTTCTTACCCACGGTCCTGAGCCACCAGTTGCAGAACAATGTGGGACTGAACACATGCTTAAAATCGATCATATCTATATGTCTGTCCGTGGAAAGCAGCAGTCCTCTGTTAAAAGCATAGGGTGTGCCGAGACATTTCATTCTTGCATCTCCGGAATAATCCCAAAGATTGGTTCCCTTATCCGAATATGTACCCTCCTTGATCTTAAAATAATTTACAGCTTCCTGAAGGGAAAGAAGAAATACATTGTCGTAGGTATCTATGCCCGGATTTGCATCATAGGAAACACCTTTTTGGGACATTTCCTTTTCATAATAAGGATTAAAATCACTGTATAGGAAGGTTCTGTTTATAGACAGCTGCTGATCCCTGGTGAAAGCAGTATTATAAAAATCTCCGTTCAGCCATTTTCTTAAAGCCGAGCTTTCCCATACATTCCACATGAGAGTCTCGTCTCCCGAGAAAGCGGCAGCATCAAGAGCATAAACGCTTAGAAGGAGCAGATCATCATTCTGCCTGTCAAGAACGAACCATTCTATCCATTCCGTGCCGTCTTCGGTATAGTTGTTCTGTTCATATTCACCGTAAAAGACCACGTCTCCCGCTTTAGCCTGTGTAAAGTCGGAAGTAACCCTGTACTTCACACCGTTCACAACCACCTGAGTCGGAACAGGCGTTGGAGCCACAGCCTTTGTAGTACAATACTTACCGTTTATATAACCCGTTGATCCGTAGAAATCGATCCTCACCCATTCAGTATCGGGATTGGCACCTATCTTCTTGACCTTCATGTTCTGACTTAAGGTTCCGATGGAAGGATGCTCTGTGCCGGGTCCGGAACGCACATTAAGTTCTCCGGTATTGATCCACACAAATTCATTCACGGGCTTAAAAGGATCCGGCGTAGGCGTAGGTGTGGGTGTTCCTGTTATTCCCGGCGTGGGAGTGTTGGTGGGAGTAGGCGTATCCGTAGGCGTGGGTGTGGGTGTGGGCGTATCTGTCGGAGTAGGTGTATATGTAGGGGTCGGCGTGTTGGTCGGGGTGGGTGTATCCGTAGGTGTAGGAGTATTTGTGGGGGTGGGAGTGTCTGTGGGAGTAGGTGTGGGGGTAGCAGTAAGCTCTGTCCTTCCCTCCTCGGCCAGTTTTCTTCTCTCAGCCTCATTTTCCGCTTCCAGCATCTGAAGATAGTGTTCCGCGCACATTCCGTCTCTGAACACCTTGTTGTGACAGCCTTCAAAACTGCAATAAGGGCTTTCACTCTCTTCATTCGGATCAAAGAGAGTGCAGCCCGAAGTAAGCAAAAGGCTTATCAGCAAAACAGCCGCCATGATTTTTTTATTTATTAAATAATTAAAAAGCATAGATTTACTTGGTTCCTTTAAGTTATCTTACTTTAGCCCCGAAGGGAAGGAGGCAGAGTTTAACCAGTTTAAAGCACTGCTTTCCGAAAGGAATACCGATGATCGTGATGCACCACAAAACGCCGCAGGCAAGGATCCCCAGACTGAGTTCCCATCCGAAAATGATCATCCAGATGATATTTGCAAGAGGATGCTCGTCAAAATCGGTGTCGATCTCTTTTCCGAAAGGCCAGATGACAAAACCTGCAATCTTAAAGCACTGCAATCCCAAAGGGATACCAATAACTGTGATACAGCACAGTATCCCGAGAACTCCCCAGATAATGGCAGCCCAAAGACCGGTTAAGATGAACCAAAGGATATTTCCGATAAATTTCATTCTCTTTCTCCTTCCTTTCTATAACTGATGACAGTTCTACTTTTTACGACCTCTGAGCGTAAGAATGGGTACTCCGACGCCGAAGCTGAAAACATCCCAGGAAAGGAAAAGCCAGCCGAGGCCGGACACCTTAAGTGCATATCTTAATATTACGATAACCGCGATCCATATAAGAAATACAGCGCTTATGGTGGTGAGCGTCGAGTTCTTGGGACCCAGAGCTCCGGTGTAGACCAGAAGATCAAGGGCAAGTGTTCCCAGTGCAAAGAAATCTGTGATCAGTCTCAGATTAAAATTTGCCAGGACGCCGATATGTATGCCTGTATAATTCTGAAAAACGATCAGTCCCAAGAGGACCCATAAGACTACATTAAGAAAATGAGTGATTATCCTCATATTTACCTCCTAAAAAACGTGTCGATCAAAATTCATTTTACCATAAAATCCCTTACTTAACAATAAGGCCGAATTCTTCCCTAAGGGCTACATTTCTGGACTTTTCGCTGAAATAAGCTTCTGCGGGATTTCTGAGCCAATGCTGCATGGCATCCCCATCCTTAAGGATCTCGGAAAACTCATCATCTTTCCTGTCCTTTGCGGAATGGTTTGCTATTCCGGTACATATCATGGTAAGTTCTTCTTCCGAAAATTCACCTGTGGCGGAAAGCAGGGGCCATACTCTTATGGCACTTTTCTTTGCATGTTCCGGAACGTTTTCGTCTATCTCATATTTGGAAAAATCGTGAAGCATCCCGGCTATGCAGGCAAGCTCGGCATAGCAGCCGTCATGTCCTCTCTTTAATGCGATCAGAGCACACGCCTGTCCCGTGCCATACAGATGAACATAGGCATTCCGCTGTCTCCCGGGATCAAGGATACCGTTTATCATCCTGTCCAATATCCCTCTGACCGTATCTACTCTGGTATATTCTCTTTCGTAATCGCCCATAAAAAGTCTCCTTTAATACTTCCCCGATCATTAAGGCATGCACCCGGAATTCCTCATAACTCCGGTTTTATGCCTTCTGTATGCCGTTAAAAAGTGTACGGCCTCCCGCAGATTTCCGACACTTTGAGCCTTCCCGCCTCCTTACCGCAGCCTCTGAAAATATTGAGCCGCAGCTTTAAAATATCGCTGCGGCATATCGTTTGATCTCTGTTTCATTCGTTGTCTATCCCTCCGTGTCGAAGGCTCAATTTGTTGAGATACATCTTCGCATCGGTCTTAGAATATATTTCTTCAAAACTCAAAGGATTATCTTGGTTATATAAGGTCTGGCCCACACTTATCCTGATGCTTTCTCCCATCATTTCCGGCAGTTTATTGTCGGAAAGATATTTCCTGAGTCTCACTATGCAGGCCTCTCCTTCTTTATCGGTGGTGATCCCCGGTGCAAAAACAGCGAATTCATCTCCGCCCATTCGGGTAATGATGTCATTTTTTCTGAAGCTTTTCTGTAATCCTTCGGCAATGGTCTCCAATGCCTTATCACCCACAGCATGACCAAAGGTGTCATTGATCCTCTTAAACTTATCGGCGTCAATGATATAGAACATGCCGTAATCCTTGGATTCAATGTGGTTTCTCATAGACTCTTCACCATAGCCGCGGTTTAATATGCCTGTAAGCTGGTCTATCCGGGATTTAAGTTCCACCTTTTTACTGTATTCTTCCAAACGGCCGATAGCTTCTATGCTTGAAATGTGTTCCTGCAATGTAAAAAGATTTAATACCGTAGCCATTATACCGAAGGCTGTGGTGTAATAGAGGTCCATTTCCAGTACATATCCCGTTTTGAAATTCATATCTATAACGATAAATGCGGCAAGATTTAAAAGAATGAATGCAAAAACCTTGAAAGGCTTATCGACTATTACCAAAAGTGTGGTGCAAAGAAGTACTATAAACGTAATGGAAAAAGAGTCCTTTCTCAGGAAAACGCTTACATACATACCCGCAACCAGATAGATCTCTACAATCAGGTAAAAGATAAAAGTGCTGAATCTCATAAGTTTTTTCATATATTTTCCCATCAGATAGGTTATAAGTCCCATCGCCATAAGAAATATATAAAAGCCGGGAAAAGTTTCCATTTTCGAGAATATGCAGAGTGCAAGAAAACTGACTGCCAGAATCACGTCTATAACCCCCATTATACGCAGAGCCTTGGCATTTCTGTCTTGCAATACACTCTTATATTTATCTATTGCTTCTCCTCGCAAAAAATTCAAGAATTGTTTCCAATTTAACATTGCTTCACCGTAAATGCGGACTTTTAGCCGCTGAAACTATTGATCGAAATAAAAAGATATCCGAGCCCCATATCCTTTTACGCACGATCACCCTAAACAGTTGTCATTACACGAAACGTGCTTTACTAATATAGCATCATCTTATAAATTTGTCTAATAAAACTTGCCATCATCTAATCTTTGGGCCTTCTTTTTAAAAAGTCCTAAAGCAGGTTTTTCATCCACAGATCCGCCACCGCATCCGAGGGCATTCTCAAGTCACCTCTGGGGGAAACCGCAATGCTTCCCACTTTGGGGCCGTCCGGAAGGCAGGAACGTTTGAACTGCTGTGAGAAGAACCTGCGGCAAAAGGTCTTAAGCCACTTTAATATTGTCTCTTCGTCGAATTTTCCTTCAAAAGCGATCTTTGCTATCCTGAATATTTTTTTCGGTGCATAACCGTTTCTGAGCATATGATAAAGGAAAAAGTCATGAAGCTCATAAGGTCCTACCAGATCCTCGGTCTTTTGAGATATGTTTCCCCCGGTGGGCGGCAGAAGTTCGGGACTTACAGGCGTATCAAGTATGTCCAGGAGCACTTCTGTCGTCTCCTTATCATTACAGGTATCCGCATAGTAACGCACCAGATGACGTACCAGAGTCTTGGGCACGCCCACATTTACAGCATACATGGACATGTGATCACCATTATAGGTTGCCCATCCCAAAGCCAGTTCCGAAAGATCTCCGGTGCCTATTACGATACCATTGTTCTTATTGGCCAGGTCCATAAGCACCTGAGTCCTTTCCCTGGCCTGACCGTTTTCATAGGTAATGTCGTGAACATTGCTGTCCTGACCTATATCCGAAAAATGCTTATTTACAGCTTCCTTTATATCCACTTCCTTAAGAGTCGCTCCCAGGCTTCTCGTAAGTCTCACCGCGTTGTCATGGGTCCTGTCGGTGGTTCCGAAACAGGGCATGGTAACGGAAAGGATGTTTTCTCTTGACATGCCCAGCATATCAAAAGCTCTTGCAGTCACCAGAAGCGCCAGAGTGGAATCAAGACCGCCGGAAATGCCTATGGTGGCATTCTTACAGCCTATATGCTTTAATCTCTTATAAAGACCTCCCGCCTGAATGGAAAGTATCTGCTCGCAGCGTGCCTTCCTGAGGTTTTCGTTTCCGGGCACAAAGGGCTGCCCCGTGTAGGATCTGCTGATCTCGGTTTCCTTTATTTCATCAAAGGAAAACTCAACCACTCTGTCTTTATCCGGAGTCTTTATCTCAAAGGTGTTCATTCTTCTTCTGTCATGGATCAGCTTCTCCAGGTCCAGATCACCGTATATTATGCCCGTGGAAAAGAGTTTACTCTCCGCCAGCATCTCTCCGTTCTCGCAGATCATGTCATGACCGGCGTAAACCACATCCTGGGTGGACTCTCCTTCTCCTGCCGAGGCATATACATAGCCTGCCACCAGTCTTGCGGAAGTCATGGAAACCAGATTTCTTCTGTATTCATCCTTACATACAAGTTCATCACTGGCAGAAGGATTAACTATAACGGTAGCCCCCTTTAAGGCAAGTGCGGTTGACGGGGTGTCCGGCACCCAAATATCTTCACAGATCTCACAGCCCACCACCATATGGGGATAATTTTTGCACTTTATAAGCAGGTCATTGCCCACCGGCACCTTTTCTCCCAAAAGATCCATATAGCCTTTTTTATCTCTTCCCGAAGCAAAATGCCTGCATTCGTAGAATTCACCGTAATTGGGAATAAAGGTCTTGGGGATCAGTCCCAGGATTTTTCCTTTATTTATGGCTGCTGCCATATTATAGAGTTTTCCTTCATCCTCTATGGGAAGCCCCACATATATTAGAGCATCCATTTTGGCAGTTTCCCGGGCTATGTCCTTAAGTGCAGCCTTCGCCTCATCAAGCAGTATATCCTGCAAAAACAGATCACCGCAGGTGTATCCGGTAATGCAAAGTTCGGGAAAGGCCATGAGCTTCGCTCCGTTTTTACAGGCCTCCTTTGCGGCTGCAACTATGGCATTTTTGTTAAAAACCACATCCGCCACCCTGATTTCAGGCGTAACAGCAGCCACCTTTATAAATCCGTCGATCATTTATATGCCTCCGAGTTGTCTTTTATGTCTCTCTTAATTAAAAAGCTTGTCATATTCAGGCAAAGGAGAAAGGCTTCTTTTTAAAATGCCCTTCATCTTGGCAATAGCCATACCATAGTTGGTAATGGGTACATTCTGAGCCTCCGCCGCTCCTATCCTGCTTCTCATTTCTCTTTCGTTAAGCATACATCCTCCGCAATGGATCACCAGTGCATACTTCGAAAGATCCTCCGGAAATCCGGTTCCCGAAGAAGTCTCTATCTTAATATCCTTACCTGTATGCTGTTTAAGCCAATTAGGTATCTTTACCGTACCGATGTCTCCACACTGTCTGTGATGAGTGCAGCCTTCGCTCATCAGCACCGTATCTCCGTCTTTAAGCTCATCTATTACGGAAACGCCCTTAACGGAAGCTGCGAGAGTTCCCTTGTATCTGCTCATTAAAATGGAGAATGATGTGAGAGCCACATCCTCGGGTGTATCCCTGTTAACTCTCTCAAAGGCCTGAGAATCGGTTATCACTATCTTAGGTTTCTTTCCGAGAGCTTCCAGAGCATCCTTGAGCCTGTCTTCCTGTACCACCACATTGATGCCTCCGGCTTCCAAGATATCACGGATAGCCTGCTGCTGAGGAAGTATGAGTCTTCCCTTGGGCGCAGCCGCATCAACGGGAGTGACCAGCACGCATATATCTCCCGGACTGATAAGATCTCCCACCAGTTTAAGTTTCATGTCATCGGTCTTGGTAAGGTGAGCGATCCTTTCCTTGAGTTCATTTATATTGTCATTGTTCTTGGCGGAAACATAGATCACGTTATCTCTTTCCACTGCTCTCATGGCAGGGTTAAGAAGATCCGCCTTGTTCATAACTATGATGTAATTTATATTCTTTTCCTTAAAAAGAGCCACCAGTTCCTGCTCTGCAGGCCCCATACCCTTTTCGCCGTCCACCACGAGCACGGCAATGTCCGTCTTCCCCAGAACCTTACGGGTGCTTCTGACTCTCATCTCACCCAATTCACCCACATCGTCTATACCGGGGGTATCGATGATCTCCACCGGTCCGAGAGGAAGAAGTTCCATTGACTTATACACAGGATCCGTAGTAGTGCCGGGTGTATTGGAAACAATGGCGATCTGCTGTCCCGTTATGGCATTTACCACACTGGACTTACCCGCATTTCTCCGTCCGAAAAAACCTATATGTACTCTTTCGCCCGAAGGCGTATCATTCATTCCCATATGACCTCCGTATATATGTGCACAAAATATCCTAATATAATCATAAATCTCATTTCCTGATATGGCAAATATTTTTTGTAAAAAAATAAAAAGGGGTTCGCACCCTGCCGAAAGCATAGATTCCTGTTATAGAATTCGACTCTCCTCAGGTCCACAAAAAAAAACGACGCGTAAACACGTCGTTTTTTAGTGGACCTGAGGGGAGTCGAACCCCTGTCCGAAAACCTATCCGCTACAGCTTCTTCCATCACAGTCTGCTATCCTGCTTTCGCCATTCCCTTGACACTAAGCAAACAGACGCGCTTAATGCTTCGGTAGCTTCATGATACGCCCGCGCGGGCAAAGCTTACCGCGTGTCGTTTCCTACATGGATGACGCCGGTAACGTTATGTGTAGGTGCATATCGGCCGACGCGTTGCCCTTAGGCAGCGATTGCTAAATTATCGTTAGCGTTTAATTTTAAGTTGGTGTTTTATCGTGGCGCGCCTCCACGGATGGCTACCATAGGTTCAAAATCCCCGTCGAAACCGGAACAAGCCCTGATAAGCAAATTATATTATACAACAAAGATATCAAAGTGCCAAGGGGGACGTTTCTGTTTTGGCACTTTTTTAGAGCCAAAACAGAAACGTCCCCTTTGGCTCCTTATTTCTTAAACACCCATGCCTTCTGTACTCTGAAGTTTATGAAAAACAGTACCGTATCCACCATGGCCTTGCATAAGGTTCTTAAGAGGCTGCCCTCTCCGAAGGAGTGGGATATAAGATATACCAATGTGGCGGAAACACAAAGCTGGATAGCCGCCAGTATATAGTATTTAAGCATGGAATTTTTTGCATCGGATTTAAATACCACATGCCTGTTTATCTTATAATTCAGGAAAGAAGACACTATCCTTGCACCGGCGGTGGCAAGAAAGACCACAAGCCAGCCCGAAGTAAAGGAATGCCCGAAAGCGGTAAAGCCTCCCGTTATGGTTCTTGTAAACACAAGGTTAAGTATAAAGAACAGCACCAGATCCACTAAAGTGGAAGCAATGGCGGAAAAGATATACTTGAATATGATCTTATATATCTTGAAGCTGTCCCTGAAGGGATGGAAATGAGAAGTGGAATTCTCCTTATCCTCATATATGGTACGG
Organism: Lachnospiraceae bacterium; assembly: GCA_016287765.1. The sequence goes on from JAEEWS010000004.1 coordinate 33,756, forward strand.
ATCTTAACCTCCGAAAAAGGTATGTTCCTTGAATGCATTTCAAGAAGCATATTTGTCTCGAATTCATATCTCTCCCCTTCGGTTTCACATAAGAAAGGAAGTACTTCCGCAGGAAAGGCTCTTAATCCGGTCTGAGTGTCTGAGATCTTTATTCCGCAAAAAGCTCTGAAAACAAACTTTGTAATATTATTCCCGCATTTTGATTTCCACGGAACCTGGGGTTCGGAGAAATCACGGCAGCCAAGAACTGTAATGTTTCTGTCAAGCATAGCTCTTGCGCAGGCTGCAATATCCTCGGGATGATGCTGATCATCTCCGTCAACCGTAACCACGCCCTTAGAATCCTTTACATTTTCAAGTATCCAGCTGAAGGCGGTCTTTAACGCCCGCCCTTTACCCTTGTTTACTTCATGAGTAAGAAGGGTTACTCCGGGTTTTGAGGCAGCGATCTCAAAAGGTTCAAGATATTCTTTATCGCTTCCGTCATTAATGACCACTATTCTTTTAAATCCCTGTGCCAGGCAACCGTCCACCACTCTGTTTAAACGGTGATCCGGATTAAGAGACGGCAATATTACGGTAACATTTTCAAGCATGCTTATGTCCTCAGATCCTTATTTTGAAATTTCTTTCCATTTCGCGATTCAGTTCTTTCTTTGCTGTTACTTCTCTCTTGTCGTAGTTCTTCTTACCACGTGCCAGACCTATCTCCACCTTTACCAGTCCGTTTTTGATATAAACCTGTAAGGGTACAAGAGTATAGCCTTTTTCCTTTATCTGTCCCAAAAGCTTCATTATTTCCTTTTTATGCATAAGAAGCTTCTTGGGTCTTAAGGGATCTTTATTAAAGATATTTCCCTGTTCGTAAGGAGTCACGTGCATTCCATAGACTATTACTTCACCGTTTTCTATACGTATGAAAGCCTCTTTTATGGAGACTTTTCCCTGACGGATAGACTTGACTTCTGTGCCGAAAAGTTCTATGCCCGCTTCATACTTTTCTTCTATAAAATAATCAAAATATGCTTTTTTATTGTTTGCTTCCAAAAGAAAGCTTTGTTTATCAGCCATTATCTATGCTGTTCTCCGTTAATTCCCTGTATTTTTTCTCGCCAATGACTATAAAATCGATGGTTTTTAACAGCTTGTTTGCATCCACCACCTGAATATAAAGCTTTTGGCCCAGAACATAGGTCTTGTGCTTCTTCTCCCCTGCCAATATCATATGCTCCGCATCAAAGGTATAATAATCATCCTTAAGATTTGCAAGGCTGATCATTCCCTCTACGGTATTGGGAAGTTCCACATATATGCCCCAGTTGGTAAGCCCGGATATAACACCCTCAAAGGCCTCTCCTATGTGTTTTTGCATATATTCTATGTGCTTAAGGCGGACTATCTCTCTTTCCGCACTTTCCGCATTTCTTTCCGAGGCACTCGTAAGCTTTGCCACATTATCCAATATTGCATTATAATGCATTTTACGCTTATCATCAAGGAAACCGTTCAAGTTTTCTTTGATAATTCTGTGAATCTGAAGGTCCGGATATCTTCGTATGGGACTGGTAAAATGGCAATAGTACTTACATGCCAGTCCGAAATGTCCGTCACATTCGGGTGAATAATGAGCCTGCCTCATGGACCGAAGGGTGAGTCTGGATATTAATGCTTCCTCTTCTTTGCCCTTAATTCCGTTCAACATTTTCTGCAATTCCTTGGGATGGATATCTGACTTGTTTCCTTTAAGCAAAAGTCCGAAATTCTTTACGAAGATCAATAATTTGTTGATCTTCTCCTCATCCGGCTTCTCATGAACACGATAAAGGAAAGGTAGCTCCTGCCAATAAAAATCTTCTGCCACAGTCTCATTTGCTGCCAGCATGAAATCTTCTATGATCCTGGATGCATCATTTCTTTCTTCCGGACCTATATATACAGGTTCATCGTTTTCATCCAGAACCACCTTGCTGTCGGAAAAGTCAAAATCCACCGCACCTCTTTGCATGCGCGCTTCACGGAGTTTATCCGACAATTCCTTCATCAGAAGGAACATGGGAATCAGCTCTCCGTACTCTTTCTTAAGTTTCTCCCGCTTTTCCTTTTCTTTTCCGGAATCTTTGCCGAACACCTCAAGTATCTCGGCCACAGCATCATAGGTCATTCTTCTTGTTACCCTTATCACGCTTTCCGTGATCTTGTGTCCGGTTATCTTACCGTTTTTATCTATATCCATGATACAGGACAGAGCAAGACGGTCCACTCCCTGATTTAATGAACAGATGCCGTTTGACAGCTTGTGAGGTAGCATAGGAACCACCTTGTTGATAAGATAAACACTGGTACCTCTTTCAAGTGCGCTCTTATCAAGCGGTGAATCTTCCTTTACATATTCCGATACATCGGCTATATGCACCGACAGTCTGTAACCGTTTTCAGTGGAAACCACCGATACTGCATCGTCCAGATCCTTTGCATCAGCACCGTCTATGGTGACTATAAGTTCCGATGTATGATCAGCCCTTCCCTCTTTCTCCTTCTCAGATACTTCTTCGGGGATCTCATCCGTTTCCTGTACCACTTCCATGGAAAAATCCGGATAAACGTTGAAGCTTCTTAGAACCGATCTCATATCTGTGTGAGGATCGTCAATGTGGCCCAGTATCTCTACCACACGTCCTTCCGGGTTCTTTTTTTTGGTTCCGTAGTCGGTAATCTTCACATACACCTTATGACCGTCCACTGCTCCCTTGGTGTGTTCCTTTTGTATAAAAATGTCCTCTTCCATGCCCCTGTCATCAGGAACAACAAAGCCAAAATTCCTGCTTTTTGAAAAAGTCCCTATAATATACTCGGTATTTCGCTTAATTATCTTTTCTATAACACCTTCCGCTTTACGATCGCCGTTCTTTTCCCGGGTGATCCTTACCGTAACAAGATCGTTATTCCAGGCCCCTTTCTTTTCCGACGCCGGAATGAATATCTCCTCGATCGGAGCCTCCTCCTCATCATGTACCTCGGCAAATCCAAAACCTTTGGCTGTAGAATGATAAACTGCTGTTACCGTTTTAACCTCTTCAACCTTTTTATTTGTTTTTCTTTCTTTCTTCTGTTTATTTATATAAACCTTAAAGTCTTTCATTAATTACTTATCTCCGATAAAAAAAGGGGCATGCATTAAATGCACGCCCTTGAAATCTTTTTCTTGGTTTGTCACCGGCAAACTCATATTTTAGAGCAGGTTAAGGACAACTGAAAGAACAAGAAATGCAACTGCAAGGATCTTTGTGATCCTCTCAAGTGTACCTTCCATGGAACGGCCCTTATTCTTGCCCCAATAAGTTTCTGCCATACCGCTGATGGATCCGGAAAGGCCTTCTGACTTACTTTCCTGACCAAGTACGACAACAACCAGAGCGAGACATACAATAACATAAATGATTGTAACGACGATCTTTAATACTTCCACTTTGAACACCTCCAAACGCGAGAGATTTTTTATTCTGCGAGCATCCCTCGCATCCATTTCGTATTCCTAAAATACGACACTGCGGATTATTATACTTAAAAACTTGACATTTGTAAAGAAGATTTTTCAAAAATTGTATCAGTTCACGGCTACGAGACTTACTGTTCACACGCCCCTACGGGAAAACCAAAAAAAGACCGGAAAGAATTCCGGTCTTTAAAATCATTACTTATTGTAGCAAACGATCTTACCGAAGTCTGCCTTAAGTGAAGCACCGCCAACAAGACCGCCGTCAATGTCCTTCTCAGCGAAGAGCTCTGCTGCGTTACCTGCGTTTACGGAGCCGCCGTACTGAATACGAACTGCTTCAGCCGTAGCCTTATCATAGATTTCAGCAATGCACTCACGGATGCCGCCGCAAACCTCTTCAGCCTGAGCTGTGGTAGCGGTTTTTCCGGTTCCGATAGCCCAAATGGGCTCATATGCGATCACAAGCTTAGCAACATCAGCTGCTGCAACGCCTGCGAGATCGGACTTGATCTGCATTCTGATCCAATCCATAGTGATGCCCATTTCTCTCTGCTCAAGGGTTTCTCCGCAGCAAAGGATGGGAGTAAGACCTGCTTCGATGGCCTTCTTTACCTTCTTGTTTAAAAGAGCGTCATCTTCCTTGAAGTAATCTCTTCTCTCGGAATGTCCGATGATAACATACTCTACCCCTGCATCCTTAAGCATAGCCGCAGAAATCTCACCGGTGTATGCACCCTTCTCTTCGAAGTACATATTTTCAGCACCAACCTTAACATTGGTACCCTTAAGTGCCTCTACAACAGGAACAATGTCAATGGCAGGAACGCAGTAAACCACGTCTACGTCATCATTCTTAACAAGGTCCTTAAGCTCAGCACAAAGAGCAACAGCCTGGCTGGGAGTCATGTTCATCTTCCAGTTTCCTGCAATGATCTTTTTACGCATTATATATCTCCTTAAAATAGTAAATAATTCGAATAATTTAAATCCGGATCCTACTTATCGTCAGCTGCAACTACGCCGGGAAGAGCCTTGCCCTCAAGGAACTCAAGAGAAGCACCGCCGCCTGTGGAGATGTGGCTCATCTTATCGCCGAGGCCCATCTGGTTAACAGCAGCTGCGGAATCTCCGCCGCCGATGATGGTGGTTGCATCTGCCTTAGCAAGAGCTTCAGCTACTGCAAGAGTACCTGCTGCAAGTGTGGGATTTTCGAATACTCCCATAGGTCCGTTCCAAACAACTGTTTTAGCTGTAGCAACAGCATCTGCGAAAAGCTTGCGGGACTTGGGTCCGATATCGCAGCCTTCACGATCTGCAGGCATCTTATCGTAATCGTAGATCTCAGTATCAACTGCTGCATCGATGGGATCAGGGAAAGCAGAGATGGTTACGGAGTCAACGGGAAGAAGGATCTTCTTGCCGTTCTTCTTAGCCTTTTCAAGCATATCCTTGCAGTAATCGATCTTCTCGTTATCTACAAGAGACTTACCGATCTCATAGCCCTGAGCTTTAAGGAAAGTATAAGCCATACCACCGCCGATGATAAGCGTATCGCATTTATTAAGAAGGTTATCGATAACAGCGAGCTTATCAGCAACCTTAGCACCGCCAAGGATAGCTACGAAAGGTCTTACAGGATTTTCAACAGCGTTGCCGAGGAACTCGATCTCCTTCTGCATAAGGTAACCTACGCAGTTGTTGCCGCCCTTAGCCTTGATGAACTTTGTAACACCTTCAACGGAAGCATGAGCTCTGTGGGAAGAACCGAATGCATCGCATACATAATCGTCTGCAAGATCAGCAAGTTCCTTGGAGAAAGCTTCACCGTTCTTTGTCTCTTCGCTTCCTCTGAAACGTGTGTTCTGAAGAAGGATAACATCTCCTTCCTTCATAGCTGCAACAGCCTTTGTTGCTGCTTCTCCGGTAACATTGTAATCGGAAACGAAAACAACTTCCTTTCCAAGCTTCTCGGAAAGCTTCTTGGCTACAGGTGCAAGGGATTCCTTCTCATTGGGGCCTTCCTTAACCTTTCCGAGGTGAGAGCAAAGGATAACCTTTCCGCCGTCCTTGATCAGCTTGTTGATGGTGGGAAGTGCTGCATTGATACGTGTTTCATCGGTGATAACACCATTCTTCAAAGGAACGTTAAAGTCACAACGAACAAGAACGCGACGTCCCTTTACATTAATATCGTCAACAGATTTTTTGTTTAAACCCATTTTATTGTCCTCCTGATAGTAATGAAAAAATAGAAAATATAAGAAAGCCGTAAAGGCTGATCCTTACCATTAAAGAAGGGGTCCGGTCCAAAATGACCGGACCCCATTAAGGTCTTTATATTTTGAATGATCAGATCTCTGCGAAGTACTTGATAGTACGAACCATCTGGCTTGTGTAGCTGTTCTCGTTATCATACCAAGAAACAACCTGTACCTGATAAAGATCATCACCGATCTTTGAAACCATTGTCTGTGTGGAATCAAAGAGGGAACCGAATCTCATACCGATAACATCGGAGGAAACGATGGGATCTTCGTTGTAACCGAAGGACTCGCTTGCAGCAGCCTTCATCGCAGCGTTGATACCTTCAACGGTAACATCAGCACCCTTAACAACAGCTGTAAGGATAGTTGTGGATCCTGTAGGAACGGGAACTCTCTGAGCAGAGCCGATGAGCTTTCCGTTGAGCTCAGGGATAACAAGACCGATGGCCTTAGCAGCACCTGTGCTGTTGGGAACGATGTTTGCAGCGCCGGCACGTGCACGACGAAGATCGCCCTTTCTGTGAGGTCCGTCAAGGATCATCTGATCGCCTGTATATGCATGGATGGTGCTCATGATACCGCTCTGGATAGGAGCATAATCATTGAGAGCCTTAGCCATGGGTGCAAGGCAGTTTGTTGTGCAGGATGCAGCAGAGATAACCTGATCATCCTTTGTAAGGGTCTTCTCGTTAACGGAGAATACGATAGTCTTGAGGTCCTTTCCTGCAGGAGCGGAAATAACAACCTTCTTAGCACCTGCCTGGATGTGAGCCATTGACTTCTCCTTGGAGCAATAGAAACCTGTGCACTCAAGAACAACGTCAACACCGAGCTCTCCCCAAGGAAGATCTGCTGCCTTAGGCATAGCGTAGATAGTGATCTCCTTACCGTCTACTGTGATAGATCCGGGAACCTTAACTGTCTTTCCGTCTTCCTCGAAGATGGGCTCCTTGGAATCTACAGTATGAAGGTTCTCACCGATCTTTCCGCAATATCCGCCCTGAGCTGTGTCATACTTAAGTAAGTCAGCAAGCATTGCAGGACTTGTCAAGTCGTTAATAGCTACTACTTCGTAGCCCTCTGCTCCGAACATCTGTCTGAATGCAAGACGTCCGATACGACCAAAACCATTAATTGCAACTTTAACTGCCATATTTGTTTCCTCCTGTTTTCACGCAAATGCGCGTGTATTTGTGTGTGCCGCTTGGCAATATTTTAAGCGGCAGATCAAAGATTTACCGCCTATTTTAGAACATTAAAACACGTCGTTACTTTTTTGTCAATACTCGAAAAGTAATCTTAAGTTTTTTTTATTAAAGGCCTTTTACTTCTCAATCTCCTCATTGGGAAGAATGTGTACCTTACCCTCGTAAAGTTCCTGAACAGCGATGGAAAGAGGCTTATCGCACTTGGGGACAACAAGGGGCTCCGCACCGTCGATCAACTGTCTTGCTCTTTTTGCGGTAGCTATGCAAATGGAATAACGACTGTTTACCACAGCCTGCTCTCCTTCTGCGTTGTCATTGATTCTCTGTGTCAATTCAGCATAGGATGGATGGATCATTTTATACTTCCTTTCGATAATGAAAATTTATTCTGTATATTACCTTTATCAAAGCATCGGTAATAATTATATCATGACTTGTCAATAGAAACGAATACTTTTTTTAAAAATTATTCTATATTTTGGATCTGTTCTCTGATCTTTTCTATCTCGGTTTTAAGTTCGATCGCGATATTTGAGATGTCTATATCGTTTGCCTTTGACAATGTGGTGTTGGCCTCACGGTTCATTTCCTGAGCAACAAAGTCCAGTTTTCTTCCCACATCTTTTCCTGCGTTTAAGGTGTCACGCATATTGGAAACATGTGCCTTTAAGCGCACCATTTCCTCGTCAACACAGATCTTGTCGGCAAAAACTATGAGCTCGGTAGCAAGAACCTGTTCGGAAACATTGGTATCTCCCAAAAGTTCCTTTACCTTGTTCATTATCTTATCCCTGTACTCTTTAAGGATCTCGGGTCCTCTGGCCTCGATCTTCTCAACCATTTTATCTATGCCGTCAAGCTTTCCGAGAAGATCCTCTTTCAGTTTTTCACCTTCTGCTATCCTGGTCTCCACAAACTTTTCAAGACAGCCTCTCAAGCAACTTTCAAGCAATTTCCAAAGGCCTTCCTCATCAACTTCTTTTTCTTCAAAACTCATTACTTCCGGCATTCTTGCCACTACTGCGGCATTCATTTCATTGGGTAGTCCGAACTCCTCCGAGATCTGCTTAATGTACTCGATATACTCTCTTGCAGTCTCTCTGTTGTACTTAACATAGCCCGCAGCTTCACCGGTATCTTCATAGGTGATAAATACATCCACCTTACCGCGGCTTAAGTACTCCTTCATTACACTTCTGATCCCCGCCTCAAAGAAGTTTAATTTTTTGGGCATCTTAATGGCTATCTCGCTATATCTGTGATTAACGGACTTGATCTCTACAGCTATCTTTCTTCCGCCGTCCTCGATCTCACAGCGTCCAAAGCCTGTCATGCTCTTTATCATCGGTTTTCTCCTTTATTAAACTTGCTTTTTATATATTGCCATCCTAATGCCCTGGGCATAGTCCCCGAACCCTTCTCCAAAAAGGTTCATTCCTCCGCGGTTTATTGCATCTTCGGAAACACCTATCTTAACGGATACATAGTTTTCATCCCTTATCCCAAATTCATTAAGTTTCAGATCCGAGACCTTCTCTCCGTCAATGTAACATCCGTCTTCCCGGATGGACCAGGTCTTAAGATCTCCGTATTGAGTATTCTTGTCGGGCCACCAGCCGGGATTCCACATTCCTCTTCTGCCGCCAAAATCCGAAGGACAGGTCCATGTTCCGGCATTTCTGCCGTTCACCCACACTGTGATATCCGAAGGATAATTCATGTTGAACTCATGATCTTCGGAACAGGCTTCAAATGATATCTCAATCCGTTTTGCTTCTTTATCTTTAAATGAATAGTTGGGAAATCTGTACTCTACGAAACCCGTATTTCCAAACCACAAGAGCTTGGCGTTACCTCTGTCCTGATGATAAAAGCTTCCCGGCTCATCTTCCTGACCGATGGCTCCTTTTTCTCCTGCCAATCCGCAGGTGGGTTTTACGGAATAGTTTACAAATGCACCTATGGGCATATTTATTATCTCTACAGAGTCAGCACCTATAGCCGATTCGGTAACTATTTCTATGCCGTTCACCGCTTTTTTGCAAAGTTTCATGGACCCCCTTACCGCAGGGACCAGATCACATTTGATCAGGCCTGCTTCTTCAAGGGCTCTTACATGCATTGCGGCAGAACTGGCAGGTATGTCCAGTTTATCCGCTATTTCATTTACATTAAAGCTTTTTTCGGAAAGGAGCCTTAAAATGTCTATCCTGACATTACTTGAAAGCGCCTTTCCGATAAGATTCAGTTTTTCTTTGTCATCAAGATTAATCTGAAGGACCATGTCTTCACCTTTAATTCATCATTACCACGTGATCTTCCGGTTTCTTGGCGGGTTCGACCTCGATGAGCTTATAAACGGGTCCTTCCCCTTCATACTCCTTCAGATACTTTGACTGCACCTCGCACGTCACCTTCACCCAGTCTCTGGTCTTGTATGCAACCGCATCTCCATAACAAAGGAAGCCGATAAAAGCTATGTCCGCGGCGCAGCAGGTCATGGCAAATCTTCCCGGTACAAATGTGCCCTTGGGAGTTTCCTTTCCTCTGTAGACCATGGCAAGAAACTTTACCTTTTTCCCCACATAATCCGAAAGGTTATCAAGCACATCCAGATAGAAGATACCATAATCATCATCCGGGATCTCGATCACGTCAGCGTTCATGTCATAGGGAAGCTCGATCTCATCATCATAACCGCTTTCTTCCCCTTCTGCTGCTTCAAATACACATTGAGCTCTTCTGTTCAATGTACGTACAAGCTTTCTCAGAGTGTTTCTCTTGGTGGAAGCATTGCATTTATTGAAGATGACCAGCTCAGAAAACTGGATCACCTCATTCATCATCTGACGCATGTTGGCCATGTAAGTTTCAAAAGTAGGCGCATCAACGATGGTGATGATCTGTGAAAGTTCCCAGCGTCTCGGGAATCCCTGTTCAAGGATCCTCGAAACACTCCAGGTACCGTTCCATTCGATCATAACTCTGTCTGCCTTGTAAGTCTTAACGCAATCCATCATAAAGGAAGGTCTGAAATCCTCCTCGTTTTCAACATGAACGATGGAGACCTTACGTTTTTTCATTTCCTCAACGTCATATTCGATCTCACCTTCTTCACAGACAATGAGCAAAGTGCTCTTACCTTCGGTGAAATCGTCATCCATAAGGGTGTCTCTTATAAATGTGGTCTTTCCTGCATCAAGAAATCCAAGTATTAAGAATAAAGGAGTCATTATCTAAAAACCTCTTCAAGTTTATCTTCCTTCAGATCCGAACCGATGACACAAAGCTTTCCTGTGTAGTCAGGCTGACCGTCTCTGATCTCGTATTCTTCGGGAACCAGATCGAAATAGATCCATGTTCCGTCCGTCCCCATTACCATACCCTTTGCACGGAGTATCTTTCCGAATTCATCGGAAAATGCAAGCTTCTTAAGTACTTCTTCAAGACCGGCCTTGTCATACTTATGAGGAGTTTCCTTACCCCAGCTAGTAAATACTTCATCCGCATCATGACCGTGATGATGATGATGGTGATGATGTTCATGTTCATCCTCATCCTCGTCATGGTGATGATGATGATGCTCATGTTCATCCTCATCCTCGTCATGGTGATGATGGTGATGCTCATGTTCATCCTCGTCCTCATCGTGATGATGGTGATGATGGCACTCGCACTCGGGATCGTCGCACTCGTCATCGTCCTCGTCGTCATGAGCATGTTCTTTTATCTCTGCAAGAAGCGCATCTGCAAAATTTTCTTTCTTTTCCATTGCGGAAAGCATTACGTTCTGATCCAGGCTGTCCCAGGGCGTGGTAATAATGGTGGCATTGGGATTATGTTCCTTAAGAAGAGCCACTACCTCTTCCAGTCTGGCATCGGTAAGATTCTGGGTACGGCTCAGGACAATGGTCTTAGCGCTTTCTACCTGATTGTTAAAGAACTCACCGAAATTCTTAATATAAACCTTCGCCTTTTGTGAATCCACTACTGTGGAGAATGAATTGAGGGCTGCACCGTCGAGCTTGTCCTCCACGTTCTGAACCGCTTTGATAACATCGGAGAGTTTTCCTACTCCCGAAGGTTCGATTATGATCCTGTCGGGATGGAACTGAGCAACCACTTTTTTAAGTGCTTCGCCGAAATCTCCCACAAGTGAGCAGCAGATACATCCGGAATTCATTTCCGTAATCTCTACTCCCGCATCCTTAAGGAAACCTCCGTCAATACCGATCTCACCGAATTCATTTTCGATGAGGACCACTTTTTCTCCTTTGAAGGCACCGTCAAGAAGCTTTTTTATGAGCGTCGTCTTTCCTGCACCCAAAAATCCGGATATTATATCAATCTTTGTCATTTAAACACGTCCTTTCCCGACATCATTCCATTACTCAAAATGAAAAAACATGATGCCGTCGTTTTACTTTTTATAACTCTGTTAAACCGGGTAAAACCCGAAATCAACTTATTATTATATTCCCTTTCCCGCATTTAGTCAAGAAATTAAGGACAGAGCCGAAATGTCCGTAGTGGCCACAAGGGAATAATTGGTGTGATAAATGACAAATCCGGGCTTTGCATTTGCAGGTTTTTTTATCTCTTTTTTCTTTACGTAATCCACTTCGACTTTACCGTTTTTTGCCGCCGATGAAAAATGAGCAGCCAGAGCCCCGGCATATTCGAAGGCCGCATCCGGCACTTCACTGTTTCCCGTCTGCATTATAACATGAGATCCGGGGCAACCCTTGGCATGGAACCACCAGTCATTGTTGGTTGCAAGTCCGAAAGTCAGTTCATCGTTTTGTATATTGTTCTTTCCCACGTAAAAGTTAATGCCCTCGGGAGAAACGAAGTGCAGCGGACTGCTTTTGATCCTGGTCTTTCCCTTATTCCTGCCGTCCTTTTGAAGTTTAAACCTGATATAACCGTTATCCGTGAGTTCTTTTTTTATCTGGGCAAGATCCCCTTCATCCGTTGCTATCTCAAGAGAAAGAGCAATACTGTTAAGGTGTTCCAGATTTTTTTTGGTTTCTTCAATATAAACACTTAAAGCCTCAAAGGTCCTCTTAAGCTTTGCATATCTGTCAAAGTACTTCTTTGCATTCTGGATGGGAGTCAGTTCACTGTCCAGGGGAATAGCGATCTCTTTTTCCGAATAATAATCAAAAGCCTTTAATACCCGGCTGCCCGGCTCGGCATTATATCCGTAGGCTGTCAAAAGTTCTCCGTATACTCTGTATTTATCTCTTTTGGCCGTATCCTCCATCTGCTTTTGCTGCAATGCAAGTTTCTTGGCTTCTCTTTCTATGGCTGTGTTTACGATCTTCCTCAGATCCGCGGATTTCTGTCTTATGGCTGTTGCCGCATTTCTCTCAGAATAAAAATCCGACAGGAGACAAGATACTGAAGTGTACTCCCTTATCTCGTAGTTATCCGGAAGTTCTTCCGTAAAGGGTATTACCGAAAACTCTGAGGGCACACCGTCCTCCAGCAGCATTAGGGGGCTGAATGTCCCTTCCGTTATATCATCCGCTACTCTTTTTATACACTTATAAAGGTGAAGGCCAAAGTCTTCGTCTATCTCACAGGCAGGGGTCCTGCCGTCCATTCCCGCTTTTCTGACCAGTTCTTCGGCCACCTGGGGGCTGATGCCCGTAAGGCCTGTATAGATGGCTTTAACCACAGGCATATTTTTTGAAAGCACTTTTGCTCTGAAAGTTTCAAGGTCCATGGTCAGCACTTCGGCTCTGTCCTCAGTTCCCGGCAGGAAGTAATCCCTTCCGGGCAGGACCTCTCTGACGGAGCTCATAAAGGAATTTACCCTTTTGATCGAGTCCAATATCTTATACTCTTCATCGCAGAGGATGATATTACTGTACTTTCCCATTAACTCCACGATGAGATGCTTGAGTTTAAGATCCCCCATTTCATCCAGATGCTCTATATAAAAATCCACCGTTCTTTCCAGACTGGGTTCCTTACTGTGGCCCTGGCGGATATCCACGATCCTCGCACTGTTAAAATGTTTTCTTAAAAGCATACAAAAAGCAGGAGCCGTCATGGGGCTCTGCTTGTTGTCCTCCGTAATATACATGAGCGGCAAGGACGCATTGGCTGAGATCAGCAGTCTCAGATTTTCATCTGCTTTTACAGTAAGCTGTAATTCATCTTTCTCGGGCTGAGCGATCTTGGAGATCCTTCCGCCCTTTAATCTGCGGTTTAATTCCTGCACCAGGCAGGCAACCGTTATACCGTCAAATGCCATAGATACCGTCTCCCACTTTTTCGGAATAGTGGGCATCGGATCCGTAAGTGATCGCAGTTCCGCCCAACTCCTTATATCTGTTCATTATGGCATCCGAAGGATGAACATGTTTTATCCTTGTGAATGCCCCATTTGTATTAACTTCCAATGCCTGACCTCTTTTGATTATGATCTTAAGGATCTCATCAATAGTTTGGGAATTCCTGCCGTATACCCCCTTAAAATATTCTTCGGGAGTGGTATCGATCAGTTCGTCAGGAACATAGCGGACCACATAGTCTATGTGGGCAAGAGAGGTAAAGAGATCATATTCTTTAACGCATTCAAGCATATTTTCATAGTACTCTTTTATAAGTCTGTCTGCCCCCAGTTTAAACCAGGCTTCCGGATAGTAGGGTTCTTCATCGTTTACCAGATGTACCGAACCCAGGACCACGTCAAACCGATATTTGTCCACCATTCCTTTGTATAGTTTAAGGATGTCGGGTCTGTGAGGCCTCATCCCCAGTTCTATTCCCGAAAGGATACGGATCCGGTCACCGTATAGGCTTCTAACTCTTTCAAGTTCTTTAAAATACTTTTCTATATCAAAAGTAAAAAGAGGTCTCTCATCAAAATCCGGATGGAGCTTCATTCCTTCCGGTCCGTTCGCTTCCCTTAAATCTTCTCTGAACTCCTCCGGATAATCTTCATCCCAGTGTTCCGTAAAAGCGATGGCATCAAGTCCTCTTTTAATGGCAACTTCCACAGATTCCTGCATACAGGCATTGGAATCCGTGGAAAAATATGTATGTACGTGCAGATCTGCTTTCATAATGTATCACCCTTTCCCTGTGCCACGGATCGATCTCATGGCACGCCTTTTTTCATTAAGGCCGGATCTTTCCGGGCAGACACATTTTACTTTATGACCGGTTTTCAGTCAAGGGTCACCCTGCGTACAATAATGATTTCATAATTCAGTTTTCTTCCCGGCGCACTGATCTCAAAGGTCTCGGATTCAAAACACAGTTCAAGGATGTCGCTGCCTCTTACATTAAGAAGTTCCGTCTCCTCCTCTGCCGTAACACCGTTTACGGAAACCGTGATCTTCTTTAATCTCACCCCTTCCTCATCGGTCAATGCGCGGCAAACATGTTCAAAGACCATTTGAGCCCTCAATATGGGCCGGGGTTCATACAGGCTTTTGCCAAAGTCCCCTGTCACCGCATCCGCTGCCGCATTAAACACAGCCTCCAGCCTCTCCCGCTGCCGCAGCACCGTTTTTAAAACATACCTTTCATAGCTTACGGAAGAAAAGGAAAGGCAGAACAGGATCCCAAATATCAATATCAATCTTGAGCATCTCATACAATACAACCTTTATAAAAGAAATCTCTCCCTTAAGAAAAACAACAGGTCCAAAAAAACATACCGCGATCAGCAGAAACCGCATAACAAGTTCTTCAAAATCCATAGTAGATCAGCTTCCCTTTCTTTTTGTCTTCATCCTTCGGTTCTGTCTCCCTGTAAAAATATGGGTACAGTTCCGAGTCGATCTCCCCCTCCGGGGTGATGCTTACCGCCGTAACATGAACATTTATTATCTCTCCCACCGTCAGGATATATTCCGGTTCATCTTTGTTTTCGTCAACTGCTTTTCTAATAACAGCCCGCTTTACTTCAGACACCGTTTCCTTCCATTGTAACAGTGGTGAGATCATCAATATAAGGATAAAGGTAAGCACCCCCAGTATATGGTCAGGTCCGTTCATATTATCCGCCTCACATCAATGCCGCCCGGATCAGCTGTTCATACAGCCCTATCAGGTAAACGGTGATTCCCAGTAAAAGTGTCACTCCGGATGAAAATATCAAAATATCCGCACCGAGATTTATGACAGAATTTCTTTTCATCCCGCCTCCTATCTTTGAGTAAAGGTCAATCTGTCTATGATACCGTTTTCATCCCTGTGTAGTTTTGCATCAAAGGTCGCATTGGGATTTATATAATACATGGACATGGACCTGTCACTTATGTTCCTGGCCGCTTCTTCAAAGTTGATCATATTCTTGTCATCATATCCGCACACCGTACCCGCAGAGCAATTATATGCCACGCCCTCCTTATCCTTGGACTGGCTCTTCAGAAAACTGCCGTTTTTCACATATATCGTTACGTTTTCATCGTCAAGGCGGTTTATGAGGCTCTTAATCTCTCCTCCCGAAGCTGTGTTTCCGGTTCCGTCATACATGGCATATTCTATATCCGAATAATGGCCCATAAGATCGTCATACTGTGAATTTGCCGCATATATGGTCTCCTTTGATTTGTTATACATAGACATCCCTATCACCACAAAGCCAACTGTCATGATGATGCCAACCGAAAAGTAAATTATCTTTTTAACTATATCCATTTTTTATCTCCTTTGTTCTACTGTGATCTTTTTTACCGCATCGTTCTCATCGAAGCGGACAGTTACATGATATTTTTTCAGAGGGTTCATATAATATACGGATGAAGTGTCCCTGATACAGGCTGCGGAGATCTCATCCAACACGAAACTCTTTTTTTCCGTCCTGACTTCGACAGTGATCCCTTCCGAGGCATACATCTTCTTAACATAGGATATTGCCCGGCTGCCGTCGATCTCTGTTCCGTCAAACCTGGTGATCTCATATTTCTTTAGTTCCCTTATGGAGTTTTCCTCCTGCTCCACTATGTTCTTTCCGATCTCCGCTGCCTTTGAATAGACCTTAAATCCTATCATTGCCAGAGACACTGTTATAACAAGCCCTGCTGCAAACAGAATGAATTCCTTTACTACAGACATACTCCCTCCTAAATGCCCTTTAGTATGTTGAACAGTTCTTCCATTTCACCCAATGTCATTTTAAGGAAGGGGATAACAAAATACCCTCCCAACATTACAGCCCCCGGTATCCATGCTATGATATCCGTAAGGTCCTTTCGTTTTTCCGTCCTTATGGTGTTTTCCAGTTCTTCCATCTTTTCCATGTTCTCCCTGTCGGATATCGTATCCGCAAATGCATCTTCGATACCGACTTCATCGACGGCAAGAAACCCGTCTGCGATACTTTCGAAATACTCATTTTTCTTCTTTCCCTTTTCCTTTAAGTTTCTCAATGCTTTTTCCGCTCCTCCCGGCAGGATGTTAAGAGTTTCCCTGATCTCGTTTCCGAAGGCTCTGGCAAATAATTCCAGATCCGATAAAAGATCAGTGACCGTGATGCTCTCCAGCTTTCTCTCCATCATGATCACCATCTGCATCCTTTTTATCTCCTCCACTGTCAGATTCTTATATCTCGCCTTTTTAAAGATCAGTTCCAGCAAAGGCATAAGCGACGCCAGCACCCCCATCACTCCCAGTATCACAAGTCCCCCCGGGCAGCTTTCCACTCCCATGATGATCCCTGAGATCACCGGGAAAGAAAAGGCCGCTGCCATTTTCATGACCGTTTCTGCCACCGTGTCTTCGGTATCTGTTTCCGATATCAGCATTCTGATCAGCCTGCATATGATCCCCTTATTGTTTTCCAGTTTTCCGGAGAGCCTTTCCGGCCGGGTTCCCGTAAAAAACTTTTCTGCCCTTCCCGGATCCGATCCCGCATCCGACACCATCCGGTATACGAAAAAAGAAAGTATAAGAGCCCCCAAAAGTACAGCCTTGCCGTATCCTTCGTAAAAGCCGGTCATGTTATCGGTAAATGCCAGACCTGCCTTTTTGAACACACCGTAAAAAAGTACAGGGACCACAGCCACAGTCATATATCCCGAGAACATATATGCGGTTTTCCTGGAAGAATACAGTTCTCCCGCAACACCGTTCCTAAGAAGATTCAGATTTTCCGCAAAGACAGAGCCCTCCTTTTCACCTTTTCCGTCCCCGAATTCGGAAGCCTCAAAGGCCTGTATCAGGAACAGTTTAAGGAAACGGTTTCTCACTCCTTTTCCCACATATTCCCTCACTGCTTTTCTTCTTTCTCCCAGAAGCAAAATGTCATGTATCTCCTCAGCATTGAGCCTTATCTCCTCCGGCATTTCCCTTGAGGCTTCTTTGACCGCTTCCGGAATGTTTCCCAGATTAAGGAACTTCTTTCTGACTCCCGACAGATATCCGGGCAGCTTCATGTACAGCCGGTTTCTCATGTTTCTCAAGATGATCCCCGGTATCTCTCTGGTCATGATATAGGTGACAAAGCCCATTAAGAGCCATGTAAAAAAGCCGGGTCCGTTTATCAAAAGAACGAAGATCATGCTGAGTACCGCTGCCGTAACGGACAGAAACACTATCTTTCCCGACTTTTCCTTAAGTGTCTCCCTTCCATAGGGGCAGAGTTCTTCAAGCCCTTTTTCAACCCACCGTCGGTAGTGGCCAAAGACATTTGATACCACCGTCATCTTGAACCTCGCTGATCCTTTCTATGCATCTTAAGCCTCCCTTTCGCCTCATATGTATGTCTATTCCCAGTGCGTTCACCGCTTCGCTTCTGGCCAGCCTTTCATCGCTGTATCCTCCCGCATTGAGCCGGGCGTTGGTAAAATCCCTCACCATGTCGGAAGTTTCCTTATAGTGGGCGGTAAACAGAATAGTCTCCGCAGTTTTAGCGATATCTGTAAGCGTAACCGCCATGTCCGGAGTATTCACCTCTCCCACGGCAAAAACCTGTCCCGTGGTCTTCTTGGAAAATCCCAGGACTCTGTCCGCCGGATCCTTATCCGACACTCTTAAGGTCAGGGTATTGGCTTTCGGGAGATAATCACGGATATTAAGTTCAAAGCTTTCCGCCTCGATCACGCGTATGCTCTTTTCCTTACCTATCTCTATAAGCAACGCCCTTAAAAGGGTGGTCTTTCCCGAGGCTGTTTCTCCCGTTACCGCAATACTCTTCCTGGTGTGCAATATGCGTATCAGGAGATCCCTTAGTTCTTCGTCCTCCACCAGTTCATCCAGGGATATCCTCGGCACGGTATCAAATTTTCTGATAAGCCCTGCCCAGGAGTCCGAAAAAGGCGGTCTTGTAACAGTCACTCTTCTTCCGTCGGGGGTGTCCGCCACGATCCTCGGCGTTCTTCTTGTAAGTTCACCCGCTCCCGTGTTTTTTATCAGGTTTCTTAATACTCTGATCAATTCATCATCGGATCCGAAGGAAAGGAACAGCAGCCTGACCGGAATCCCCGAGACCAGGATGTGCACGCTGTCCCTGCTGAAGCTTTTGCTTTCAACATTTTTCTTTTCTTCCAGCATTTCCCTGTAATCGTAGTTATCCTTTATGCATCCCGACATTCCCAACTGTATCTCTTCGATGCATCCCTTCTGCCACATCAATGAATCCACTTCTCCAAAGCCCACCGTCATGGCGTAGATCATGGTCGCCAACACCTTTAGCCTGTCCTCCCTGTCCATATTACGGCATAAACAGGCATATGCATCCTCAACATAATTACCCGACAACTCTCCGCAACAGACAGAAACATCCTTGAACCTGCTTTCCCAGAGTTTTTCAAAGCCTCTTTCCCGCTCATTCTTTCCCGCCTCGTAAAGTATGCACTCAAATCTCCCCCAAAGATTGCCGCTTTCATTAAATATCCTGTCCAATTCTTCATCCGTGGGTTTTTTAACCTCCGTTAGCCAGGCAAGGATCACAGACTTTATCACATCCCTGGGTCCTTTAAGCCCGCTGCAGCAGTTTCCCAGAGCCTCTGCCACCGACTCCTCGGTCTTTTGTACATTTAAAGCCGAATTCCCGCCGAAGTTTTGTTTCCTAAGGCCGTAGTCGTTAAGAAGTTCTGCTCCCTCCTTTACCAGCCGCGAGAAGGTCACACACCTCATGGTCTCATCCTTTTTTTCCTTTCTTTCTTTAAAAAGCATATATCCCGCCAACGGGATCAGAAGCAAAAGAAAGACCAGCTGAAGGACCTCACCTGTCATCTTCCTCCTCCTTTCAACATTTTATTTACCATTTCCCCGGTTTTGGATGTGAAATAATGATCCGGCATATACCTTCCCATATTCCTCATGGTCTTAAAAAACTCCACAACCGTCCCTTCGGAAAGCGCATCCATGAAGCCTGTGCAGGAGGGCAGCATAGTCAGTTCCGTTCCGTAGGAAAATCTGAAACTCCCGGCGCCGGCAGTGGAATTCTTAAGGCTACCGTTAACCACAAACATATCTTTTTTATCTTTTCCCTGTTTTTCAAAATGTTCTTTCCATGCCCTTTTGCTCTGGGGCAACATCCACATTGTGGTATCCGCCTTTATCCTTCTGCCCGCTCCGCAGTCCACCAATACCAGGTCGTACACTTTTCCGATCTCGGATATCATTACCTCCGAGAGTTCATCCTCTTCTTTTCCCCTTATAAGACCTCCCCCGTGGAACACATCCAGAGAAGGACTCAGAGTTTTAAGCGCACAGCCTCTCACCTTTTCTTCATTTAATCTTCCTCCCCTTATCATCAGCAACAGAGCAGAGAGGCCGGTCTTTTTATAGATCTCTTTCTTTAGATCATTTGCTAAGTGTCTGTCAAAACAGTCGCAGATGTCGTTCTTCCCTCCGGGGAGCTGGACCACCGCCGTATTAAATCCGGTCTCTGCGGCAAGCCAGGATGCTGCGGCAGAAACACAGGAGGTTACGTGGCCTGTTCCCGAAAGGTCGGATCTGAACTCAAAGATCTTGCCCATTTTTTCTCCCTTTCCATTACTTTTTTCATTTTTCTGCGGGTCAGTCCCATGATCTCTTCACCCATATCCATAAGACCTTTTCTCATTCCCGGACTCAGGTTCTTAAGGCGGTATTGTATCCCTTCCTGAAGACAGCATCTCACTGTCAAGTCCTTGACGCTTTCTCTTAAATAGACACTGCTTCCCTTTATCTTAAGCAGGTTCATTATGTAATCCCCTGCTTTTTCATTTCCGCAGATATCTCTGATCAGCACCAGGTCATAGACATTACATCCCAGCTGTCTCATGTCCCTTTCAAACCTTCTGGCAGTTGCGGGGAAGATATCCGTAACAAGGCAGTTGATATCACCTGAAGCTTTTTTTGCCTTTATCATCCCGTTTATCAAAAGCACTCCGGGATATTCTTTTATCTCTTCCTCCCTTATCAAAGGGATATCGGAAAAGGAATAACTTCTCACCGTGTCATTTATGGCCACATCTATCCCTGACAGTTTAAGCAGTTTTGCAAAGTGCATGACGATATCTTCACAATCGACGCCGTCAAAACATATGCATTTCATTTTGTCTTCCTCTCCTTCCCTTTATCATCATTCCCCATTTTCCTGCAGGAGGTCTGACGGCACAGAATGCTCCGCTTTCGATCTCAGGATCTCTGCAGGTCAGTTCTTTTCCCGTTTCTTCTATTGCCAGTATCCTTATTATCCTTTCCTCTTCTTCCCGGTTATCGGAACAGAGAAAAGCGGCCTTTTTGTATCTTTGACCGTCTGCGGAAAGCTCGGTACCGGAATGATTTTGGATCTTGCAAAAGGATCCGGTCCTTATCTCCCAATCCGTAAAGTTTATAACGAAGGAAAGATCTCCGGCCCTTTCCTTTTCCTTATCTCCCTGCATTTTTAAAAAATCCCTTTCTTTTTCCGGAATACCCAATACCTTTTCCGAGAGAAGAGCTTTGTACATCTTCTTAAGGTCATCCCCGGTAAGTTCATCGGAAGCCTCTGTTTTAAGGAGTTCTTCCAATTCTTCTCTTCTTTCCAGGATTAAAATGTTTAAAAGCTGTTTTCCGGTCAGGAAGCCACCGTTATCAAAGGGCCAGTCCCCTTCCTCTCTCTGCTTCATCAGGGTATCCTCACGGCATAGGCTCTGACTATGCTTCCTTCTTTCATACCGATCAGTGCATCGGTGATACAGGCCAGCTCATCTTCCCTGACCAGGAGAAAAACCCCTTCCTTGTCCATGCCTTTAATGCATTTTTCCGCCAAAAGTTTGGAATCTCCTCCATTCGGATCTACTATCCGGACATCGATCAGATCACCTTCGGATATGTAATTACTGATATCTATCCCGTCGATCCACACTTCCCTCATTTCGGGAGTGTTCTTTTCTTCGATCACTGTTTCCCGTTCTATAGTGTCCTGTGTCTCTTCCTGCGTGCTTACCTGCCTTTCTGCCTCAAACCCCACACCGTTTGCAATACACAGCCTTTCTGCCAAAAGAGAAGCAAAGGCTCCGGCAGTAAAAAACATCACAAAAAGCAGGACACGAATGATCGTCCCCGTCTTGTTTTTTCCGTATTTTATTTTGTACATTTTAATTGGATCTGTTCCTGAAGTTTTAGAACTATCATTTGAACATATGAATCAGACAATTTGACGTGCCATATTATATACTGACACACTGAATTTGTAAAGAATTATTTTTTTGAAGTTGTATTTTTTTTGATCTGGGTTTATCATAGTACAAGTTTGAACGGAGGCTTTTCATGGAAAAATCAGCTGAAAAGAAAATGGCGCCTCTCCTTCCCTATGATGTGACGGTAGCTGAAAATTTCAAAATGTATGATTCCTTTGCCTATGTAAATAACAGGGACAAGACTGCCCCCATGGTTCATGAATTGGAGACGGGAAATGTTCTTAAGTACTACACGTGCAATATCACTGAGGAAGACTTTAGGATCGGATTGGATACACCCAAGTATCTGAAGGTCACACCTCGCAAAAATAAAGATTAAGGAGAACCTAATGAAACTCTGGGGCGGACGTTTTACCAAAGAAGAAGACCAACTTGTACATCGATTCAACGAATCTCTTTCCTTCGATCAGAGATTTTACGCACAGGACATCCGCGGTAGCATCGCACATGTTACCATGCTGGCGGCCTGCGGTATTATATCCGATGAGGAAAAGGATCTTATAATTAAAACCCTGAATGACATAAAAGCCGATATAGATAACGGTAAACTTGTGTTCGGCACAGAATCCGAAGATATCCATTCCTTCGTTGAAGCCGAGCTCATCGCCCGCACGGGGGATACCGGAAAGAAGCTGCACACAGGCCGTTCCCGTAACGATCAGGTGGCTTTGGACATGAGACTCTACACCAGAGATGTAACAGACGAACTCATCGCCTTAGAAACCGGCCTTTTAAAGGAGCTCTATGTGCTCATGGAAAAAAATCTGGACACCTACATGCCCGGTTTCACCCATTTGCAGAAGGCCCAGCCTGTAACACTGGCTCATCATCTGGGCGCTTACTTTGAAATGTTTTTAAGAGACCGTTCCCGTCTTAAGGACAATCGTGAACGCATGAACTACTGTCCTCTCGGCAGCGGAGCTTTGGCAGGCACCACCTACCCTCTGGACAGAAAGCTCACTGCTTCACTCCTCGGCTTTTACGGTCCTACTCTTAACTCAATGGATTCCGTGTCCGACAGGGATTATCTTCTTGAACTCCTTTCGGACCTTTCGATCACCATGATGCACTTAAGCCGTTTTTGCGAAGAGATCATCATGTGGAATTCCAACGAATATCGTTTTATAGAGTTGGATGATGCCTACTCCACAGGCTCCAGCATCATGCCTCAGAAGAAAAATCCGGATATCGCGGAGCTCATCCGCGGCAAGACAGGAAGAGTTTACGGACATCTCATGGCACTTCTCACCACCATGAAGGGTCTTCCCCTTGCTTATAATAAAGATATGCAGGAAGACAAAGAAGGCGCCTTCGATGCCATGGATACGGTTAAGGATTGTCTTTCCCTCTTTACGGATATGCTTAAGACCATTACCGTAAATAAGGAAAACATGGAAAGCAGTGCAAAAAACGGCTTCACCAATGCCACAGATGCAGCCGACTGGTTGGTAAAGAACGGCGTTCCTTTCCGCGATGCTCACGGTATCATCGGGCAGCTTGTCCTTCTCTGTATCGAAAAGGACTGCTCTCTGGATGAACTTCCGCTTGAAGAATACAAAAAGATCTGTCCCACCTTCAACGAAGGCATATATGAAGCCATCGCCATGAAGACCTGCGTGGATAAGAGAAACACCATCGGAGCTCCGGGAAGAAGCGCCATGGAAAAAGTACTTGAAGCATATAAAGATATGATATAAAAATTAAGCGTTTTGCCGATATCTCGACAAAACGCATTTTTTTATTATTTAAACCGCATTCGTAAAATAGTTTTTGTTTCCGGTTATCTTTATTGCTCTCTTTTTTCCCAGGACCTTATAATTCCTTCCCATGATCACTCCCAGATACCGCACTCCGCAGGACAGGATGAAATAGGGAGTTTTAAGGAGTCTTCCCTGCTTTCCCAGCCTTTTTATCATGTATTTCACATATCTGGTACCTTCCTTTTCGGAAGAAAGCTTCTTAAAGATCTCCGGATGATCCGCCTGGTTCACGCCGAGAGCAAAACTGCGCTTAAAATTGTCTTTAAGACTGTAATCATGAGAATGAAAGACCTTTGCTTCAGACACATATGCAAGACTGCCTCCCGCCTTAAGAAGTCTGTAGGCATAGGTCATGTCTTCGGCAAAAATGCTCTTTTCCCTAAAGCCACCCATTTCAATAAATCTGTCTTTCTTATACATCATACAGGTATCGGAGCAAAAGATCGTCTTGATCCCGTACTTTTTAAAATCCTCTGCTGTCCTTACATAGGATTTCCCTGTGTAATTAAATAATCTCGTATATTTTTCAAGTATATCCGCTTTTTCATTTGCCACCTGACGGGCAAAGGCCGCATCTGCACCGTTTTCAAGTGCTTCTGAAAGACGTTCCAAAAGATGCGGCCCTGCGGGAACCGCATCCTGTGTCATAAAAAGCACCGCATCCGCATCGGAGATCTCGGCCATCTTCTGTCTGGTAAGGGCATGATCATATTCACTTTTCTTAACAGGGTACACTTCTATCTCTGTTTTTCCCTGTCCCATCTCCTCTTTCGCCCTGCTTTTTATCTTATCGCAGTCATCGGTTTCGCCGACGGTATTTGCTATCAGCACCTTGTCGGGAGTAAGCGTCTGTTCCGACAGTTTCTTCAAAAGTCTGTTGAATTTTTGATCCGGCTTGTAAACCGGAATAATAACATCGATCCTCATATAAGCCTCTTTTCTGCTTTCCTGATCTGATTTTAGACCATTTTCCCTCTTTCGGCAATAAAAAATGTCGTGCTTTCACACGACATTTAAATTCTATCCGATCACTCATTGGCAACGATCTTGGTCCACAGATCGTTTGTAAGTCTTCTGATGGTCTCATTATCATGATAGATCTCATCAAGAGCATAGGTCCTGGGAAGATATGCCTCGTTATCCGCATAATCTCCGCCCTCTGCCGTAACCTCCGCAAGCACTTCGGCATTGGGTGAAGTATAGCCTACGGTAAGAGTATTGTCCATGCATGCTTCTTTGGTGAGCATATAATTGATAAACTTGTTTGCAAGAGTGGGGTTTTCAGCATTGGTGGGGATAACCATGGCATCGCACCAGATGTTGGTTCCGCAAGCGGGAGTGTAATAGCTCATATTCTCATTCTCACCGAGAACGTAAGCCGCATCACCGCTGTACATGATGGCCAGATCTTTTTCTCCTTGAGCCATGGAATCGATGACGAGATCCGTAACATAAACGGGTTCGGTAGCTTCGTCAAGCTCGATCAGCCACTTATAGGCTTCGTTTATCTCATTCTCGTTTTCCGTGTTGCAGGAATAACCCAGCTGCTTTAAAGCGATCATAAAGCTGTCTCTGGAGGAATTGTACATATAGAGCTTGCCCTTGTACTTGGGGTCTTTCATTATACCGAAGCCCTCATTTTCAAGATCGCTGTAATCCACGTTGTTCTTGTTGTAAACAATGCCGCAGGTACCCCAGAAGTAGGGAACGGAATAGGTATTGTCGGGATCGTAACCCATGTTCTTAACGCCGTCCGCAAGAAGGGAAATGTTGGGAATGGCAGACTTATCTATGGGCTGTAACATCTTTTCGTTTATAAGTCTCTCGATCATGTAGTCCGAAGGAACCAATACATCATAGGCACTGCCCCCTGCCAGTTTGGTATACATCATCTCATTGGAATCATAGTATTCCACGATGACTCTGCAATTATATTCCTTTTCAAAATTGGAAATAACATCTTCACCCAGGTACTCACCCCAGATATAGAGCTTAAGTTTTTCCTTTGCACCTCCGCAGCCGCCGAAGCAGGATGCGATCAACGCCATTACAAGCGCCGTGATCATAAATCTTTTTTTCATTTTCTTTATTCTCCTAACCGGAAATTATATTTCCCGCACATCTTATATCATTTATGCCGGTAACGCAAGATTTTTCTTTTTGCCGATCTTTGAAGGAACGATATTGGCCAGCAACAGAAAGACCGAGATTATAACCGTTACAAGTGTGGCAAGAGCGTTTATCGAAGGGTTGACTCTCTTTGACATGGTATAAACGATGATCGATATATTTGAAACTCCGTTTCCCTGCACAAAGAAGGAAATGACGAAATCGTCAAAACTCATGGTAAATGCGGTCAACGCACCGGATATTATACCCGGCATTATCTGGGGTATGACTACTTTCCATAAGGCATATAAAGGCGTGGCCCCGAGATCCATAGCCGCTTCCGCCAGATTCGGATCCAATCCTCGCAGCCTCGGCATCACACTTAAGATCACATAAGGTGTACAAAACATTACGTGAGCAAGAAGCATCGTTCCGAAACCGTTTTTAAAATGCAATGTGGCAAACAGCACCAAAAGTCCTATAGCGGTAACAATGTCGGGATTCATGATGGGAAGGTTGTTGATCTGTTCCACCGCAAACTTAAGTCCCTTGTTGCTCTTTGAAAGTCCTATTGCCGCAACGGTTCCGAAAAGGGTGGACAAGACTGTGGCCAAAGCCGCTATGACTATGGTATAGAACACCGCTTCCTTCATTTCCCTGTCTCTGAACATCTTACCGTACCACTGAAGTGAAAAGCCGGTAAAGTTTGTCAGGGATTTTCCTTCGTTAAAGGAAAAAACAATGGCATATATTATGGGTGCATAGAAGAAAAGTGCCAAAACCCACATCAGTATTTTGGATGATAATTTATTCTGTCTTTTCATCAATTGCCTCGCTGTTCCATGATCTCGGTCTTATCCGCTTTTCCGGTAAAATACATGGAAACTATGATAATGATCACCATGATAAGTGAAACCGCACTTCCGAAGTTCCAGTTTTCCGTTGTAAGGAACTGGGTCTCGATCAAATTTCCTATCATGTAGTAACGACCGCCGCCAAGCATCTCCGGAATATAGAAGCTGGATACCGCCGGCAGGAACACCAAAGTGATACCGCTTAAAACTCCGGGTATGGACAAAGGCAAAGTGATCCTTAAGAAACTCTTGGTCTTGTTGGCTCCCAGATCCGCAGCGGCCTCAAGAAGGCTGGTATCGAGCTTTGCCAGTGATGTATAGATCTGTATGATCATAAAGGGCAGGAAGTTATATACCATACCCAAAACCACAGCAAAGCCTGTATTAAGCATGGGCACAGGTCCCAGGCCGAAAAGTCCGAAGAACTTATTTATGATACCGTCATCCTGAAGGATCCCTCTCCAGGCATAGGTTCTCACCATCATGTTGATCCAAGTGGGGAAGGTGATCAAAAGTATCCATTTCATCTTAACCCCATCGGCGCATTTTGATATAAAGTAGCCTGCCGGATATCCGACGGCTAAACATATGACTGTTGTAATAACCGCTATTTTAAGACTTCGTCCCAAAACACTGATAAAAATGGTATCAGAGAAAAACTTTTTAAAGTTTTCCAATGTGAAAACGAAATCCAGAACCGCATTTCCATCCTTAGTAAAGGCATAGAACATAATGAGCAGCATAGGTGCCACTACCATTACCGATATCCATGCCACATAGGGATAGACCATCTTTTTGTAATGTTTCATTACCTTCTATTCTCCCATTTCTTTCTTCATGATGTGAATGTCCTCGGGTGTGAACTTAAGCCCCACCTGAGCACCCACTTCAAATTTATCCGTTGTATCCACCTTGTACTCATAGCCCTGGGTCTTAAAGGTAACCTTATAAGTACCGGGCACTATGTTTGCGGGATCGAAATCATAGACCACATCCGTGATCTGTACCGGAGAATTGTCCTCCAGATCATCTGCATAGGCATTGGCCCAGATCTTAAGATCCGTCTTAAGGGCAATACTTTCTGCCAGTTCGTCCGCTTTTTTAAAGAAGTTAACAGCATATATCTCCTCGCCGTAATCCTCATCCACCACCTTATTGACTTCAGCCACTATCATGTTCACTGTAACGCTTGTACCTGCGGCGGTAGAGAAGGTAACGGGATATGTACCCTTTTCCTTTTTGATCTCATAATCCACACTGCTTATGGAGATACGTTCATCATTTTCCGGATTCCAGGCCTGAGCATCCGCACGGTTTATAATAAAGCCGTCGCTGAGCTCGTCCAGATCCAGAATGTCCACGTAAAAGTCGTTGGCATCCATCATCTCCCCGGCAGCCTCATTTTTTACAGGCTTATCCTCGGTAACGATCATATCAACGGTGATGGCCGTACCTGCGCTGGTCTCCACCACTGTTTCATAATGAACGCCCTTAAAGAGAACGGATTTTACTATTCCTCTGAGCTGCCCTGATCTGGGTCCCACAATATCCAGGTCTTCGGGACGTATGACCACATCCACGGGAGTATTCTTACCGAAGCCGGAATCTACGCATTCAAAGGTCTTATCTTCGAAACTCACCTTGCAATCTTCAAGCATCACGCCATCTACAATGTTGCTGTCACCTATGAAATTGGCAACATATCTGTTAACGGGCTCGTTATATATATCGGTGGGAGTTCCTACCTGCTGTATCTCTCCTTCTTTCATGACCACTACCTTATCGGACATGGTGAGAGCTTCTTCCTGATCATGGGTAACAAAAATGAAAGTGATACCCACCTCTCTCTGTATTCTTTTAAGTTCTCTCTGCATTTCCTTACGGAGCTTGGCATCCAGAGCACTTAAAGGTTCATCGAGCAAAAGCACCTTAGGCTCGTTAACCAGCGCCCTTGCGATCGCAACTCTCTGCTGCTGACCGCCGGACATCTCGTTTATCCCTCTTTTTGAGAAATCCTCAAGACCAACCAGGGTGAGCATACGCATAACCTTCTGCTCCACCAGATCCTTGGGCTCTTTCTTTATGTTCAGGCCGAAAGCCACATTGTCATATACATTCATATGCGGAAAAAGGGCATATCTCTGGAATACCGTATTCAGATCCCTCTTATAAGGGGGAAGCTTGGATATGTCTTCACCGTCAAAGATGACATTGCCTTCATCCGGCTCCAAAAAACCGCCAAGTATCCTTAGCAAAGTTGTCTTACCGCAGCCTGAAGGTCCCAACAATGTAACGAATTCATTTTCGTATATATCCAGGTTGATCCCTTTAAGGACCAACTGCCCGTCAAAGTTTTTAACAATATTCCTAAATTGGACCAGTTTCTTCATGTCCTATGTTCCTCCGCCTCTGCTTTTTCTCTGCAATGAGTCAAGGGGGATTATATTACATATTTATTCAAAAGTCATTACTTTTTTCCTTATAAGGTAAATAATTAAGGTTTGAATAACCAAGAGAAATATGCTAAACTAAAAAATTGAACTTTTATGATTTACGGAAGGCTAATATGAACTACAGTAAAAACGAGATAAACAAAACAATTCATCAGTTAAAAAGTCGAAGCAGAAAGATTTCCACCGGTATTTCGGTCTCCGGTTTCAGGATCCTTTTGCTTATAGCCATAGGGTTGATAGTTATAGGCATTTTTGCCGGCGTGGGCGTCCTTAAAGGCGTTATCGCTTCTTCCCCCAGCCTTGAAAACGTTAACGTTATCCCCGAAGGATATGTTACCCGTTTCTTTTATACCGACGAAACCGTTTCCCAGACTCTTATAGGCGCGGGAGGAAACCGTGAATACGTATCTCTGGACAATGTTCCCGATTATGTTTACAACGCCTTTGTTGCCATAGAGGATGAAAGATTCTGGAAGCATGACGGTATCGATGTAAGAAGTATCCTCCGTGCGGTAAGTGAAGTCATTAAGAACCGTTCTCTTTCCACCGGTGCTTCCACCATTACCCAGCAGCTTCTTAAGAACCAGGTCTTTGAAGGCGGTAACGAAACCAATGATTTTCATAAACTGGTACGTAAGATCCAGGAACAGTATCTTGCCATCCAGCTTGAATCGATCACCGACAAGAAACTGATACTTGAATATTATTTAAATACCATTAACCTGGGTCAGGGCTGCTATGGTATTGAAATGGCATCCACCACCTATTTCGGAAAATCCGCTCAGGATCTTACAATTTCCGAAGCCGCGGTTCTTGCCTGCATCGCCCAGTCTCCCACCAGAATGAACCCCTATCGGCATCCCGAAGCAAACATGGAACGTCGTAACGGAGATTACGGTGTTCTTAAGAAAATGCTGGTAAACGAGTTCATCACTCAGGAAGAATATGATGCAGCAATTGCTGACACCGAGGATGTATATGCCCGTATCAATAATTACGTAAGCGCAAACTCCGGCAGAAGCTACTACTCCTACTTTACGGATGAAGTCATCTCCCATCTCATGGCGGACCTTCAGGAGCTTGGCTACTCGGCCTCACAGGCCTCGGACATGATCTACACCGGCGGTCTTTCGGTTTACACCACTCAGGACAGAGAGATCCAGGAGATCATCGACGAAGTCCTTAACGACGACACCATCTGGCCTGCCATAGGACAGGGTTCCTACTATGATGTGGACTATGCCCTTTCGGTTTTAAAGAAAGACGGAACCACCATACACTATCAGCTTTACCATTTCCTTGACTATTTCAAATATTTTGAAGGAAGTTCCACCACTCAAGTCCGGATCTTCGGCGGAAGATATGACCTGATGACCACCAATAAACTGTACATAGAAGCCTGTGTAGCGGAATTTAAAAATGCCATGGTCCAAGAGGGCGACACCATCCTCGGTGAACGTTTCACCGAAACCCTTGAGCCTCAGATCTCCTTTGTAATGCTGGATCATTCCACAGGCGCCATTGTCGGTCTTTCCGGCGGAAGAGGCGACAAAGCCGGTAACCGTGTCCTTGATCGTGCCACGGATGCGCTTCGTTCGGTAGGTTCCACCTTTAAGGTGCTTGCAGCCTATCTCCCCGCATTCGATACCGGTACGCTGACCCTGGCCTCCGCACTGGACGATTCACCTTACTACTATCCCGATTCCATTAAAAAGGTAAACAACTGGTACGGTTCCAATACTTACAGGGGTCTGAACACTACCAGACTCGGTATATCCTATTCCATGAACATACTGGCCTGCCGTACTCTTGAAAGAGTTACGCCACTTGTTGCTTTCGATTATCTTAAGGACCTGGGCTTTACCTCCCTGGTTGAATACAAGGTCGGAAAAGACGGAAAAGGCTATACGGATATCAACTATACCCTGGCACTGGGCGGTCTCACCAACGGTGTTACCAACCTGGAACTTACAGCGGCCTATGCTGCTATTGCCAACAAAGGTATATACAATAAGCCCTATTATTATTCAAAGGTACTGGACCACAACGGAAATGTACTGATCGAACACAAGCCGGCACCCAAGCAGGTAATGAAAAACTCCACAGCTTTCCTTCTCACCTCTGCCATGCAGGATACTTTAAAGAAGAACATCGGTACTGCTTCCATCGCCGCATTCCAGGAGTATCCCATGACTCTGGCAGGAAAGTCCGGTACTACTTCCGATAACTTCGACCTTTGGTTTGAAGGCTATTCGCCCTACTATACCGCAGGTATCTGGGAAGGCTTTGATATATCCTTCTTCATAAAGACCACAAATACTCATGAGATCCTTTGGCGAGAGATAATGGAAAGAGTTCATAAACTTAAGGCTCTTCCTGAAGCAGGTTTTGAAGCTCCGGATTCCATCACTACCGCCGAGATCTGTACCAAGTGCGGAAAGTTGGCGGTTCATGGCCTCTGTGATAAATATGAGGGCGGTAACTGCATCAGGACAGAATACTTTGCCAAGGGAACAGTTCCCACAGAATACTGCGACTGCCACGTTTCCGTTAAGGTATGCAACAAGACCGGACTGATCGCTCAGGAAGGATGTACGGATTATACGGAGAAAGTGCTTCTGGTCAAGGATGAAGGCGAGATCTGGACACCGGTTGATACGGATATGACTATCCTGTCTCCCACTCCCACACCTCATGCTTTCATTTTGCCCACGGCAACACCCGATCCTTTATATACTTCAACACCTACACCCACATTTACGCCAACTCCTACTCCCACTCCTGAGGGTTATATGGCTCCGGAGACCAGGCAGAGCATGCTTTCAAGATTCTTTGAACTGTTTAGGAAACTCAAGCTTTTGCTTTCCGTAAATGATGAAAACGTAATGTTCTATACCGAGAACAAATCCATAATTGATTCTCTTACCCTTGAACTTACACCTGTTCCTTCTGTTACACCCGTGTTTATTTCCACCAAAGAGCAGGTTATATACACCACCTCGGATACCAAATATATCGTTCCGGACGGCTATTGCTATGAATGTCGTATCGAACAGGGTCTTGTAACGGCTACACCCAGCCCCTTCCCTACCAGAACGCCATTCCCTACTCCGACACCACATCCTCCTCTTACCTATGATGAGCTTGAAACCTTCCTGAACGAAATGCAGCATCTCCTCAATCCTTCAGCTACACCCACTCCTGCGGGACTTGGTGACGGCGATATAGAACATGAAGGAGAAGGCATATTCTGGTATGAAGGAGAAGGTTCAGGCTGGGACGACGGAGATATAGATCTGTACACTCCCACTCCTGTTCCTGTACCAACACCTGAAATCACGGATTACATGGCTCCAATGCCGGTTCCTGCACCTGAAGCCATGATAACTCCTACACCGACACCCTATTTCATTCCATAGAGTTTAATACGGTATTTATATCTGAGATCTCGTGGAATCCTGTGAATATCACATTAGTTCAAAACATAACAAGATCATATATATCGGGCAGTTTACTGTCCGATATTTTTTTGCAAAAAAACACCTCTTTACCGGTTTCCCGGTAAAGAGGATGCATAAAATGCCATGTTCAATAGAATATTAAAACTGTTCTTTATTATTTTTCTACAGGAAAGGTACTTTCGATAAA
This sequence comes from Lachnospiraceae bacterium, assembly GCA_016287765.1. Next base: position 66,187 of record JAEEWS010000004.1, read on the forward strand.
GTCTGCAGCTCCGACCAATTCCTCGATCAGAACATCCTCTACCATACCTTCATCCACTGCTTCAGCTACTCTGCTGTTTACAGGAAGCTTTGCAAGGCACTTAAGGCCATACTTTTCACAAGTCTCATCAATGTGACTCTTTCCGAATACGGGAATGTGCTTTCCGCAATCCGGGCACTCGATGTAGCTGTAATTCTCGACAATGCCTATGATAGGAACATTCATTGCTTTTGCCATATTAACAGCTTTACCTACGATCATGGAAACCAATTCCTGAGGGCTGGTAACTACGATGATGCCGTCAATGGGAAGTGACTGGAATACGGTAAGAGGAACATCTCCTGTCCCGGGAGGCATATCCACGAACATATAGTCCACGTCGCCCCAAACCACTTCTGTCCAGAACTGTTTAACCGTGCCTGCGATAATAGGTCCTCTCCAAAGTACAGGCATCTCTTCGCTATCCAGAAGAAGATTTACGCTCATTATTTCTGTATTGTTTCTTGAAACTGCAGGTAATATGCCCATTTCATTTCCCTGTGCTCTCTCTTTGATACCGAAGCTCTTGGGAATTGAAGGTCCTGTAATATCCGCATCAAGAACCGCCGTTTTATAGCCCTTACGGTTCATCATTACCGTAAGACAGCTGGTAACCAGAGACTTACCTACTCCACCCTTACCTGAAACAACAGCTATTACCTTTTTAACATTGCTGTATTGGTTACAAGGCTCATGAAGATCCTGTTTTCTTGAAGCACAATTAGCCGAGCAGGATGAACAGTTTCCGCCGCAATCTTCAACAGGCTGCTGATTATTGTTGTCATTTTCTGCCATGATTGACTACCTCCTTATATATATACAATCAAATCCGATCCGTACCGGGTTACATTGGGTAACACATGAACCGATCTGCTGTATGCAAACAAAATTTAACCCGCGAAAAGAGATTATAACTCACGAACTCATTTTTGTAAAGAAAACAAATGGAGCCCTTTATAAACAGTACATAAATTCGTTACTGCAATGCAAAATATCCCCCGCTATAGCTCTTTGAAAGCGAGCTTTCAGAGTTTAAGCATGTCGTATATGTGTGAAGAGTATAATAAATCCGCAGACAAAAAACAAGAGCGAAAGCTCACGCTTTCGCCCTTGTCCTTCCTTACACAATTTACCTTAACTTCTTTGAACTCATTTAAAGAAGTCCGATCAGAAGTGAAAATCTATTTATGCCAAAGCTTCTCCAAGTTTCTTGCAAGCAGCAACACCGTCATCATCGGGTGCTTCGTTGCACATTACACTGTCGCAGGCAAGAACTGCGCCGTCTGCCTTGCAGGTGTCTTCCCATGTTCTGATCCATTCACCGTCTCCCCAGCCGTAAGAACCGAAAAGTGCGATCTTCTTTCCTGAAAGTGCGCTCTCGCAAGCCCGGAACATAGGAGCAAATTCTGACTCCTCAAGTTCCTCTGCGCCCATTGCGGGGCATCCGAAAGCAATAGCATCAACGCTTCCTACGAGATCCGCGCTGAACTGTGATGCAGTGTATGTTGTAACCTCAGCTCCTGCTGCCTTTGCTCCATCAGCAACTGCATTAGCCATAGCTTCGGTGTTTCCTGTACCGCTCCAATAAACAACAGCTACTTTACTCATGATAATACCATCCTTTTAATATAATTTATGAACAACTCACGATGAGTCGATCAATCGATCTGTTATGCCTATACGCTTCCATATAGGCTCCTTTGCAACGCTTAAATCTGTCAAAGGTGCATCTGGCATTTTCCACGTCGCAATAAACCTTCCAGGTTCCGGTAAGTTTTTCTCCTTTACCCTTATTCTTGATAAAAGCTTCCACGTCCTCGGGAGGATAACCCAGAAACAATCCTATCTCATGAGGGAAGTCTTCGCTTCTTCTGAGCCTCTTTGCCAGCTCTACCACACAAAGATCCGCACTCACAAGAGGGTAAGCTCTGTCCCGCAGTATATTTCTTGCCTCAGCAGTGTTCAGATCTTTCTTAAGATCCTCGATCCTGTACATGTAGAGCAAAATATATTTCGGTGTATATTTTAAAGGCAAAAGCCTCAATCCCTTAGGGACCAGAAGCTTGTTGATCTCTCTTAATTCCCTGGTAAAAGTCTCTTTATCCTCAGCAGGTGTAGTAAAAAGATTCCCTGTCTTTATACCTGCCATTGTGGGTGAGCATTGATCTACTATTATCTCTTCAGGCATTTAACTCATCCTTCCGGCTGATATATTCTCCTTTTTTATTTAGACATTTCGCGTTTAAGCTAAATGCTGTTTAAGTAAACTGTGTTTTAGCTTACCTGCGGTTTGCGTATTGCCTATCGGGCTGGGCTGAATCGCTTGGCCATTTGCTTGGCTCAATTGCTTGGCTCATTTTTCTTTATTTACCTAATTGCTTTTTGCTTTTTGCTTGTTTTCTTATTTGGGAACATATCGCCTCTTAGTTAGGCAATGCTAACTCAAGTAGTGGTAATGTTAGCATACGCTAACCACAATGTCAAGTGGTTTTATCAAAATATTCAAAGGTACAAAAAAGCACGTTTACACCCGTACTTCCATAAGCGGAAATTCGGTACCGAAGAGATTTTTTTCAGTCTTTTTCACAAAAAATCTCCTTGCCGGGTTATCCCGGTAAGGAGGTTCATATAACGCTCTGTTAATGATCTGTTCAATTTGGGCCTCACGAACTCCCGATATTCAATTATCTTCACCGTCTGTTTCACCGCTTGCTCCTGACATATACCCCTTCGTGCCTTGCCCTCAGTATATTCCGTTTTTTCATAAGAAAAAAAACACTTATCGCCAGATCCGGTGAAGAGCCGTATTTTCCATGTAAGCATCTGTAATGCTGATGATCCCGTTATGTGCACAGCCCGCAGCCCCTTCAGTATTCTCTATAAGGTTTATTATCTTCATAATTCTATTCCCTCTATTACTCTTTCGTATTCACCCTCTATCAAAGTCGCCTGTTCGCCGCTGTTCATAAAGCCCTCTACTACCTTTCGATTATCTTCTTTGAGCCGGTCAGCTGTGCAATCACTGTCATCCTGTCTTGATTCCACATCCGATGCATGCTTTCTGATCAGGTCAAGATTTTTGTCAATATAGTCCGATGTCATACCAATGCATATAAATCGGATATTTTTAAGATAACCCTCATCAAGATCTTTTTCACGTTGATCAGTTTTATCATTTATCTTAACTTTCACTTGTGTTGTCTTAGCCTGTTCCGTGTTAGCTTTGCTTTTATCTGTCCTTATCTAAATAATCTCCGATCTTTCCCAACATTTTACCAAGGCTGTGATATCTTCCGGAATATATGACCGGATCCAGAACAGTCAGATCCACATCAAAAATATCTTCACACTCCAGCCTCTCATCCACTTGAATATTTCTTATGTTACAAAAGAATGTGGTTGATGCTCCCGTTTCCACAGCCTTTTTTACTTCGCATTCGTAAACCCACCTGCTTTTATCCAAAACAGGCACGTCCAGCACTTCCCCTCTCACGACTTCATAGGAGATGTCATTTTTTAGGCCGTCTTTTGCATGTTTCGATCCGAAATAGTCCATTAAGCCAAGCATATCCCTGCTCACCAGATTCGCACTGAATTTGCCTGTCCTGATGACATTCCTCTTTGTCGTCTTATTTCCGAACATGCTTATTACCAACAGATAACTGTCGCCATCCTCACACGTGGCACTCACCCAGGTTATCGGTGCAAAATCGGCTGAGCCGTCCTCATTATTTGTTCCGATGATAAAGGATGGCTGTACACACATTGAATACTTGGGTTCAACGGACCTTCTCCCTGTTCTGCCTGCATATGCCTTATCCATGTTTTTCCTCCCCTGTATATTTCCCAATTTCCCCCGGATAACGGTTTTCCAAAAACTTACTGTGATATATGTCATTGGGTACTCTTGATTTTCTTGTGGTTTATTTGTTGAATCTTCTTGTCGATCTTTCTTGTCGTTCTTTCCTGCGTTCTTTCCTGTTGATTTACCTTAGGATCTTATATTTGACCTCTTATATGCTGCTCTTCGGTTTGATTACTTTTGGTTTTGCTGTTTTGATATCTCAGTCATTTGTTATATCTCCACTGCCTTTAATATCAATAGCTTCTCCTTCATATGTAGGTTTTACGCGAAACAGGCAATATAAAATATCTTTATCTCTGGCTAACCATTCTCTAAGATTCCGTTTAAATGTTCCCACATAAGTACGAGGATCCGCCGGTGCACCAAGTGCCTCCACCCCAAGCTTCCGACTGATATACAATGCTCTGTACATGTGATACTCCTGGGTTACAACGATCATCTTTTCAACTCCAAATATCTCCTTTGCCCTCCACACGCTTTCATATGTAGAAAACCCGGCATGATCCATAAAAATGTCCTCACCGGGCAGACCTGCGTTAATAAGATAATTTTTCATAGTATTGACTTCATCATACTCATCTCTTCCATGATCCCCGCTTACAAGGACAGTCTTGCAGATTCCCTTTTGATACAAGCGGATCGCCTCGTCAAGCCTGTCAGCAAGCATATGGCTGGGTTGGCCGTTTGCCCAAACAGCAGCTCCCAGGATCAGAATACAATCTGCATTCAACTCCGATAATTTCTCATCAGACACTATCTTCTTTTTTTCCACTGCCATCATAAGTAAATTACTGATCACAAAAAACAGCACCGCTAAACCAATTCCTCCTACCGGAATAAACTTCATTTTTTTAATCTTTTTTTGTTTCATCTGCCAACTCTCTTCAAATCTTGCTGGATTTAATATATGTATTATTCTTTATTTGTATTACTCTTTATTTGTATTATTCTTTAAACTTCTTCCTCTTCATTGTTTTTTTACCTGCGGACTCATTTTGGCCAAAACACCTTCAACCAAAAGCAACCCTGTAATGATCCCACCTACTATGGAAAAATATTCAACTCCAAACATCAGTTGAAATAAGGAAACGATGCTTGCGGTCAAAGAGAAGATAAAAACATAGTTCAAGAATTTATCATTTTTAAAGGAAAGAACCACCAGCGCCAAAACCGCACATGTCAAAATTACGATGACGAAGGGTGCAAAATTTGCATAACCCAATAACACGGGATCAAAATAAGAAAATAATTGTCTGCTCCTCTCTGTGGGTGAAAGTGCAAAGACAAGTACAGCCCCCATAGGCAATGCTTCCAGAACTAATGTTACGATTATCACCAGTAACAACCCAATCTTTTTCATTTATTTCCCTCCTCTAATTGTTGAAGTTTTGAAACTTTGAAACCTGATGCTATATCCTTTTTTCCGTCATTGTTTCAGATAGTTTCGAAACCCGGGCTTAAATATATTTTATCATATATTTTCCCGTAGCACATCTATTAACTGAATTTTCAACATCCCAATGTTTCTTTTAACCCTGTGATCATTTTACGGAGCTGTTTTGTATTGATCTGATATTTGCTTGTTTCAAATGTCCATATAAGTGAATCATGCTGAAACAAGCCCGCTTCTTCGTATTTTCTTATCTTAAAAAACGCATTGTTCCTATATTCTATGTCATCCATCATGCCAAAATGCTCCCAGTATATTTCTTTTTTATTTTTTACATCCAATAAGGTGAAATCCGGGTGGACAACATCTGAGTTTAACCTCAACGGTTTTTCGTATATAAAAGGCACAGCCAATTCATCCAAAATATCGGCAATTATCACTTCTGTTTTCGACCTCACCCGCAATCCTTTTCTTGTATAATACTCCGGCATATTTTCTTTGAAACCCATTTTTTCAAAATCCCGGTGCAGCCAGTTTAACAAGTATTCTTCGTCCGAAACAAAGGGTATACTTATAAGATTCCTCTTTGCTTCTGTCATTTTATTTAATGCACTTATATAAATATTTTCATTGGTCATGGCGAGCATCTCCCGGATTTCATTATTCTTCCTGTTGATCTCTTTCAACAGGTTCTCATTATACTCGATCCTTGCCAGAGTCCTGGCCGTTTCTATATCTTTCTTTTTTATGTAGGTTCCATTTCCTTTGGAACCGTTTCTTCGAAGATAATACTGATACGAACCTCCATGTTTAAATGCCCTCAATTTCATATCCTTCGGAGCTGTTTTAACAAGTTGATCAAGTTCAGCTATTATTTTCCTACTTGTTTTCTCCAGATCACTTCTTTCAATTATTAATTCTCTTTTATTTAACATTTCTACCTTTTCCTTTCATAAAATGATTTTTGTCTGCTTTCGCCTACGTTCCGGGAAGCTTTCTCTCTCCCAAAAGCAGATATTTCCCGGTTTGGCCACACTTTGTCTGCTTTCGCCTACGTTCCGGGAAGCTTTGCCCACCCAAAAAGCAGATATTTCCCGGTTTGGCCACACTTTGTCTGCTTTCGCCCTTGTTCTGGGAAGCTTTACCCACCCAAAAAGCAGATATTTCCCGGTTTGACCACACTTTGTCTGCTTTCGCCCTTGTCCCGGGAAGCTTTCTCTCTCCCAAAAGCAGACATTTCCCGGTTTATCAGCGATTAATCTGCCTTCGCCCCATCCCGGTCGGTGCGGTGCACCTCGATCCTCCGCTCTTTAAGCAGCTCCAGCACCGACCGATGGGGATGGCCGTAGGGATTACCCCGCCCGCAGGAGATCACTGCCAAGTCAGGGCAGATGAGATCAAGAAATTCCGGAGAAGTAGCACTGTAGGAGCCATGATGCCCTACTTTAAGGATCACTTGCTTCGATCCCACACTCCGCCACCCAAGCCGGTCAAGCATCCTCATTACTACCTTTTCTTCTTCCTTTCCCGCATCTCCCATCATGTAAGCCGCAAATTCCGGTGTATCCAATAAAAACACAAGAGAAGTTTCATTTTCAGAATTTTTGGCTTCAACCGGTGCCAAACATACAAGCCTGCAATCCTCACTTTTAAGCGAAAGTTCCTCCCCTGCCCCGATATACTCCACTCGGACATTTTTCTCCGCCGCGAGTTTCTCAAGTTTTTCATAATCCTCACCTTTTTCCTGTACTTCCGGCAACACAAGGCATTTGATCCCCACATTGCCGTCATACCGCATCATGTAATCAAGATCATTCCGATAAACCTTCATGTTTTCAAGTATCTCAATTATCCCGCTGATATGATCTTCATCAGTGTGAGACACTGTCGCCCGGTCCAGAAGCATCATTCCACGGTATTTCATGTACTTCCCAAGCACCTTTTCTCCGACTCCCGTCTCGCTTGTGCTTCCGCAATCGAAGGCCACAGAATCCCCCTTCTCCGAGAGGAACACGCTGCAATCTCCCTGCCCCACAGAAAGAAAAGTAAGCGCATTTTCCCCGGGCCTTATCCAAAGCAACGCAATAAGACACCCGACCGCCACCGGGATACAGGTCATCCCGGGTTGCTTTTCATATACCGGCCTTTCCTGCCTTGCCGCCAGCATCTTATCTCTCTTATATTCCATCTGCTTTATGATCCATCTGTAGATCATAAATATACAGGCATATATCCCCGCAACAGTTAAGATTTCCGGTCTCCCCGTAAGTAATAATGAAAAAGGCAGGTTGGATGTGAAGGCGGATATTCCTTCAAACAGCCTTAAGATCATAAATGCTCCCCCTCCGAAGATCTTTCCAACAACGGGCAGCATACACCCAAAAATCCCCGACAGGATCCCAAATCCAAGAAGTACACCCGTAAGAGGTATCACTATTAAATTTGAAATAAATGAATAGATGGGGATCTCATAAAAGATACACGCCGTAACAGGCATGGTGAATGCGGTAACAAAGAATCCGAATACAGGAGCAGATCTAAACTCACTTGCAAAATGAACCGCCACGATTGCGGTAAAGGACAGGATAAACGCAGGATCCTTGAGTTCTCCCGGCCATATAAGAAGGATCACACAGGCTGCGGCTGCCAGTGAAGAAAGCAGATCATAGTGTTTCCTCACCAGTTTCCCCGTGATCAATACAATGCACATGATCCCTGCTCTTACAGCTGATACGGAGCCTCCCGTAAAACACAGAAAAAATCCCAAAAAGGCCAGAGTTGCCACTGCAGCCATATTTTTTTCGCAAAAGTATCGTCTCAAAAGTTTCCATAACCCCATACAGAGAAGTGAAACATGAAGTCCGGAGATCGCTAGGATGTGCCCTATACCGGTACGCCGGTATAGATCCACCGTTTCCTCATCTTCAAAGTTTCTGTTTCCGGTGATCATGGCTATTAACAGTCCACTATCCTCTTCGTTAAAGACATTCATGATCCCTTCTTCAAACTTCCTTCCCATGAAACACAAGAACTGCCTTATATGGCCCAAAATACCGCTTCTGTTATCTGTGATCCTGACCTTTTTTGAAAATATCCTTGCATGGACATTTTCTTTAAGGCATTTCGGAAGAAGGTCATACTCCCCGGGATTTTGAGATTCTTCAATAAAATAATACCTGCCATACACCGTAACAAGGTTTCCGCACTTTGGCTCCACATTATTTTCATCCGGCATATATATGAGGCATCCACCCGCTTCTCTGTCCTTAAACTCGTTATATCCTTTGATAATGCATCTATCCAGTTTAAGCACCAGATAACCCTTGTCCTTTTGAACTTTCGTAACTTCCCCTTCTGCAATGACATGAGTTTCACCTTTTTCATAAAGCACGGAATAAGCTTCTCTTTGGGAAGCCGTCACTCCTTCCCTGTAACCCGTCAAGGCAAAAGAAAGCGCAAAAAGAAGAGGCAAAAGCCCCAGAAGTATTATTAAATTAACATACCATTCGGGAGTGAAGATCTTAAGAAATTTAGCTTTAAATCTTTCCGAAAGAAAAAAGAACAGAATTACCAGAAGTGCCCATCCGCACTCAACCGCCGCTGCGGCCGCTATGCCGAGATCATTTAGAAGGATCCCAAGTAAAACGGCCGCAAGCAGGGCAAACATCGGTCTTTTTATCATTTAACCCCTTTACTTTTATATACAAGAGGGATCTTAATGGTAAATAGTGTTCCGCCAAGTTCCGAATCCGAAACCTTGATACTTCCATGATGCATGAGGACCACTTCCTTAACTATGGACAATCCCAGACCTGTACCGCCGGTTTCTCTCGAACGAGCCTTGTCCACCCGATAGAAACGGTCAAAGATCCTCTTCTTTGCATCTGCGGGGATCCCCACTCCGGAATCCTCCACCTTAAGAACAAAGTATCTGTGATCAGCATTGATGGAACACTTTACCCTTCCGTTATCCTTATTGTATTTGATCGCATTTTCAACCAGATTGGTAACCACCAATGAAAGCTTCACTTCATCCACTTCTGCCACCACGTTTCTGAAGCTTTCAAAGGTCATTTCGATATTTCTGTTAAGAGCAAGAGGCCTTAACTGTCTCATGCAGTTTTCCACCAGTTCGTTCACCGGGATCAAAACCGTGGTAACGGCCTCTTCTTTTTTGGTAATCTTCACCAAAGTCAAAAGATTGGAGATTATCTTATTTTCCCTGTCTATCTGGGAATTGATGTCATTCAGAAACTCCACATACATTTCCTTCGGTGCATTTTCCGAAGACAGCAGAGAGTCCGAAAGCACCTTCATGGATGCAAGAGGAGTTTTAAGCTCATGTGAAACATTGGAAACGAACTCATCTCTCCTGGCATCGGTCTGTGCCATCTCCTCCAGCATATCATTTATGGCATCCTGAATATCCCATACCTCGGATGTCCCGTTTATAGCCAGCTTTTTGTCGTGATGTCCCTCCGAAAACTCGCTCACATCATCCGCCAGTTTCTTAAGCGGAAAAGAAAGCCTTGCGGATATAAGCACCGCCAGTCCCACCAGCACCAATACCACCGGCAGAAGAACAACAGGCATCTGTGCATATAAAACGTCGACCAGTTCATCGCTGTCTGCCCCCGATCTTACCGCATTTACCGCTATTCCAAGGGAAGCTGAAGAGGCAATGCCCATGGGTATAATACCGAACAGCAATAGATACAGGAGCATCTTAAACTGTATACTGTTTAATTTTTTAAGAAAACTTTTAAGCTTCAAAATAATATCCTATTCCCCATTTAGTATGGATGTAGATGGGATTCCCCGGATCCTTTTCGATCTTTTCCCTGAGTCTTCTGATGTGCACGTCAACTGTCCTTGCATCGCCGTAGAAGTCCTCGCCCCAGACCGCGGTAAGCAGTTTATCCCTGTCATAGGTCTTGTCGGGATTTGAAGAAAGAAGCTGCAGAATGTCAAATTCCTTGGCTGTAAGCCCCGCATCCATACCATTTATAAGTGCTCTGCGGTTTTCCGAATCCACGGTAAGCTCTCCGAATACACTGACCGGTACTTCCTTTTCCTCTTTCTTTCCCACTCTTCGAAGAATGGCCTTTATCCTCGCCTTTACTTCCACAATATTAAAGGGCTTGGTAACATAGTCATCGGCGCCGTAATCAAGTCCCATGATCTTATCCATGTCCTGATCCTTGGCTGTCAGCATAATAACCGGAACATCGGAAAATTCCCTTATCTCCCTGCACACTTCATATCCGTTCATCTTAGGCAGCATGAGATCGAGAATGATCAGATCGAAGTCATTGTTTTTTACCTTGTTTAGAGCTTCCTCTCCGTCATAGGCACAATCCACCTCATAATCATCCTGCTCCAATGAAAATCTTATACCCTTCACGATCAGTTTTTCATCATCAACCACCAGTATTTTTTTACCCATTTTCTTCCTCACTCAATACAAATGTAGTCTTCGATCCTTGAATACAAGGAATCTCCGATCCCGCTTACATTTTTGATATCTTCCTTCTTTTCAAAGGCGCCCACCTTGTTTCTGTAGGCGATTATATCTTTGGCTCTGCTTTCGCCTATACCGGGTAACAGCGTAAGTTCCTTTACCTCGGCTTTATTGATATTCACTTTTGTTTCTTCCTGCTCATCATTCTTACCGGAACCGTCATCTATACCGGTTCCTGCAATCCTGTCTTTCTGTGACAAAGCGGATGTTTCTTCCAGTGAAGGTACATAGATCCTTTCACCGTCCGTCAAAAACCGGGCCAGGTTCAGATACTCCCTGTCCGCATCCTCCGCAAAGCCTCCTGCCTCCTCCAATGCAGAAATGACCCTGCTGCCTCTTTCTACTTTCACTACGCCGGGAGAATTGACACTTCCGCACATATGTACCGCAATATAAATTTTTGGGGTTACTGTGGGTATAGGTGAAGGCACTTTTGTAACGGGAGTTTCCGAAGATGTTTCCGATCTCCCGATGTCTCCCTTATAAAAAAATGCGTACCAAAGACCTGAAAGAATTGCAAAAACAACGATCAGAGCAATAATTAATTTCTTTTTCAATGTACAAAACGGCCTTTCCGTCCGCACATCTGTCCGCAGCAAGTATTTTAAATGAAAAAAGAAATATAAGCAACAACAAAATGCAAATTTATATTTCTCAATGTCATTAAAATATGATATGCTTTAATATGATCTTGAGCGTTTCATGCTCATCAAATATAATTATTGCGGGAGAACAACATGAATACAGAAAAACACAGAAATCCTTCCCTTGATCTTATTAGAAGTATAGCCATTATTCTTGTGGCTGAGGTTCATTCCATCAACAGGATCTATTCCTTTACTCTTAAGGGCATGAACTCTCTCTCTTCCTATTCCTTTATATTCGGTAATTTTATGCATTCTCTGGGCCAGATGGGTGTACCCCTTTTTCTGATGCTTACAGGCTATCTTTTGCTTCCCAGGGATTACGATACGGTAGAGGACATAACAAGTTTTTGGAAGAAAAAGCTGATCCCCCTTGTGATCTGTTATGAGATATGGGTGGCTGTCTATGAACTATTTGCCTCCTTTGTCATCCATAAAAAGACCTTCACCTTTACCTCCTGGCTGAGACATGCCTGCATGCTGGAGGATTTTGAGATCTTAAGGCACATGTGGTATCTGCCCACCATAATCGGCATATACATCTTCATCCCCTTTATTTCCATCATTTTAAAGAAATATTCTCCAAAATTGTTTATCCTTCCTTTATTGGCAGGATATATCTATATTTTTGTTGTTCCCACAGCCAACATTTTCTTAAACGGCGCGGAGCTTATACCTTTAACCTCCAAGATCAATGTAGCTTATATGGGCGCCCATAACGGAATGTATGTTTTAGCGGGATACTTCTTTAAGGTCGTCCTTGAACCCCGGCTTCAGGCAGTTACTTCCAAAAAGAAAGCCTTGTTCTTATCCCTGGGGGGTACATTGCTTGCCCTTATCTGCACTGCTCTTACCATGTGCTGGAGCTATACTCACGGCCATGCGATCACAGTCACTTACAACAACGCTTTCCTGCCCCTGTTTGGATTCGGTCTCTTTTCCCTGGTTTTCCTTATAGGCGAAAGCATACCTTTTCAGAAGCTTTGGAGATCCATTTCCCTCATGTCCTTCGGCATTTTCTTTTTCCATTATCCCATAATGCTTTTGGTCCTGGAGCACTTTAGATCAAGGCTTCTCGTAATGAAAAAGCCCCTGGGTGCACTGATCCTTTTTTCCGTTATATTCTTCGGGGCATATATCATCTCGGCTTGTTTATCCCGCTTTATCCCCAAGGTAGCTCAAGTGCTCTTTTTAAAAAAGCCGGAGCCAAAAAAAGATATGCCCGCAAACGAAAATTTATCTTGACAATATCGGCCTTCCGCGTTATTATTCTTGAGTATGTTTTAGAGGAACGTCCGTGTCCGACTCTTCTAAAGCCGTCATGCAGAACGAATGAAGAAATCATTATATCGGAGGTGTTTCAGGAATGGCAAACATTAAGTCAGCAAAGAAGAGAATCGAAGTTATCGAGACAAAGACATTAAGAAATAAGATGATCAAGTCCAAGGTTAAGACATTGGTTAAGAAGGTTGATGCCGCTGTTGCCGCAAACGACAAGGCTGCTGCTACCGCTGCTCTCACAGACGCTGTTGCAGAGATCGATAAGGCTACTTCAAAGGGTATCTTCCATAAGAACACAGCTGCAAGAAAAGTTTCCAGACTTACCAAGGCTGTTAATGCTATCGCTTAATTAAGCACTTTTTAAGGGCCGCATGGTATGCGGTCCTTTTTCTTTTACGAAAGGATAACAAATGAAAACAACTCCCGTTAAAGGAACCAACGACTATCTGCCTTCCCAGACCAAGCTCAGGGACTATGTGCAGAGAAAGATACTTGAAGTATACGAATCCTGCGGATTTGAAAGGATCACCACCCCCGTTATCGAGGACATGGAGAACCTTAATAAAAGTGAAGGCGGAGAAAACCTGAACTTAATGTTCAAGATCATGAAGCGCGGAGACAAACTGGCGGAAGCCCTTGACTCCTATAAGACCTCCGGCAGAGAAGATCTTGCAGACCTTGGTCTTCGCTATGACCTCACTCTCCCCCTCACCCGTTTTTATGCAAACAACAGAAATTCACTGGCTTCACCTTTTAAGGTAATACAGATCGACCGCTCCTTCAGAGCTGAGCGTCCCCAGAGAGGCCGTTTACGTGAATTCATTCAATGCGATATAGATATTCTGGGCAGCACCTCAAAGAACTGTGAGATCGAGCTGATCGATACCACAGCCAAAGCCCTTTTAAATGTGGGTATCTCCGATTTCAAGATCCGTATCAATGACAGAAGGATCCTTAAGAATCTGATCCTTTCCGCCGGTTTTAAGGCAGAGGATTCCGATTCCGTATGCATATCCTTCGATAAGGCGGACAAGATCGGAATGGAGGGTGTCAGATCCGAACTTCTTGAAAAGGGCTTTGACAGTTCAGCCTGCGAAAAGTTTGTTGAAATGATGTCCAGAAAGCCCTTCACTCTTGATGATGCAGCTTCCTATCTCGAGGATAAGGAGCCGGTGGAATCGGTCAGAAATATCATCGAAAAAGTACGTGCGGTTAACGACGGAAGATATGCAATCGAATACGACTGCTCTCTCGTTCGCGGGCAGGGCTATTACACAGGTACCGTATTCGAGATCGAGTCTCTTGAGTTCGGCGGTTCCGTTGGCGGTGGCGGAAGATATGACAATCTCATCGGTAAATTCATCGGCGAAAATGTTCCTGCCGTAGGTTTTTCCATCGGCTTTGAAAGAATCGTGTGCATCCTTAACGACAATAACTTTAAGATCCCCGATTCCAAAAAGAAGCTTGCAGTCATATATCCTGCCGACTCCGTTACAGATGCCATCCGCATTGCTGACGGATACAGAAAGGAATATGATGTGACCCTTATAGAAAAGATCAAGAAACTGGGTAAACTTTTCGGTAAGCTTGAAGAATCCGGTTATTACGGCTGCAGGATCATCGATGAAAGTGAAGAAATAAAGATTTTTGAAAAATAAAACCAAAATGAACCCCGGGGACGGGGTTAAGGGTTCATTTTAAAAATGAGCCTTGGGGACGGGGTTAGGGGTTCAAAAAATGAACCCCTAACCCCGTCCCCAAGGCTCAAAAAAGGGAGAACCTATAGCTTCTCCCTTTAATTATTTACAGATATTTTGAAAGTATCATACACAGCTTCTCAAATTCAACGGGCTTGGACAGAAGCTCATTCATCCCTGCCTCCTTTGCATCATTTATATCCGATACAAAGGCATTGGCCGTTAAAGCGATAATCGGAACACTCTTGGCATCCTTACGTTTCATCTTACGTATGGCCTTAGTGGCTTCATAACCGTCCATGATGGGCATCTGTATGTCCATAAAGATCACATCGAAATAATCCTTTTCGGAGCCCTCGAAAACACAGACCGCTTCCTGTCCGTCACAGGATCTTTCCACTTCCATTCCGGTCATTTTAAGTATCTCCTCGGCTATTTCCGCATTGAGGTCGTTATCTTCTACCAGCAATGCTCTCTTACCGGTAAAATCCTCCTTTACGGTACTGTCCTCATCACTGTTCTCTTCGCTGTCATCCATCTTTTCATCAGCGATAAGAAGATTCAGCCTGACAGTTACAACAGTACCTTTTCCCACTTCCGAATCGACAAAGATCTCACCGCCCATCATGTTGATGATGTTCCTGGTTATGACCATTCCCAACCCCACTCCGTTATCCAGGGTAAGCTTCTTCTCCCTTTTGACTGCAAAGGGTTCAAAGAGATGTTTCTTTATCTCCTCATCTATGCCGACTCCGTTATCTGCGAAAGTGATCTCATATCTGGCAACTCCGTTTCCGTCTTCTCTTTCATTGACGGTTACGGTCACCTCTCCGTTTTGAGGTGTAAATTTTAAAGAATTTGATACAAGATTTGTAAATATCTGCTCGATCCTGGTGGGATCTCCCACCACATTTGTATTTACAAGACCATTCTTTTCCAGTGTAAATTTCACCTTCTTGGCCTTGGCCGAATCCCTGGTCATGGCTTCAAAGTTATCCAGAAAGTCGATAAAGTTAAAATCGCAGACATTAAGCTCTGCTTTTCCTTCCTCTATCTTTTCGATATCCAGAACTTCATTTACTATGGACAGTACATACTTTCCCGCTTCCTTGATCTTTTCAAGATCGTAATTCAGCTTTTCCGTATCTGTAATATGAGCCTGGGCCAAAGCCACGAGTCCCATAATGGAGTTTATGGGATTACGGATATCATAGCTCATTCCCGTAAGCAATGCTGTTTTGGATTCATTTTCCTTTATGGAAAGGTCATAGGATTTTTTGTAATCATCCAAAAGCTTCTTGGATTTTCTTTCCGATGTAACATCCCTTGCTATGCCAAGGATACCTATAATACTTCTGTTCTTGTTTATAATGGGGTACTTTGAAGTGGACAGAGTGCACTTCATGCTCCTGCCTGTGATCTTTCCTTCTTCAAGCGAATCAATGATCGGTTCACCGGTGGTGATAACCTTATAGTCCCCTTCTCTTAAAACATTTCCTATATTCTCATTCCGGGTTAATTCTATGGCATCAAGCCCTACTATCTCATCCCCTCCGGAATAACCGAAAAGCTTGGCGAAGCTGTCCGATGCAGCAACATAAACTGAGTTCAGGTCTTTAATAAATACATAGTCCTGAGAATTATCAAGAAAGGAATCCAAAGCGCTATTCAGTTCTTCATTACTGTTTCTGAAGTTCTTCATTTCAGCCTCCCAAAAAAGATAGAATAATTTTAACCCCAAAATTCTTTAAAAACAATAGATTTCTTCTAAATGCGCAAAAAATTCCGTCAAAAAATAAAATTTTTATTAAAATTCAATCATTTACGCACAAGTTTCTTAATATATTTGGTAGGTCCAGTCACAAAAAAAACCGGTCCTAAGACCGGTCAAAATATTTTTAATTCTTTTTCTCAATGTATTTCTGAGCCACAAGTAGTTCTGCGGAAAGAATAGCTCCTCCTGCCGCGCCTCTCTTTGTGTTGTGAGAAAGCCCCACGAACTTCCAGTCGTAAACCTTATCCTCACGAAGACGGCCCGCAAATACTCCCATTCCCTTTTCGGAATCACGGTCCAGCTTAGCCTGAGGACGATCATCCTCCTCAAAGTAGGTGATAAACTGCTTAGGTGCCGAAGGAAGATCCAGCTCCTGAGGAAGTCCCTTGAAGTTCTTCCATCTTTCAAGGATCTGCTCCTTGGTGGGCTTCTTCTTGAAGCTTACAAATACAGCTGCTGTATGTCCGTCGGAAACCGGAACACGGATGCACTGTGTGGTGATAACGGGTGATTCAGCCTTAACGATCTGACCGTTTTCTACCTTCCCCCAGATCCTTAAAGGCTCCTGCTCACTCTTTTCTTCCTCACCGCCGATGTAGGGAATAACATTGTCCACCATCTCGGGCCAGTCCTTAAATGTCTTTCCTGCACCGGAAATAGCCTGGTAAGTGGTAGCCACAACAACTGTGGGCTCAAATTCCTTAAGGGCGTGTAACATAGGTGTATAGCTCTGGATGGAGCAGTTGGGCTTAACAACAACGAAGCCTTTCTTTGTGCCAAGTCTCTTCTTTTGGCTCTCAAGTACTGCAAAATGCTCGGGATTGAGTTCGGGAACTACCATGGGAACGTCGGGAGTCCAGCGATGAGCGGAGTTGTTGGAAACAACGGGTGTTTCCGTCTTTGCATATGCTTCCTCAATGGCCTTGATCTCATCCTTAGTCATATCAACTGCGCTGAATACGAAATCAACGAGGGAAGCAACCTTCTCAACTTCTTTAACATTGAGAACGGTCAATTTTCTAACTCCTTCAGGCATAGGAGTTGTCATCTTCCAACGATCTCCCACAGCCTCTTCATAACTCTTTCCTGCACTTCTGGGGCTGGCAGCAACGGCAACCACCTCAAACCAGGGATGGTTTTCAAGCAATGAGATAAATCTCTGTCCAACCATTCCCGTAGCGCCGAGAATACCGACTTTAAACTTTTCCATAGAAATCTCCTTTTCTTAGCTGTTCATGCAAATCCTGTCGTAGTTGCAGCTAAATTATTGCTTTATCGTATTAATGCGTGACATTGTAGCACAACCGATAATTCATTGCAAGTAGTAATTCAATAATTTTTCAAGTTCGTCATAGCTCTCGACAAAATTCACGCTGTCCCTGACTTTGGAGGCCCCGGAAAAGCCGGCCATATACCATGCCACATGCTTTCGCATCTCTCTGATACCGATATATTCACCCTTAAGATCTATTTCCATACGTGCATGTCTCAATGCCATATGTATCCTGTCATTAAGCGTGGGTTCAGGTAAAAGCTTACCTGTTTCAAGATAAACCTTGATCCTGTTAAATATCCAGGGATTTCCCTGGCAGCCTCTCGCCACCATAACACCGTCTACTCCGGTCTCCTCCAGCATGCGTTTGGCATCCTCAGGCTTATATATATCTCCGTTTCCTATTACCGGTACCTTCACCGCATCTTTAACTTTTTTGATGCAGTTCCAATCAGCTTTTCCGTAATAATAATCTTCTCTGTTTCTTCCATGGACTGCGATAAGCTTTGCTCCGCCTTCTTGGGCTGCCAATGCACATTCCACAGCATTCTCAAGGGTCTCATCGAAGCCTTTTCTTATCTTTACGCTTACGGGTTTTGACGTGCTTGTTGATGCGGCCCTCACCATATCCTCTATCAAACGGGGATTTTTCATGAGAGCGGCGCCTTCACCGTTATTTACCACCTTGGGAACCGGACAACCCATATTTATATCTATGATGTCGCATTTACATCCCATTTCATCCAGCATGGCAACTGCTTTTCCCATAACATCCGGCTCACAGCCGAACAGCTGTAACGAAACAGGTTTTTCTTCATCGGCGATCTGTAAAAGTTCCTCGGTATTTTTGTTGTGGTATGTGATTGCCTTGGCACTTACCATCTCCGTATAGAGAAGATCCGCACCGTTCTCTTTGCACAACAACCTGAAGGCCATGTCCGTTATGCCGGCCATGGGCCCGAGTACAACACCTTTAACTTTTAAATCTCCGATCTCTATCATTTTTTCGTCTTAAGATAGATCAGCCATAATCCCTTCATGGTCAGGTCCCTGTCATAAGTATCTATGGCATCGCAGTTTTCGGAAATTAGTCTTCCCAACCCGCCTGTAGCCACAACCTTAAGGTTATTAAAGCCTGATTCTTCTTTTACCTTTCTTATAATATATTCTGTCTGTCCTATACAGCCATATACCAACCCCGCCTGCATACTTGTTACTGTATCCTTTGCAAGTATTGAGGGCGGAAGTTCTATCTCGATCTCCGGCAGCTTTGCCGTGTCATTCCACAGCGCATTTGCCGATATCCTGATGCCCGGACTGGTAATTCCCGCTGTAAATGTACCGTTTTCCATGATCAGATCATAGGTGGTGGCGGTTCCGAAATCACAGACGATAACAGGTCCTCCGTAAAGTTCATATGCTCCCACGGCATCCACTATCCTGTCTGCTCCGATCTCCTTGGGATTGGCGGTTTTTATCATTAATCCCGTCTTTGTTCCCTCACCTACTATGATCGGCCTTTTATTCAGATATTTGACGATGCCGTTAACAAGCGAATGCATTACCGCCGGAACTACCGAAGCAATGATAACATCCTCTATATTTTTTATATTGATTTCTCCGTTCTTGAGAAATTCGGATATAAGTATGCCGAATTCATCGGATGTCCTCTGCATCTTGGTGGTTATCCTGAAGGAAGTGATAACCTTCATATCTTCCATTATAGCACATGTTATGTTTGTATTTCCAACATCAACGGCAAAGATCATATATGCCTCCCCTTGTTTTACTGTTCATTCAAACTTTCAAATGATACCCATGCTTAAAAAGATTATAAGAATGAACACGATAACGATCCCAAAAAATATCATGGACATTCCCATGGTCTTCTTTTCTTTGTTCCTGTAAAAAGTAAAGCCGTTAAGAATGTTCATTAAAGCCCCCAGCACGATGACAAGACATATGCTGAAGGTAGTACCCGTAAAAGAAAAAACCAAAAGGGCAACCACCATAAGGATGCCCATAATGATATTCAAAACTTCTGTTACTAAGCCTTTGTCTTTAATAAATCTGTTAAATCTCTTAAACATGATCCTTTAAGCTCCGAGAGTTGCTGCCATAACTGCTTTGATAGTGTGCATCCTGTTCTCGGCTTCATCAAAGACAACGGACTGTGAGGATTCAAATACAGCATCCTCGACTTCAAGTTCGCTGAAATTGAACCTCTCTCCCATCTCCTTGCCGATCTCTGTCTTAAGATCGTGGAAGGCGGGAAGACAATGCATGAAGATGGCAGTACTCTTGGCATTCTTCATAATGTTCCCGGTCACCTTATAAGGTGTAAGTTCCCTGATCCTCTCTTCCCAGACCTCATCGGGTTCTCCCATGGATACCCATACATCGGTATAGATGATATCCGCATCCTTTGTGCCTTCGACAGGATTTTCCGTAAGCGTAACAGTGCTGCCGCTGCTCTTTGCAAACTTCTTGCATTTTTCGGTAAGTTCTGCATCGGGGAAGTACTTCTTGGGTGCGCAGGCTACGAAATCAAGCCCCAACTTGGCACATACCACCATAAGGGAATTACCTGTATTATAACGCGCATCTCCCATATAAACAAGTTTCTTTCCCTTAAGAGATCCCAGATGCTCTCTGATGGTCAGCATGTCCGCCAACATCTGAGTGGGATGAAACTCGTTGGTAAGGCCGTTCCATACAGGTACTCCCGCATATCTGGCCAACTCCTCCACTATCTCCTGTCCGAAGCCGCGATATTCGATACCGTCAAACATTCTTCCAAGCACACGGGCTGTGTCCGCGATGCTTTCCTTCTTTCCGATCTGTGAACTCTTTGGATCCAGGTAAGTGGCATTCATACCCAGATCATGGGCGGCAACTTCAAATGCACAACGGGTTCTGGTGGATGTCTTCTCAAATATGAGCGCCACATTCTTCCCCTTAAGAGTATCGTGCATGATCCCCTTTTTCTTCTTATCCTTGTAATCTGCTGCAAGATTGATCAGCGCAAGGATCTCCTCCGCTGAAAAATCCATGAGTTTTAGGAATGACCTTCCTTTAAATTCTTCCGTAACCGACATTTTTCCCTCCTTTAATAAATGATCATTTAGTAAATGATCCCATCCTTTGCTTTAATAGTGATCGTCCTCTCAAACTCCGTGGTGTCCGTAAAGTAAACGGTAAAGCACTGGGGACTTCTTCCCTCGCTTCCGAATTTACCTGCGACAAAATCATGGTCATAAAATCCCGGGCCCACTTCAATGGCGTAATCCCCGCGGGTGGCTGTAACCATACCGTCCTTTACGATCATACATTCTCCCGCAAGACCTTCTACGTTAAAATGATCGCTGACTATATCAGCACCCGCATCAAAGGCCAATTCAAGCCGGAGAGGTGCTCTGTCAACACCGTAAGTCTTTATCTTAACCTCAAGACCGTCCTCGATCTCTTTGATCTTCACATCAAAGTTCAGATCCGGGCTTGTGATCTTCTTTCTTGTATTCGCGTTATCCATCTTCCACCAGTCGGAAGTTCCGCGATACTCGCCAAAGGGCAGGTAGAACCAGCCTCTCATGGTCTGATGCAATGCATATGCACCGTCGGCCTTTTCAATACTCTCACTCTTAAATGCTCTGTGTTCGCAGAAGCTGGCACCCAGCTTAAGTCCGAGGCAAAGGTCTCCGTTCTGGAACCATACGAAATTGGAAGCATTGTTAATGATGGTATAGGACCAATTGTTCTTCCTTCTTCTTACTATACCCGATTCTTTATAAAAAACATCGTATTCTTTTTCATAGCCTGACTCTTCGCACTCCAGATCGATGAGTTCGGGATGAAGCATATAATTGATCAGATACTCGGGGAAGTCTTTTCTGGACTCGCAGAGATCCATGATATAATTAGCCGCCTTCAGGAACTTTTTGTTGTTTCTCTTATAGCCCATATAGAGATATTCAAAATAATAATCTCTGGGATAAACCTTTACGCCTCTGTCCTGACGGGTTGAATTGTTTGTAAAGATCGAATCGTCAGGCTCCAGATAGGTCAACATCATATTGAGATTTCTGTCGGCGCAGTCTATGTATTTTTCATCCCCCAGGACCTCACCCATGGTGATCATGGCATCATTGTTTATACGGTTGTAATTTCCTGCGGAACGCTCGGAATACTCACCTTCCGAGGTGCAGTCTATGCCTTCTGCCAGGTACTTTTCAGCCTGTGCCTTGTATCTGTCGTCTCCGAAGATCTTCCAGCACTCAAGGAGATTTGAAGCAATGGCCCAACGGTGGTTGGGAGTATGGAATCCGCTTCCGTTCATACCGTCGGCTCCACCCTTAACTATCTCTTCCACTTTCTTTGTAAAAAGCTCAGCATCGGGAGCATCCGGATTTTTAAGCAGGTATTTGTAAAATACGAGCATTCTCTTTACGCAAAAAGCTGTGTCCGGTCCGGAAAAGAAATTGCAATCCACCAGGTCAAAGGTGCCATCGGGGCGCTGCTCTCTTCTTATATAATCAAGGCCTCTTAAAATAGCCTCTTTGATCTTCGCATCCTTATAAAGAGAAGATCCGGGATTCATATATACCGCTGCAAGATTTGTAACTCTGTAAATGGCAAACTTGGGCTGAATAACGTTCTTTTCGTCCGGGAAGCCTCCGTCTTTAACCGATGTTTTGTCCTTGACCTGAAATCTTAAGGACCTTATTGCTCTCTTTTCGGCATCCTTTATAAGTAATTCATAATGTTTACGCATATACTTCGCCTTTCCGACATAATGATAAATTATATTTTTCAAAGTTAACAATAACAGCACAAAAACTTATCATTAACTTACTAAATAGCCATAGAGGGATTTTAGCATAATAAAGTCTTCATCTCAATATCAAAAATATAAAAAAGTTGTATTATTTCAAGAATTATTGTAAAATAATTAAATAGGGGATTATTAGCAGCTGTGAGGTGGAATTATGACGATATCGGATTTTACGAAAGGCCAACAGGTAAAACTTGATATTCGTGCTAACAATGTAAAAGGCAGTTTTGATGCTACCGTTGCCTTAACTCACAAAAACATACTTCTTCTCGAGCCCATTATTGTTGAAGGTAAACTGGTCGGTTTCCCAAAGGAATATAGTGCCGAACTGACAGTTATCGTCAAAGATATCTGCTATGTATGGAGCAATATCCAAATACAGGCGGTATCCTTTAAGGGGCATCATTTTCATGCCATAGAGCTTTTTGGTGATGCGGAAGTAAGAAACCGCAGGAACAATTTCCGTGTTCCCATCGGTGAAGTTATGAATGTTGTCTATTTCACCGAATCCGGTCCCAAGCCTCATCACGCAATGATAAAAGATATCAGCGAAACAGGCTTTGCCTTTATCTCAAAAGAAGAATTCGACACCGGAAGAATGGTTCGCTTAAACGTTCTCTTGCCCGATAAAACGCCTTTGGCACTGAGCGCAAAGATCGTCAGGAGCCAGCCCATGGAGAGAGATAAGGACACCCTTTACGGTTGCCGCTTCTCCGATAAGAATTCTAAACTGGCAGGTTTTCTCATGCAACTCCAGCGTGATAAACAAAAGAAGAAGATCGGCCTCGGCTCCTTCTCCGGAACAAGGCATTAGAACTGGCTGTAATACAATTCGCTGTAAAAACCTTTCTTAGCCATAAGTTCTTCGTGATCACCCATTTCAACCACATTTCCGCTTTTCATTACTAGAATAACGTCCGCGGTCTGTATGGTGGACAGTCTGTGAGCAACCACAAAGCTGGTCCTGCCTTCCATCATAGTATTAAAAGCCTTTTGGATCTTGATCTCGGTTCTTGTATCTATAGATGATGTAGCCTCGTCCAATATCAAAATGGGCGGGGTTTTTAACATAACTCTGGCTATACATATAAGCTGTTTCTGTCCCTGGGACAATTCGTCTCCGTTTTCGCTTAAAACGGTATCGAACCCGGCGGGCAGTCTTTTTATGAAGCTTAAAGCATGAGCTTTTCTTGCAGCCTCTTCTATCTCTGCATCGGTAGCGTCGGGAGAATTCAAGGCTATATTTTCCTTCACTGTCCCGTGTCTTAACCAGGTGTCCTGCAGAACCATGGCCACATTGTTTCTGAGCTGTTCTCTGGACATATCCCTGATATCCTGTCCTCTAAGATTTATGCTTCCTTCATTAACATCATAAAATCTCATGAGCAGATTAATAAGAGTAGTCTTACCGCATCCCGTAGGTCCTACTATGGCTATCTTCTGCCCTTCCTTTACTTTAAGGTTAAAGTGTTGGATCAAAGGTTTTTCAGGCACATAAGAAAAACTTACATCCTCAATGCTGACGATACATTCATCGTTCTTTGCTTCCTTTTGATCCTCTGAATAAATCTCTTCCAGTTCCTTTTCATCCAGGAACTCAAATACTCTTGCCGCACACGCAAAGGCGTTCTGGAACTCTGTTATAACACCGGATATCTCATTAAAGGGCTTGGTATACTTTCCGGCATATGCAAGAAACGCCGAAAGCTGTCCGATGGAGATGCCGCCGTTAACCGCAGCAATGGCTCCGAACACACCTACTCCGGCATAAACCAGGCTGTTAACAAATCTGGTGCAGGGATTTACAAGTGAGGAATAAAAGATGGCTCTTAAGGAATACTTTGCCATCCTCTCGTTTATCTCATCAAACTTCTGCTGTTCCGTCTCTGCCATACCATAAGCATTTACTGCCTTTTGATTCTCAATGTTTTCATTTATAAAAGCTGTCTGCTCTCCTCTGGTACCGGACTGCTTTTTAAACATGGAATAGCTGCGTTTTGCTATGAATGCGGAAACAAAAAGTGAAACGGGAGTAACCACAACTACGACCAAAGTAATGAGCACATTCAACCTCAGCATGAAGAAAAGTGTGACCACTATGGTAAGAACTCCGGTAAAAAGGTTTGTAAAGCCCATGAGAAGGCCGTCCGAAACCTGCTCGATGTCGTTGGTCATACGGCTTAATATATCTCCGTGGGCATGAGAATCAAAATATCCCACCGGCAATCTGTTCATTTTTGCAAAGGCATCATTTCTGATGTCCAGCCCCACACGATAAGCCGTCCTGTTATTGCATACGCTTAAAAGCCATTGAGCGATCGCTGCGATCAGGATACACAGGCCCATTTTAACAAGAAGAGATACCACCGAAGCCATATCCGTCTTCCCGTTATCCAGGCACATATCGATAACATTTCCCGTAAGTACGGGAATGTAAAGGGTGAGCACTACCCAGAGTGCGGCCAGCAAAACAGAAAGCATTACAAAGGGTAAATGCTTCTTTATATAATAAAACAGTTTTTTTGTTGTCTTTTTGTTATTGTTCTTTTGTACAGCTTTCATAAATTTCCTTGTATACAGAATTGTTTTTAAGAAGCTCTTCATGAGTTCCTATGCCTGCCATTTTGCCGTCTTCAAGCACAATGATCTTATCTGCGTGAAGAACGGATGCGGTACGCTGTGAAACTATAAAGACCGTCATATCCTTAAGTTCCTTAACAGCTTCTCTTAAACGCCTGTCCGTTGCATAGTCAAGTGCCGAAGAAGAATCGTCCAGTACCAGGATCTCAGGTTTTCTGACCAGTGCCCTTGCTATCATGAGCCTCTGCTTCTGTCCTCCGGAAAGGTTGGTTCCTTTTTCCGATACCTTTTCATTTAAGCCACCGGCTTTTTCCATAACAAAATCCAGCCCCTGAGATATCCTTAAGGCTTCCTTCACATCCTCTTCCGTGGCATCGGGCGCTCCGAAGGCAACATTTTCGAATATGGTGCCTTTAAACATATAGTAGTGCTGAAAACAAAAGCCAACTTTTTCCTTAAGCTCCGAAAGATCATACTCCTTCACGTTTTTACCGTTTACCAGCACTTCGCCTTCAGCTGCGGGATAAAACCCCGGTATCAGGCTTACAAGCGTGGTCTTGCCACTGCCGGTACTGCCTATTATGCCTATGGTCTCACCTTTTTCTGCGGTAAAGGATATATCCTCCAGAGAGTAGTCTCCCGCTCCCGCATATTTCATATATACATTTTTAAATTCAACGCTCTTCACCGATCTCAAAAACCTCACTGATCCTATTCGCCGAAGCCAGAGACTTCGTAAGTAATATGATAAGGTCTGCCAGCTTTATAAGCTCAACCAATATCTGGGACATATAGTTTACTATGGCGATCAGCTCACCTTTTGTAAGCTCACCCAGGTTAACCTCAACCGCACCGCCGTATAAAATGGCAATAAGCGCGGCATTGACTATAATAAAGGTAATGGGATTTAAAAGTGAGGATACCTTGGAAGAAAATACTGCCTTTGAGGCATAGTCTTCCGTTTCGCTTTTAAATCTTTCCACTTCCTTCTTCTGCATATTAAAGGCTCTGATCACTCTAAGGCCGTCAAGGTTTTCATTGGCGGTAAGAAGACTTTTATCAAGAGCCGCCTGAACCTTGGCATACAAAGGTACCGTCCCAAGCATGATACCGAAGACTATCACGGAAAGTAAAGGGATAGCCACACAGAAATAAAGCGCACTCTTTGCGTCAATGGTGAAGGCCATGATCGCAGCGCCAAACACAATGAAGGGAGATCTTAAGAACAATCTCAGAGTCATGTTTATCCCTGTCTGGAGCTTGTCCGCATCCGCTGTCATACGGTTAATAAGGGTCGCATTACCCACAGTATCCAGTTCCGAAAAGCTTAGGGTCTGAATGTGCCTGAAAAGGGCTGATTTAAGATCCTTAGAAAATCCCACCGCTGTTTTGGCCGCAAAGAACTGAGCCGTTACCGACATGAGGAGTCCCGCTGCCCCCAATCCCACAAGGATCAGGCCATGCTTAAGTATAAAGGACTTATCACCATTTTCTATGCCCACGTCTATTATAGCGGTCATAACAAGGGGTACAAAAAGTTCCAGTACCGCTTCAAACATCTTGAAAAGCGGTGCCGGAATAGCTACTTTTACATAAGGTTTAAAAAATCTCATTAACTTTCTCATAACGGATATTATACGATCCGACAACCTGTTTGTAAAGGAAACAGGGCCATTTTTAGCCAAATTTAATGATTTATCCCAGCCACTTGGTCATTACTTCTCTCAATCTGTTAAGATCCACGGGCTTTGCAATGTGCTCGTTCATTCCCGAATTCTTCGCTTCCTGTACATCTGCCATAAATGCATTTGCAGTCATGGCGATAATGGGTATAGTCTTGGCATCGTTAATAGGCAGGGCACGTATTGCCTTGGTTGCATCATAACCGTTCATTATAGGCATCTGGATATCCATAAAAATGATATCGTAATAATCGGAACCGCGATCCGAAACGATCTCTACAGCCTCTGCACCGTTGGAAACACATTCGGTCTCAACGCCGGTCATTTCCAGAAGTTCCTTGGCGATCTCCGTGTTAAGCTCATTATCTTCGACAAGAAGAGCTCTTCTTCCCACGAACCTGATCTCCTTAAAGGCCTTTATCTCCTGTTCCTTTCTCTCGGGCTTTTCGTCCCCCAGCATCTGATGGAGAGCGCTGACCACCCTGGATTTAAAGAGAGGCTTTGAAATAAAAGCTTTGACCCCCAGTCTTCTGGCCTCTATCTCAATATCCGTCCAGTCATAGGCAAAGACAGCAAAAACAGGGGCTTTGTCACCCAGTTTTTCATTTATGGCACGTATAGCCTTAAGGCCGTCAACCTCAGGCATTTTCCAGTCAACCAGTGCAAGTTTGAACGGATCTCCATTCTCGGCTTCCGAAACCACAAGGTCTATAGCTTCTTTTCCGCCGTAGGCACTCTGAGATCTCATGCCTAAGTTTCTCAGCATGGAACTGTTATTTTCGGCAGATACACGGTTGTCATCCACCACAAGTATATGCAGATCATTAAAATTATTATTCTTTTCTTCTTCGCTTTCCTGTACCTTTAAGCAGAAGGTGGCGGTAAACTTGGTTCCCTTTCCGAGGGCGCTTTCCACCATGATATCGCCGTTCATCATATTGATGATGTTCTTCGCAATGGCCAGACCCAGCCCTGTTCCCTGAACATTCTTGGTCTTTTCGTTATATTCTCTGGAGAAGGGTTCGAATATATGACGCTGGAACTCTTCTGACATGCCTATGCCGTTATCCTCTATAACGAACTCATAGCAACCGGTACCGTTTTTAATAAACTTCTCAAAAATGGACATCTTTATCCTGCCGTGCTCATCGGTGTATTTAACCGCATTTCCGGTAAGATTCAGGAACACTTCTTCCAGTCTGGTAGGGTCTCCTATTACCTTTTCATGTTCAACGTTAAGTACATTGCATATAAAATCCTGATGCTTTGCATCTGTTTGAGGATGTATCATGGTAACCAGATTATCCATAAGATCGGAAAGAGAGAAATCCTCTTCCGACAATTCCAGTCTTCCGGTATCGATCCTGGACATATCCAGAACATCATTTATAAGCATAAGAAGATGCTTACTGGATTCGGATATCTTATCAAGGCAATAGGCAACTCTTTCCTTATCGTCGATCCTGGTAAGAGCCAATGCTGTCATTCCCACGATACCGTTCATGGGCGTTCTGATATCATGGCTCATTCTGGAAAGGAAATCGGACTTTGCACTGTTGGCGCTGTTGGCTGCATCCAGTGCACTCTTTAACGCTTCCTGCATCTGAAGTTCATGACGTTTCTGGGCATCTATCTTCTGGAAGCCCAAAAGCATCTTGGTAACTTTTTTCTTTTCGTCTCTTTCCGAAGCTATCAAATAGGTTCTGGTCCATCCCACATAGTTACTGATGAACTCTGTGGTTATGCTCTTCTGATCTCCCAGTCTTTTGTCAACGGTAAAGATATCGCCGAATTCATAGAGATCTTCATGGAATTCGGGAGATACGGTTTCAGATACAAAGCGTTTATAAGCTGAAGAAAACCTGCCCCTTTCTCCCATGATAAAGGTAATAAAATCCTGAGGCAGGATCTCATAGAAGCTGTCCTCTTTAACATCGATAAAACATACATAATAAAATATGGTGCTGAAGGAATTAATGATCAAGCCCTGATTTTCCACAGATCTGGCTCCCGTAGCCAATTTTTGCATGCCTTCCGCCAGATCCCTGGAACTGCTGATGGTAAGAACACAATAGACCACTCCGCCCGCAACAATGGACAAAAGAAAAGCAATAACTGCCAGTATCTGGAACCATCCGTTATAGACGATGCTGGATTCGGGATAATACTCCTCAACACTTAGAGCCACCGCTATAAAGATAGCCGCAAAAATAAGCCCGACAATCAAAATAACTATCGAACTTACAACCTGTACATATATGCTTTTTTTCTTGTTTACATCAGCTTTTGCCATGACCTATACCTTCTTTTCACCCCTAATATCAAGTGCGGATAACAGGACTTGAACCTGCACGTCTGTTGACAATAGAACCTAAATCTATCGCGTCTGCCAATTCCGCCATATCCGCAAGATTCAAGGCAGGTTTACAGACCTGCCTTATCATTATCGGTTTCCAGGAAATTAATGTAATCACCTCTTGTTAGAGGCTTAGAATAATAATATCCTTGAATATAGGAAACTCCCAGAGTACTGATCTCATCAGCCTGCTCTTTTGTTTCCACTCCTTCGGCCACTATCTCAAACCCCATATCCTGTAACATCTTAATGGTCGAAGTCATAATGTGCTTAGCCTTGTCATTTACAAAGTAAGCATTTATCATTTCCCTGTCAAACTTAACGATCTTAACGGGCATATCCATAATATAATTCAGATTGGAATTGCCCGTTCCGAAATCATCCAGGGAGAAGGTAACTCCGTATATCATGAGTTCCTTCATATTCTTCAAAAGTATATTCTTCTCGGCAACCGATCCCGTCTCGGTTATCTCGAGATTGATCCACGCAGGATCCACATGATTCTTATTCATGATGGAAACAAAGGAATCAGCCAGACACTCGTAGGAACATTGTACAGTGGAAAGATTGACCTCAATGTACTTAACATCGAATCTTTCATTAAGCATCTCTCTGGAAAGGAGCTGACATGTCTTTTCAAACACTATCTCTCCTATCTTTATGATGGTACCGTTCTTTTCAGCCACGGGAATAAACAGTCCCGGAGGAACGATGGAGCCGTCTTCTCTTCGGATCCTTGCGAGAGCTTCCGCAGAAACAAACCTTTTTTCCTTTATGGAATAGATAGGCTGATAGAAAGCTTCGATCCTGTCATTGTCTATGGCATCACGGATGATCTCCTCCATTTCCCTTTCCTTGACAAGTTCGGTAAGAGAAGAAGGCATTACTATATTGACTTCATTTACATTTGTGCCTGAATAGCCGATAAAGCGAATGGCCTGGGAAAGTGAATCCCAACCGTCAAATTCCATGGAATTGGGTACATACATATATCTTGTGGGCAGGATAACATTCTTCTTGGAACCCCAGCCGTAGTTAAAGCGCTCCCTGATCAATTCCAATGCATCATTGGCATTATCCTTCTGTTCGAATGCCATACAATATTCACTGTCATTGATAATGAAGATATCGCCCTTTTCAAAGCTCATTATGTATCTGTTGATCTCTTCCTGGATATCAGACTCAAGGCTCATCTTCTTGCTTGCATTTCCGTAGGGTGAGATCTCCAAATAAACCAACGAGAATCTCTTTCCGTTGTTAAAATGCTGATTGGCATATAAGGACAAGGCATTTTCGTTGAAAAAGCCCGTATTTCTGTCAAGGTTGGATTCGGGATTTTCCAGAGCGAAGTAAATGATGGTTACTCCCAGGGAAGCGCCGAAACTTACGATAAGCAGTTCACTGTTAAAGAACTGGATGAGGGCCGCGGCTATCCATGTGGCTATCCACATGTACACCACCTTGCGTCTGTTGATGTTTACTATTCTCTTGTTCATCTCGGTGGTGACAACGATCATAACGATCACAAGCGCAACACAGATGTAGGTGGCAATGGTGGAAGGACCTTCCGTGTACTTGGCCACTCCGTTTTCATCATAAGCGATCCTGATGGGAAGAGCAAAAATGACGGTACACATGACCACCCAGGATATATAAACCCTGACCATGGCTGTCTTGTATTCTTTGTTGAGCTTATAAACATCGGCGCAGAGATATCTGAGTCCGAATATACACACGCTAAGAAGGGATGCCACATAGAGTTTGCAGACGATCTCCACAAAAAAGTCAGGCAAAGTGGCTTCATGGTTAATGCAGAATATGGAAAGCATATCCAGCAAGGTACAGATCAAGGTGGTCAAAACAAGTTCAAGATAGTTTTGTCCCGTTTTGATCAAAATCTTCCTTCTGAACGAATAAAAATATACTATTGTCGCCAAGAGTGTCAATCCACAGCATTGTGACAGTATACTCATTTTTGCCTCCAAAATGCCTTTTCAAAAGGCATATATCCATTAAAACACATACATAAAAATTATAATCTTTTAGTCGAAAAAAAACAATAAAAAATTCCTAATACATCAAACTCCTCTGCTGAGTCCCGTAATCCCCGTTCTGGCTATCTCCAGTATCCTGTAATCGGAAAGGAGTTTTAAAAACGCCTCAAGCTTTGACTGATCTCCGGTAAGCTCCGCTATAAGGGAATCAGGTGTTACATCCACGATCTTCGCCCTGAATATCTCGGCTATGGAGATCACACCCTGTCTTGCTTCTTTGGTAGCCGCTATCTTTACCAGGATCAATTCCCTGTAAACGGAAGAAGAAGGGTCCAGTTCCTTAACTTCCTTAACATCCTCCAGTTTTTCAACCTGCTTCTTTATCTGATCCAGGATCTGTTCATCTCCCGTAACCACAACAGTCATTCTGGAATACTCCGGATTTTCCGTTTCCCCCACCGTAAGGCTGTCAATATTATATCCTCTCCTTGAAAACAAACCCGACACACGGCTCAATACGCCGAATGTATTGTCTACAAAGATGGACAGGACCATTTTTCTCATTTTTTCCCTCCTGAGATCAACTCCTCCGGCCTTTAAAGCCGGGCCATATTCCTGAAATCACCGATAATGTCCTTTAATGCATCCACAGTGATATCCGCTTCCTCTTTTGTATTCTCTCCGTTTAGCGAAAACCTTAAAGACGAATTACATCTCTTTTCCGAAAAGCCCATTGCCTTAAGCACATGTGAAGCTTCTCCGCTTCTTGACGTGCAGGCGGAGCCTGTGGATGCGCAGATTCCCAAAGAAGAAAGCCTCATTA
The DNA here is from genome assembly GCA_016287765.1 of Lachnospiraceae bacterium. The sequence continues at coordinate 97,937 of JAEEWS010000004.1, forward strand.
TCACACTGTCTCCCGCGATCCCTTCAAAGCTCACGTTAAACGTCCCGGGGAGTCTTACTTCTGCTCTGCCGTTTAAGGCACTTCCGGGTATCTCCTTTAATATCCTTCCGGTCATATATTCTCTCAACCGGCTTACTGCCGTTTCATCATCCCGTTCTTTAAAAGCCGCGGCAAAACCTGCTATACCCGGCACATTTTCAGTTCCCGACCGCATTCCTCTTTCCTGTCCTCCTCCGAAGATCAGGGGAGGAATATCCGCTTCAAAGCTTTTATATAAAAGTCCGGTTCCTTTGGGTCCTCCTGTCTTATGGGCCGAAGCGCTCAAAAGATCTATGTTTAAACTCTTAACGTCTATATCCAGATGTCCGAAGGCCTGAACCGCATCGGTGTGAAAAAGGGTTCTGTGTTTTTTACAGATCTTACCCAATTCATCGATCCTTTGAATAACACCTGTCTCATTGTTGGCATACATGACCGAGACCAGAATGGTATCGGGCCTGAGGGCTCTTTCCAGCTCTTCGGGATCAAGGACCCCTTCCGGGTCCACATCCAGATAAGTCACCTGAAATCCCTTTTTCTCCAGATCTTTACATGCATTGAGCACGGCATGATGCTCAGTTTTCTGGGTTATCAGGTGCCTTCCTTTTTCTTTTAACGCTTCTGCTGCTCCAAAAAGAGCCCAGTTATCGCTTTCCGTACCCCCGGAGGTAAAGAAGATCTCATCTCTGTCACAATTAAGACCTTCCGCAAAAACCTCCCGCGCTTCCTCCATTTTCCATCTTGCTTTTCCGGCTTCAAGATAAACGGCGGAAGGATTGGCATACTCTTCAGTGAGCAGAGGCAACATGGCATCAAGGGCTTTTTTCTTTAATTTTGTTGTGGCTGCATTATCAAGATAGATCATGTTTTTATCTTTGCGAACCGGATCACGGATCCGGATGCACTCCGCATTTTACAGTTCGTAAGGTGTTACCTGGTAAACATAATAGTTTACCCAGTTGGTGTACAGGGCATTGGCATGACCTCTCCAGGAAAGTACCGGCTCCTTTTTGGGGTCGTCATCGGGATAGTAATTTTTCGGAATATCGGGGTTGATACCTTTTCCCAGATCCCTCTTGTATTCCTTATCGAGAGTTATTCTGTCATACTCCGGATGTCCCATCACAAATATCCTTCTTTTGCGTCTGTCCATACAAAGAAAAATACCTGCTTCGTCCGACTCGGCCATGACCATGAGTCTCTTGTCTTTTTTGATCATTTCATTATCCGATTCCGTGTATCTGGAATGGGGGATATTAAAAACGTCGTCAAACCCACGTACCAAAGGTTCTTTTCTGTTCATCACCCTGTGACTGTATATGCCTGAAAGCTTCTTTCCCAGTTCCTTTTTCGGAATACCGTAATGGTAATAGAGTCCCGCCTGTGCTCCCCAGCAGATGTGAAGTGTGGAGGTTACATTTTTTTCCGACCAGGCCATTATATTTTTAAGTTCATCCCAGTAGGCCACTTCCTCGAAGGGCATGAGTTCCACCGGTGCACCTGTTATTATCATTCCGTCGAACTTCACATTTTTCACGTCTTCATAGGTCATATAGAAGGTATCCAGATGGCTGGTAGCCGTGTTGTGTCCCACATAGGATGCCGTGGTAAGGAAGGTCAGATCCAGCTGCAGGGGCGTGTTGGAAAGACTTCTCATCAGCTGTACTTCGGTGTCCTCCTTTAAGGGCATAAGGTTTAGGATAGCGATCTTAAGCGGTCTTATATCCTGGGTAACGGCTCTTTTTTCGTCCATGACGAAAATATTTTCTTTTTCCAATACCTTCTTTGCCGGAAGGTCATTCTGAACTTTAATGGGCATTTCAAGTCTCCTGTCTGCAAGCCAAGAGGATCATCAACGCGAAAAGCGGATCTTACAATCCCAAAAATTCATCCTCATTGATGATCTTGATGTTTAATTTTCTTGCTTCTTTATTCTTGGAAGAATTGGAAGTAATATCATTGTTGATCAGATAAGTGGTCCTGGAACTTACGGAACCGGCCACCTTTCCTCCCCTTTCTTCAATATATGCTTTTAATTCATTTCTGTTTTTAAATTTTTCAACGCTGCCGGTTATTACAAAGGTCATGCCGTCAAATTTAAGTTCTGAGGTATTTTCCGCGGGCTTCTCCAGCTCCACTTCGCTTAACAGATCGTCAAGTACGGCATTTACCTTATCTGTCTTAAAAAACTTCACATATTCCTCGGCTATCACTTCCCCGATACCGTCCACTTCCACCAGTTCTTCATAGGAAGCCTTTCTTATCTTATCCATATCATTGTTAAAATGCTTACAGATCAGCTTGGCGGTAGCTATGCCTATATTGGGGACTCCCATTCCGTAGAGGACTCTCACGGCTGTGGTCTTTCTTGCTTTTTCTATAGCCTTAAGGGAATTTTCATAGGACTTTTCTCCGAAGCCCTCCAGATTTACGATCTTATCCTTGAAACGGTCTATTCTGAAAAAGTCCGGAGTAGTCTTTAATATGCCCTCATTGATCCATTTTTCAATGGTACTTTCGGATATGCCCTCTATATTCATGGCATCACGGCTTACAAAAAGAGAGAAGCCTTTGATCTTCTTTGCGGCGCATTCCGGATTATTACACATGAGCACCTTTACCCCTTCATCTTCCACCACTTCCGTGTCCATACCGCACACGGGACATGTTCTCGGAGGCTTTGCCGTACCGCTTTGGGTAAGGTTCCCCGCTATCTGGGGTATTATCATATTTGCTTTAAAAACTTCTATCCTGTCTCCTATGCCCAGTTTCAGGCCTTCCATTATGGAGACGTTATGTATGCTTGCTCTGGATACATTGGTACCTTCCAGATCCACGGATTCAAATATGGCCACAGGATTGATAAGGCCTGTCCTTGAAGCACTCCATTCTATATCCAGAAGGGTTGTTTCCGCAGTTTCATCCTGCCATTTAAATGCTATGGAATCTCTGGGGAACTTGGCTGTTCTTCCCAGTGATGCGGAATACTCCAGATCGTCATAGCTTAATACCAGCCCGTCGGAAGGAAAATCATTCTTTGAAACCTGTTCTTTAAAGTATCCAAAGACTTGATCGAAATCCTCTTTATTTACAAGTCTTTCCTCCACACAGGTAAATCCCATGGATTTAAGCCATTCAAAGCCTTCGTGTCTTGTCTTAAAACCCGTATCCGGTTCGGTGGAAATAAGTCCGAAAACATACAGTTCAACATTCCTTTGGGCAGTTATGGCATTATTCAACTGTCTAACGCTTCCGCTGCAAAGGTTTCTGGGATTCTTGTATTTTGCATCAGCCTCGGGTATCTCGGAATTGATCCTTTCAAATTCCGAATAGGTGATGATAGCTTCTCCCCGGATCACCAGCTCCCCGGTATAAGGGATCTTTAAAGGGATGTTTTTATACACCCTGGCATTATTGGTGATTATCTCTCCGATCTCTCCGTTCCCTCTGGTAACTGCCTTCACCAGTTCTCCGTTATTGTAGGTCAAAACATTGGTAAGACCGTCCATTTTCCATGAAAGAAGCCCATCCTTATCCCCCAAAAAGGCCTTAAGAGTTTCCGGATCCTTGGTCTTGTCAAGGGAAAGCATGGGTGATGCGTGACGTTCCTTGGGAAGTTCCGACAAAACCTCATATCCCACATTGACGGTGGGACTTTGAGACATTACATAACCTGTTTTTTCTTCCAGAGCCTTGAGTTCATCATATAATTTATCGTACTCAAAATTGGACATTATCTCAATGTCCTTCTGCTCATAGGTCATCCTGGCCCTGTTGAGTTGTTCGGTAAGATATTCTATTCTTTCACGATCACTCATGTTTAACGATCCTTTTCCTGTTTTCGTTACTTTTAGCTGTATCCTTTGCCGCCAGTTTTGAGGAGCTCTTGAGCATTCTTTTAAGTTCTTCTCTTTCGGTGGTTGTAAGATGCCTGTACTCTCCCACTTTAAGATTGTTCAGGGTTATATGCATGACCCTTACTCTTTTAAGACTTACAACCTTGTAATCAAAGTACTCACACATACGTCTTATCTGTCTGTTAAGTCCCTGGGTCAGAATGATCTTAAAGCTCTTTTTGCCGGTAGGCTCTATCTTGCAGGGTTTGGTAACTGTGTCAAGAATAGGAACTCCTGTTGCCATACCCTTTAAAAACTCGGGAGTAACAGGTTTATTTACAGTTACTTCATATTCTTTTTCATGCTTGTTGCCGGCTCTCAATATCTTATTGACTATATCTCCGTCATTGGTGAGCAGAAGCAGTCCCTCGGAATCCTTATCAAGGCGTCCGATGGGAAATATCCTCTTGGGATAGTTGATAAAATCGATAACATTGTCCGGTTCTCTTTTTGTATCTGTGGTGCAGACAATCCCCACCGGCTTGTAAAAGGCAATTAGTACCTGATTATCGTCTCTCGAGACTGTTTTACCGCAAAACACCACTTCCTGTCCCGAAAGTACCTTTGTACCGTTCTGTGCAACAACACCGTCCACGGTAACCTGTCCTTTTTCCACGAAAACATCGGCTTCGCGTCTGGAGCAAAGCCCTGCATCACTTAAATATTTGTTTATTCGCACCCCGTTTTCAAGCTCGGGTGTCTCAAATTTCTTATTATTCTTCATAAAAGTGAATTATAACCCAAATGTCACCTGCTTTTCAAGTGGTAAAGAATAAAAGGTTGCTGTAAACCCATGACTTTACAATTTAAAACTCTTGTTGTATAATCACACGGTACTTTTAAGTCACTGTAGCCCAGCTGGACAGAGCGTTCGCCTCCGAAGTGAAAGGCCGTCGGTTCGAATCCGATCAGTGACGTTAAAAAAGGGACTGATCAACAGTACCTTTTTTATTATCTATCCAACGGTCACGGCCGATAAGGCATAGAGCATCTCCGGAAGCAGCTGCTTCTTTCGGCTCATTACATTCGGC
>JAEEWS010000028.1 GCA_016287765.1 Lachnospiraceae bacterium
AGGGTCAAAAGATGAGCCTATAACCCCGTCCCCGGGTGTCAAAAAGTGAACCCATAACCCCGTCCCCAAAGGCTCAAAAAGTGAAAAGAGCGGCCTGGGAAAGCCGCTCTCTTCTGGAGAAGGTATTTTTGTTACTTATGGGGTGTAGCAAAAACTATATATAATGTATTGGGGTTTACAAGTGTTATTATACATGAATTTCAAAATCAGTGTGCACAAACATTCCCCTATTTCAAAAAAAGTTTTGTGCAAGTTACACAAACAACAAAAAAACGCGGTGTACAAAGAACTTAAACGCTTTATACACCGCAAAAATTTAAGTTTTTTAAGTTGATCAAGCAATTAAGCTTCGAAAAGTGCTTCGAATTCTTCTCTGTTGATCCTTTCCTTCTGAAGGAGAAGTTCAGCGCAGCTGTTCAGCACTTTTTCATTTTCTTTCAGCATGGTCTTGGCCTTTTCATAGCACTCTTCCACTATGCGGCGCACTTCGTCATCGATAACGTTGGCGGTGTGGTCGCTGTAGGCCTTTGTGTGACCGTAATCACGGCCGATGAATACTTCGTCGTCGTCATTATCGTAGGAGATAAGACCCACGCTGTCGGAAAAACCGTACTTGATCACCATGCTTCTGGCGGTTCTGGTGGCCTCCTTGATGTCCTGGGAAGCACCGGTGGTGATGTCGTCGAAGATCAGTTCTTCTGCGGCACGTCCGCCCAGGCTTACGATGATCTCCTGGATCAGCTTGCCCTTGGTGATGTACATCTCATCCTGCTCGGGCAGTGGCATGGTGTAGCCGCCCGCAGCGCCTGTGGGGATGATGGATACTGTATAGACAGGGCCCACATCGGGAAGGAGATGGAAAAGAATGGCGTGTCCGGATTCGTGGAAAGCCGTGATCCTCTTTTCCTTTTCGGAAACTATCCTGGACTTCTTTTCTACGCCTATGCCCTGCTTAATGAAGGCCTTCTTAATGTCTTCCTTGCGAACAAACTTGATGTTGTTCTTTGCTGCAACGATGGCAGCTTCGTTAAGGAGATTCTCAAGGTCTGCACCGGTAAATCCGGAAGTGGCCTGAGCGATCTCGTGAAGATCCACATCATCGGAAAGGGGCTTGTTCTTTGCATGCACCTTAAGGATGTCTTCTCTGCCCTTAATGTCCGGGCGGTTAACAAATACCTTGCGGTCGAAACGTCCGGGTCTCATGATGGCAGGATCCAGGATGTCCACACGGTTGGTGGCAGCCATTACGATTATGCCCTCATTTACGGAGAAGCCGTCCATTTCAACAAGGAGCTGGTTCAGGGTCTGCTCTCTTTCATCATGTCCGCCGCCCATGCCTGCGCCTCTGCGCCTTGCAACAGCGTCGATCTCGTCGATGAAGACTATGCAGGGTGCGTTCTTCTTGGCTTCCATGAACATGTCTCTGACACGGGAAGCGCCCACACCTACGAACATTTCAACAAAGTCGGAACCGGAAACGGAGAAGAAAGGAACTCCCGCTTCACCCGCAACTGCCTTTGCCAGCAGTGTTTTACCTGTTCCGGGAGGTCCTACCAGGATGACTCCCTTGGGGATCCTTGCCCCCACTTCGATATATTTCTTGGGATTCCTAAGGAAATCCACGATCTCTTCCAGCTGGTCCTTTTCTTCCTCAACCCCGGCCACGTCCTTAAAGGTCATGGCCTTTCCACTGTCAGGTCCCACCATTCTCGCACGGCTTCTTCCGAAATTCATCATCTTGGAATTGTTGCCGCCGCTCTGAATGGACATGGATGACATGAAAATGAAGAGGATCACCAGGATCAAAAGATAAGGCAGTATGGTGGTCAGGAACACGCTCTGAGTCTTAACGTCCCTTACCTGGGGCTCCACTCCGTAGCCTCTTGCCGCATCAAAGGCATATGCAGTGTCGACAACGTAAAACGACTTCGCCGTTCCGTCTTTAAGCACCAGTCGAACCTGTCCCGTAGGCACCTGCTCGTTCTGGATGATGACGACCTCTGCCACATCCTTCTTTGCCAGATCTTCTATAAAATCATTGTATCCATATTCCGTATCTGTGTTTCCCAATGACATGGCGAGCCAGAGAATGCCTGCGCCAAGTGCAATGATAGCAAGATACAGCCCTAAATTCCTAAAAACTCTTCTACCGTTATTTTCCATCTGCTTCCTTTCCGAGTTCCAAAACCCCCACGTAAGGCAGATTCCTGTACTTCTGTGCGTAATCCAGGCCGTAACCTACCACAAAAGCATCGGGAATCGTAAAGCCCACATAGTCCACCTTAACCTCAACCTCTCTTCTGTCGGGCTTATCAAGCAAAGTGCAGAGCCTGATGGTCTTGGGCTCTCTTACCTTAAGTACTTTAAGGAGATGAGAAAGCGTCTTTCCGGAATCGATGATATCTTCCACAACGATGACATTCTTTCCGGTGATGGGGTCGTCCAGATCCTTGATGATCTTTACCCTGCCCGAAGAAACGGTGTCGTTTCCGTAACTGGAAACCGACATAAAATCAAGCTTTACGGGCACTGTCAGTCTCTTTGCCAGCTCACAGGTGTAAAATACACTGCCCTTTAAAATACAAATGAGGAGAACCTCTTCTCCCGCATAATCCCTGCTGATCTCGTCTGCCAGCTCACGGACTCTCTTTTCTATGTCCTCTTCAGGGATCAATACCGATATCTTATCAGCCATATCTATTCCTCCAAAATATATAAAGATAATATTTTAGTTGTATTCTCGTCTATACCGTAACTTTCACAGGTCCGAAGGCCCTTTATCATAAGCACTTCCTCACGGACGGCCGCAAGGGGCAGGGTCTTTCTTTTATCCGCTTCCACCTTAAGATCCTTAAGGACTTCCATAACCTTCTTCCCTCTGCCGTCGGGGTAAAGGGTCATATGATCCGTGTCCTCAAGCGTTCTGAGGACCACCTCATCTTCCCGAAGGCCATTGAAGCGGGAATGAAGTTTATCATAATCAAGGTATTTTTTCAAATTATCTTTCGGGAAACCCCCTAAATTTTCTATGAACTTTAAGGCAGTTCCCTTTTCCACCTCGAAAATTTCCGTATAGAGCTTATTATTACAGTTTCCCTCTGCCATGTCAACGGCATTTTCCGCCGAAACCTTCTCTATTATAATGCTGTCGTAAACCCGTCTCGCCCTGAGGCCGTATTTTATATCCACAGACCTTCCGGATTGCATTTCAAGAAGCTCCGAAACCATCCTCACAAAGGTCTCGGTAATGTCCTTCTTTCTTCCCGCCAGGGTACAGATGCTTTTGTAGATCACATTTTCCGAAAGCAGCGGATCCGCTTCCTTAAGCTCCTTCACTTTAAGCTTAAGCCTTCCGCTTTCTTCTTCCACCGCCCGTGCATATATTTCGTCGGCCCTTTTTTCCATAAAGTCCGCCACACGTGCCATGTAAGCCGCAGTCTCCGCCATATGCCTGCAGGCATTGGGTCTCAGCCTTTCAAGCGCCGGGAGGATCTCATTCCTCAGATAATTTCTTGTATAATCGGAAGAAAGATTGGTACTGTCGGTCACATATTCAAGGCCGTTCTCTGCCAATACCTCTTCTATCTCTTCCCTGGTAACACAAAGAAGAGGGCGGATGATGTTATCGTTTTGGGGACGTATGCCAGAAAGGCCGTTAAGGCGGCTGCCTCTTATCATCTGAAAGAGCACAGTCTCCGCACAGTCATTCATGTGATGAGCCACGGCGATCTTGTTTAAGCCCAGTGCTGACGCTCTCTCCTTAAACATGTCATATCTGTACTTCCTGCCTGCTTCTTCAAGGCCTAAGCCTTCTTCCTTTGCAAGGGCCGGAATGTCCGCGTGAAGCGCTTCAAAAGGAATGTCCAGCTTTTCGCACAGATCTTTACAAAAAGCCTCATCCCTATCCGCTTCTTCTCCTCTGATACCGTGATTTATGTGAATGGCTCGGATAGTAAGCTCCATTTCTTCCCGAAGAGAATTCAGCATAAAAAGAAGACAGACCGAGTCAGCACCGCCGGATAGTCCCATAAGCACGCCGTCTCCGCTGTCCAAAAGCTTCTTTTCCCTGCAAAAATCAATTATCTTCTTCCGAATCCTCATCCTTTTCCCTAAAGATCACTTCGTCCTCATAAACCAGACCCAGTTTTTCTCTTGCCACATCTTCAATGTAACCGATGGTGGACATGTAAGCTTCCTTGTCCTTAAGTTCTTCCGTTTTTTCCTGTACAGCTTCGTACTTTGCCTGAAGCTGATCGTATCTTGCGGTGAGTATGGCCTTTTCTCTCTGATGAGCCCTTGCTCTGGTGAAAAGCACAGCAAATAAAGCCAAAACAGCCAAGGTGATGACCATTATTCCTTTGCGTCTTTTCTTAAGTATTTTGCCCATTACAGATACCTAAAAAGCTCCTTCGCGTCGTCTTTTCCCACTGTTTCCTGAATCTTAAGCACTTCCGCCTTAACAGTGCTGTTTCCGAAACCGATCTCTATAATGTCTCCCACCTTTACTTCCGCAGAAGCTCTGGCCACTTTACCGTTCACCGTAACTCTGCCCGCATCACAGGCTTCGTTTGCCACGGTACGTCTTTTGATGATCCTGGAGACCTTTAAATATTTGTCCAAGCGCATACTGTTACCTCACAACGCCAATAATTCAATTTAGATTATATATATTCCCTTCAGTAAAATCAATGCTTTTATGAAAAAAAGAGAGAGACTTAAGTCTCTCTCTATATTCCTATTTGGTTTTAAATAACGCAACTTACTTGTTGACAGCGTCCTTTAATCCCTTACCTGCTCTGAACTTAGGAGCCTTGGAAGCGGGAATCTGGATAGCCTTCTTTGTCTGAGGATTTCTTCCTGTACGAGCAGGTCTCTTAGCAACTTCGAATGTACCGAAGCCAACGAGAGCAATCTTGTCACCCTTCTTAAGAGCATCTGTTGTAACGTCGATGAATGCCTTTAAAGCCTTGTCTGCATCCTTCTTGGTAAGTCCTGCGTTTTCAGCGATTGCTGCAACTAATTCTGTCTTGTTCATTTAAATTTCCTCCTATAGGATAATTTTTCACAGGCCAACGCCTGTAGCCTACGATGTACCGCCACAACGGTCAACGCTTATATCCTTTATACCCTTGTTTACGTCTTTTGTCAAGGAAAAAATGCCCGAAAGGGGCATATTTTAGCCATTTTCGAGATTTTTTTATAGAAATTTAATTTAACTTACCCTATTAAGCTTAATACATAATTTTTGAGCTCTTCCGCCATTACTGCGGCTTCCGGCTTCCTTATATGACCGGGTGTTCCGCATCCGTTTTGGGTGTATAAAAAGTGATGGATCTTATCATCTTTTTCGCGCATTCTCCTGCAAACCTCGTCTATTGCGCGATCCCAGGCCGCATCATGTTCCAGGATGGTAGTGGTCAGGATGATGTGGGCATCGGGCCTTCTCTTCCTTATAAGAGAAATGAAATAGGCATAGGACAATCTCCAAAATACAGACATTTCTCCATCGTAGTTCTCCGCCATGAAGTTCACGGGATTGGCGTCATTCTGGCCTATCGCTATGACCACGATGTCCGGCATATAGCTATTAAAATCAAACCTTTTTGTGACTCCCAGCTCCGGATTGTACTCGATCCTGTCATACATATTGTATATGCCCTTAAAATCCGGGCCTGCGTACCAGCCGGTATCGTCGAGGAGAGAGATGCCTCCCTGAGCAATATCATGGATCTCGGCATTAAGGAGACGGGCTGCGGTCCAGGCATAGGACCAATAGGCATTGGAGTACTCGCCCTTGTTGGCAGGATCCGGTTTTTTACAATGATCCACCGCTTCGCTGACTTCACCTGCGGTTACGGAATCCCCGTAAAACTCCATTTTAAGATCGTAATGAGTCCTGCACTTTTTAAGTTCCGCACCGTCCTCCGCAAGGAATTCCAGGATCTGCACCGTGTGACAGGAGTCCATACGTTTAAAGAACAGGATCTCATGAGTCGAAGCGGGATCCAGCCCCTCCGCAAGGGTGAAGATATCGTTGTCTGTAGGGTTTGCTTCATCATAAATGCAGATACAGCTCTGCTCATTGTCCACCAGCACGCCCATGTAGCTGTTGTTCCAGCTCCTGCGGTTAACGAGCCGCACCTTAAGGGTCTTTGTGCCTGTGATCAGCATCTTAACGCTTGAGCAGGCGTACACCAAAGTGGGGCCTCCAACGGAGTCAAAATCCACTCTTCCGGAATATTCAAGTCTTTCATCTTTAGGATCTATTCTCATACTATTCTCCCGCAACTATAAGTGAAACCAGGTCAAAGGGAACCGCCGTTTCGTCACCTTCCACCACTTCTATCCTTACGGTGTGCTCACCTTTTTTTCCGTGGCAGGTAAGGATCTTTATATCCAGCTTGTCGCCCCAGGTCTCGTCAAAGTTACCGTCCAGGATGATCGCATTATCCTCATCCCCGTCGATCACTGCCTTGGCCACGCATGCGGGATGCTTTACGAATCTCACGAACTGAGCCGCTATCTCGGAGCCTTTTACCTTGAACTCCGCAAAATCTCCTTTGGTAATGCCGGCAAATGCAGGCTCTACACCGTAGGGCTTGGAAACCGTGTCGGATGCCACCTTCGGAACGAAAGCCTCTCCGCTGGTCCTGTAATTTACGGGTACAGTCACTCTTACCGCATTTTCATAACAATTTTCGGTGATCGCTTTGGGAAGTCTTCCCTTCTCGGTTTCACAGACACTGTCTATCTCGTCGTTTGCCACGGCTTCAATAAAATCCAGAAGGAGACGGGAAACCATCTCATGTCCCTTATCATTGGGATGAAGATCGTCGGGAGTAATGGATCTTACGGGAACAAGACCGCAGACCACGTCTCTGTATATGCTTGTTTTAACGGATATGCAGGGCACTCCGTAGTTGTAGCCCACAAGCTCATGCTGATCCTGGGCGTTGGTGCCTTTATCGTAAAGTACATTATGAAGTATAAGCACCGCAGGCTTGGAAGGAGCTTTAAGGATGCGTCTTATCAGGCCTTCAAAGGTCTCACGGTAAAAGAGGGTATTCTCATCATTTACCGAAAACTCCACAACCACCAGATCCGGTTTAAACTTAAGGAGATCCGCCTCACATCTGGCCACTCCGAAATGGGACGTGGTGCCTCCTATACCTGCATTTATATATTTAAAATCCGCATCCGGATACATTTTTCTGAGTCCATCCACGGTTCTGGCAGCGTAACACTTTTCATGGACCGAAGCCAGAGATCCGTTGGTAATTGAGCCTCCGATAAAGCCCACTGTAAGACTTTCACCTTTTTCGGCCTTTTCAAGAAATTCACTTAAGGGCGAAGTATCGCCCGCATATGCAATAGAATCCGAGTTTATCATATGATCATCCTCATTATAAAAATCTTAAGAAAAAACACGGGCAGGGAAATCCCTGCCCGCAAATGTGATCTGCCGTGTCGGACTATCTTCTTCCGAGGTCGGTGTCATCCCAACGAGTAACGGAATGCTCCTTTATGTATGCCACGATCTCATCGAACTTGCAGAATGCAAGTCCTACATAGCTGTCGGCACAACCATAGTAAATAGCGATCTTTCCGCTCTCGGGATCATGAAGCGTAGCGCAAGGGAAACATACATTGGGTACGAAACCTCTCTCCTCATACCACTCAGTGGGTGTAAGAAGGAAGTTTTCGCATCTGTAAAGCACCTTGGAGGGATTCTCAAGATCCAGGATAGCGCCGCCGATGGAATAAACGTAACCGTTGCAAGTACCTGAAACCCCGTGATAAAACATAAGCCAGCCCTCGCTTGTCTCTATGGGAGCTGCACCGCCGCCTATCTTAAGGGATTCCCACCATTCCGAGGATCTTCCCATAACATGACGATGTTTGCCCCAGTAAACAAGATCCGGACTCTCGGAAACGAAGATGTCACCGAAAGGTGTATGTCCGGAATCCGAAGGACGTGAAAGCATTACATAGTTTCCGTTGATCTTTCTTGGGAAAAGAACAGCATTTCTGTTGAAAGGAAGGAAAGGATTCTCTAATCTGGTAAAGGTCTTGAAATCCTTTGTCTTTGCAAGGCCGATAGCTGCGCCGTACATGTCCTGGCACCACATGATGTAATAGGTATCCTCGATCTTAACAAGTCTGGGATCGTAGGCATATATGGGCTGGAAGTCCTTGCCTTCTTCATCAACGAAATGGATCTTCTCTTCTTGGAAATTCCAATGGATGGCATCCTTGGAATGACCGAGGTAGATCATGGAAACGCCGTTTGTCTGCTCGCCTCTGAATACTCCGATAAACTCACCGTTATAAGGCATAACCGCGGAGTTGAATATTCTTGCCACCTCTTTTGTGGGGTAACGATTGATGATGGGATTCTCCGTGTATCTCCACACCGGTGCGTGGTTGAACTCTTCCCCGGCAGGTTTTTCCTGCCAGGGAATGTTCGGTAATGCCGGAGCGATCATTTTAATATCACTCATAAATTTCTCCTAAATCTTATTTGTACATTGCATCGAGAGCTGACTGAACTTCGTTCTTGTAGGTCTCTGCGAACTGAGCGGGTGTAACGCTGCCGTTGATAAGGCTTTCGAAGTCGTAACCTACTCCGAGAGTATTCCAAAGGTCGAAGGTGGAATGAGCACCGCAATCCTTCATTACTTCGAAGTTTTCTACCTGAAGTTCCTTATCCTTAGCCGTTGTTGAATACCACCAGTTAAGGGTCTTTGTGTCATCACGGAAGGAGATGTCACCGTCATACCAGTTCCAGTAATCATAAAGGAAATTGTAAACCTTCTCGGGTTCTGCAACGCCTGCGGGGATAATGTAGAACTCACCTGCGGTCAGGTTCTTGCCGGGGTTGGTATCCTTATCGCCGTGAGGGCCAACGGGCCATCTGACGAATGCAGTGTCATAGTTAAGGGTGTAACCTAGAGATCCGTCCCAGTCATAGTCACCGTTCTGTGCTGCGATCCATGCTGCCTGAGGGAAGAATGCCGCATGATGAGCTGTGTAGTTAAGTCTGTTCTCATCTGTCTCGCCGTAAGCATAAGGATAGCAATAGCCATATGTGTTGTACATGTCATACATCTGCTGTAAAGCTTCGATGGTTGCAGGGGAATCAAGCTGCTGATCCTGACCCTGAGCGATGTTGGCGCCGTTGCTCATCATAAGCTGTTCAAATGTTTCATTCATGTAACCTGAATATCCGTACTGGTCGATCTGTCCGTCGCCGTCTGTATCCTTGGTAAGAGCTTCGCAGTAGTCATTGAAGGTATCCCATGTCCACTCACCCTTTTCCCAAAGAACTCTGGGATCCTCAAGACCTGCTTCCGCGATCATCTGCATATTGAATGCAAGAGGATAGGTAGCTTCAACGAGGGTCTGAGCCTGCTGCTTCATAAGGATGCAAGCCTTGCCGTCGCCAAGATCAAGATAGGATGTAACAAGCTGATTTGAAAGAAGATCCGAATCAGCGGGAAGAACTGTCTTTAAGTCAAGAGCAAGACCGTTCAGCTGAGCAGGGATAGCCATTCCGGTATCTACAAGGTAGATCTCACAGTCGGGTGTTCCGGCGATGATGGAAGTATTGATGGAGTCCTTAACACCTGAATAGGTAAGGTTCTGCCAATAATACTTGAATCCGTATTTGCTTTCCAGCTTTTTTACGTTGTCCCACTTAGCCTGGGCAACTCTTCTGTTGAAAGCGTTTGTCTCAAGAGTGGCTGCATCCTGTCCTTCCTTATCCTGAGCATTTACCCAGTCTGCGGAATCTTCCATCTTATCATCGGAATCATAGTACTGAACCCACCATGTACCGATGTTGATGCCGGAAAGCGTCTTGCCGCTGTCTTTGTTAGCCATTACCTGTGCGCTCTGTGCAGCATCGCCGTTCTGAACCACAACGGGCTCTGTTGTCTTCTCTTTTCCGCAGGCAGCAAGAGAAATCACCATTGCGCTGCTGAGTACAAGAGAAACAATCTTACCGAATTTCTTCATTGTTTAAAACCCTCCTTATTTTGTCTGTCCGATTACTACGCTGTAAACTTCCCAATTGGCCTTGCCTTCGCACTGGAGCGTTCCGAAATACTGCTCGAAGCCCTCTCCCCAGAACTGTACAAGTTCTTCGTAAGTATACTGAACCATACCGTTTTCTGCATCAACAGCGCCACAGGTCTCAAATGTTCCCTGATCGATGGCTCTGAGCCAGCCGCCCAGCGGGTTGTCACCGATAGCTACGAACCAAACGGGTGAATCGCACTTATAGGATACGTTGAATACGCAACCGGGCTTGATGAGAGCCTTGATATCTGCCGAAAGCTCTGTTCCTGCCTGTGCCCATCCGCCTGCAGAAACCGCCATACCATCGATAGCTGTATTATTGTAGGAAGGCTTAATGACCTTACCGATCTTAACTGAGTAAACTTCCCAGTCTGCCTTGCCTTCGCACTGCAATGTTCCGAGATACTGTTCGAAACCGTCACCCCAGAACTCAGCCAGCTGCTCATAGGTGTACTGAACAACTCCGCCTTCGGGACCTACAGAACCACAGGTTTCAAATTTACTCTGATCGATAGCTCTGAGCCAGCCACCCTTCGGGTTGTCACCGATAGCTACGAACCAAACGGGTGCATCGCACTTATATTCTACCTGGAATACGCAACCGGGCTTAATGAGAGCTCTGATCTCATCTGTGAGCTCAACGCCTGCCTGTGCCCATCCGCCTGCGGAAACTGCCATGCCGGGGATCTCAAGCTTCTCTGAGAAGCCACCGAATTCGCTTGCTGTTCCCACCTTAACTTCATAAACTTCCCAATCGGACTTGCCTTCACACTGCAACGTGGAGATGTGTGATTCGAAGCCTTCGCCCCAGAACTCAACCAGCTGCTCATAGGTGTACTGGATAGTACCACCGTCAGCTCCTACATATGCCTTGGGAACGAATGTACCCTGATCGATGCCTCTGAGCCAGCCGCCCTTCGGGTTGTCACCGATAGCTACCATCCATACGGGATCAGCGCATTTGTAAGAAATGGTGATAACACTGCCGGGCTTAATGAGAGCTCTCTGCTCATCGGTAAGATCGATACCTGCCTGTGCCCATCCGCCTGCGGAAACCGCGAAGCCGTCAAGGACAGTCTCGTTGTTTACATAGAGGAGGTTGTTGTCATGTCCTGTGTTTTCGAAGCCGACAGGATCTGTGAAAGCAACAGATGTATCAGCTCTTAAAACAACGCCCTTATCATCGATGAAGCAGATATCATCAATGTAGAAGGTAGCGGATGCCGCCGGATCAACATCGCCTGTCAGAGTGATCATAAAGGTTCCGTCCGTTCCGAAAGAACATCCCTTGGGAACTGTGTATGTAATGTTCTTGGGATTTCTGTTTGCAAGATATACAGACCATCCGCCATCGAGGTTGTTTTCGACTCTATTTCCATCTGCATCTGTATACCATGCGGTAACATTACCTTCTGTGGGATAGAACTTGCCGTCTGCGTGTTCGGTAGCGATGGTGAAATCTACCTGAGCAACCTTAGCGGCAGCTGCTTCTCCCAGAAGTCCCTTTACGTCAAATGCTACAAAAGGTACCTTGGTAGTATTGGTACGGGTAACCTTAAGAGCCTTACTGTTATCCAGTGTAGCTATCTCAAGTGTAGCATCACTTGCATTAGCCTGCTTTAAATACATTTTTACGAAACTTAAGCTTCCGTCTTCAAAGTCAACAGATGCTGCCTGAGGCTTTACGTAATTGGCTCTTACAGCTGCTGCCGTAGGAGTGGGTGTAGGTGTTGCGGTAACGGATGCGACCACACCGGGTGTGGGTGTTGCAGTTACCGTAGCAACCTGTGTTTCGCCTTCGCCACATGCTGTCATGGAGACAACCATTGCAAATGCGAGGCCGAGTGCTAAGAATTTTTTCTTCACAATTAATTCCTCCCTTAAAAGTTTTGGTTTTTAACCCACTATACCGCTTCTTTCCACGCCTTCGATGAATCTTCTCTGGAGGATGATATAGATAAGTATTATGGGGACGATCACCAGGATGATACCCGCTGCCACATAAAGCTGCTGGATAGGGATATCCAGGATCTTGTCCTGATTGGCGATCACGGCCGCCAAGGTCGAGATCTTCTTACTTATCACTATGTCCTCGCTGATCTTAAACAGGTTGGCGTAAAACATGTCATTGAACTGCCATACTACCGAGAATACCGTGACAGTAATGACTGATGGCATTGCATTGACCAGCATGATCCTGAAGTAGGTATACCACAGTCCCGCACCGTCTACGAGAGCTGCCTCTTCAATTTCCTTGGGCAGTCCGCGGAAGAACTGGTTAAAGATGTAGATATACAGACCGGATCTCAAACCGCATCCGAGGAGGGTCATCAGAACCATGGGCAGCGGTGTTCCCATAAGGTTCAGATAATTCCCCGTGATCCGGGTGAAGATCCCAAAGGGATCAAACTGTCTGAATGTTATATACAGCGGAAGCATTATCGTATGGGTCGGGATAACGATCATAACCACAATGCATCCGAACAGTATCTTTTTAAAAGGAAAATCAAATCTTGCAAATCCATAGCCTACCATCGAGCATACAAAAAGCTGGATAACGGTGCAGACCGCCACATAAGCCAGGTCTTTTCCTATGGTCTTCCAATAGTTCATACGCTCGATGACCAGCTTATACTTCTCCATTGTAGGATATCTGGGAAAGATGAACATCATAGGGTCATAGGCATCCTTGGTGGAGGAAATGGATTTTACAAACATTCCGATCACCGGGGCTATGATCACATAGGAAACTCCCACGATGATCAAAAAACTCATAAGGTGCTCGAGGAATTTTTTAAGTTTCTTGAAGACAGCATTTCTGCGATACGGATCCATGATCTCATACCTTGCTTCTCCAATGAACTTTTTCACATTGGCTGTTTTAACATTAAGCATTCGATTCCTCTCCTTCCTTAGTTATAGTAGAACGTTCGTCTCTGTATCAGCCAGACCACAAGTACCAGGATCAGGCAGGTTATCAGCGTGCTCACTATGGAGAACACGGATCCGAGACCGTAATTGAAGTTGGTGAACATTTCCGTTCTTGCCAGTTCAACGATATCACTCTTTGAGAAGTTATCCACGATGGTATAGACCACGTTGGTTATGATGTGGGGCATTACCATGGGGAAGGTAACCTTCCAGAAGGTTTCATAAACAGTAGCGCCTTCGATCTTGGAAACCTCATACAAAGATCCGGGTATGGACTGCAGTGCGGCGATGAAGATGATTATCTGTACGCCGGAAGCGGAGATGATGGTGTTGATCCTGTCAACCGCCTGTGCCACATAGTCCAGAAGCTTAACCGGTATACCCAGATTCATGAAGGTGGTTACCAGATAATCGATATCAAAGGCGATGGTTCCCGAGGTGGTGGCGGTAATTTCCGCTGCCTGTGTGGCGACACCACCGTTCATCATGGTCTCTGCCAGCTCCATTGCCTCACTGATGGCATCCGCTCCCAGAATTACGGGAAGGAAGAAGATGGCACGGACCACTCCTCTGCCCTTAAACTTTCTGTTCAGGATTATGGCCATGAACAGGGAGAAGAAGGTGATGAGGGGCACATCGATCAGCATGTTGGTGATGGATGTGGTAAGTGTCTGTTTAAAGGAACCGTGGGCCCTGAAGGCATAAATTATATTCTCCAGCCCCGTAAATTCCAGATCGTAGCCTCCCACGCCCATGGTCAGGTTGGAGAAGGAGAATCTGAAGGTCATGATCAGGGATCTCACATAAAAGAGTAAGAAGCCGATGAGCCAGGGGCTGATGAACAATAATCCGGCAATTGCTCTTTTTTTCGTGAGAGAAAGTTTTCTTTTTTTCTTCATTTTACTCCCTCCACTCTGTAGCTTAAGCCGTTTACTGTAATTCCGTCCATGTCGGCGGCATTTTTGCCGTAGTTAACATATATGCACACGCCGTTGTCGTAAGTGATCTTTCTGAGATCTCCGTTGATCTTATGATCTGTGATGCAGGCATTTGTCACATATTTAAGTGCTCCGTTCACAAAGGCATATGCATCCGCGGCTTCGCCCTTCCAGGTTTCGTAAGTGGTAGCATAGTAACGGTTCATGGCTGTGTCTTTCATCTCACTGGAGTTCTTCCAAGTGAAAACGTAATGAGGAGCCGCACCGTTCTCCACCAGCTGAAGAAGCTTGGGAGTAAGGTCTGACGAATCGTCGAAGTTCAAAAGGTTGGATGAATAGTCTATGTATCCGTGGATGATCATTCCGTAAAGAGGGATCCTTTCATCCACAAGATAATAATTGTTATCCTCAACGGGAGCATTCAGAATGTCCGAAGCATACCCGAAGGCATACCAGTTCGCTTCGTTGATCATCAGATCCCGCCCTGTGTCATCCAGAGTCCGGAGCTGGGCCTTTACGATGTCTAAAGCATCTTCACGGTTAATGACATCACTTCTTTTTTTATCCGACGCCAGATAGTTCCCCAGATCTCTTAAGGAAATACCGGATACATCATATCTTTGGATCTTCTTGGCAAATTTCTGAACATAATGAGGCAGGAACTTGGGACTCATAACATCATAACGGTTTTCCGAATAGCCGAGACCGTAGGTGTTTCTCAGGGTGGTGGGGTTCACGAAGCCGAAGGATGCGGCATAACCCGCTCCGTAGTAACGGGAGCCCTCCAGACTGTAATTAAAGTCCGAATCAAAGGAAGCTTTCTGGAATGCCACATCCGCATAAAGCTTTCCGTTAAGGGATTCCATTTTTTCGTTAAGCTCTTCCAGCCCGTGTTTGCCTCCAAGCTTAGCGGTAACATTGATCCTGTCGGGCATATTGTGGTAATAGCCCTTATTGAACCAGCCCTGAAGGTTCATCACCTGTCTCTCCACTCCCAGAGAGTGAAGATCTTCGGCTATCTCCTCCGCCTCTTTGAAGGAGGTCATGGCATTGATCCTGTAGGTCAACTTACCTAAGATGTGTTCCGTTTCTCTTATACCGGAAATGATGTCGTAATAGAAGGGGATGGCATTGCTCTTTTCGTTTACGGAAAGGGTTCCGTCGGCGATCAGCCTGTTTCTTATGAAATTTGCCATTCCCGCATATCCCGTGTTCTCTTCACCGGTTATAAAGGTGTAGCGCACCTGTATGTTCATGTCATAAAGCTTATCTTCCATGACATAAGTATCTGTGGTGGCATTTCCGAACATCTTAAGGTTATCCGTATTTCTTAAAACAAAGGTGGAATAGGTGTAATTGTAATCATTGTAAACTCCGGATATACCGGAAGTCACGGATGAGATCGATGCCCCCTCTTCCACATTCACAAGAAGTGTACGGTCCTCTCTGCATATGCCGTAGAAGGAAAACTTAGCCGGAATGGTGTTCTCCAATGTGTTATAGCTGGCCACCAGAGGGTCTATATCGTAATAATACTGTGAATAGTTGGGATATTTGGTCTTTCCGTTGTTAAAATATATGAGAGAGCCTGATGCATTGGGCACTACCGTGTAGCCGCTCTCATCCTTGTTTGCGGCTCCGAAGAACTGCAGCAGGAGGATACGGTAAACGAAACCCGCTCCCTCTTCCTTAATGTGGTCCGTAGGGATGTTTACCACTACGGAATCACCGTCAAGTCTGTACTCCAGCGGTATTTCAAAATAGATGGAAACTCCGTCTCCCGGCTTGTAATCACCGATGGTGTAAAGATATCTGACACCGTTTTCGATGGATTCCACTGCCAGCTGACCGCGGTTAACGCAGCCGGAGAAGGAATTGAAATCACCCGTTGTGGCCGTGGCATTGTAGTAACCCAGCCTGAAAGCGGATTTGAGATACTCTTTGTTGGTACCATTGGCCTTGCTGTCCTGATCCGCATTAAGAGGATTGGAATAAGTTACAGAGCCGTCTCTCTTGTCATACACTGCCACATATCCGTTGGAAGGGTCTGTGTACAGCTTAAGGATGTCATTCTCGGCCACCAGATCGAAGCCCTTTACCTTAACATCGTTATCTTTAAGCGCCGTGTATGTCTTTCCGGTCTCATAAACATAGTCCGTAAGGTACTTTCTGTAATTCTTGTTCCATACCACATGGATCAGGTAGTAGAGCAGATAGATGATGGCAACCAGCAGCACCGCTCCGATTATGGCAAGAATGGCTATCTTTCCTTTTGACATAGGTTGTTTTGTCTTTGCTTTCATGTTCCGCCTCCTATGCCTTGAAAATAATCTCTCTGTAAACGCTTACGAAGAAGTTGTAAACCGATCCGATCAGGTTGCTTAAAAGCAGGATCAGGAAAACAATGATGAGAAAAGCTATGAATGTAAGCAATACAGTAAGTAAAGTTTTACCGAGTGAATAGTTGTGCACCTGCATGATGCCCATGAGGATCAGCAACAGCCCGTAAGCAATGCATACGCCCAGCACCAGCGTATAGAACACCTGCTCTCCCTCTGCCAGAAAATGGCTTATGAGAGTGGAGAGCACAAATCCCACCGTGATGGGGAAGGTACCGTAGGCAATGGCTATCGCTATGTCCTTAAGTCTCCCTTCTCCGTTCATAAGGCAGGTAATGGACCAGTTGCTGACGCAGAGGATCAGGTAGAAAGCCAGGATACCCACCAGTTCGTAGAAGGAATCCACTCCTCTCTCGTCGATCTCGTTAACAACGAAGCCCGAATGCAGTCTGTTAAGCGTAAAGCTGAAGGAGAACAGCATGACCAGGATGACAGCCAGGAACAGGCTTCCTTTGTCCTTGTGTCTGATCCAGTAAAATCCGTCCATGGGATGCGACATCGTGTAAAAGAAATATTTGATTTTATTCCTTAAGGAATTCTCATTCATTCTCTGTCGCTCCCTTCCGTTTTTTCCTGTATCTCTTCCGGATCAGTCCGGCCACGATGAGTACTGCGGCCGCTGTCAGAACGTAGCCTATGTACTCTACCAGTATCCGGTTTCTGTATCTCTTAAAAGCTATGGAATAGTAATCTTTGTTTTCGCCGATCTTAAGGTACTTCATGGCCTGCTCGTATTCACCGGAGGAAAGGTAGGCCTTTCCGATACCTATGTTTGCAAGCTCATTGTCCTCATCCAGCTCCAGCACTCTTTCCCAGAGGGCCACAGCCTGGGTCTCGTCTCCGTCATATCTCAACGCAACGGCTTTATTTATCAGATCCCCGTACTCTGTAACGCTGAAGATGGTGATCTGACCTCTGGTGGCATCCAGCACCAGGATCTTGTCACCAATGGCTTCAATGGCCGTAGGCAGCTGGAAAGTACCTTTTTGTGTTCCCAGACCTCCGAAGATGTAAAGGAGATTTCCTTCATGGTCGTAGGTGAAGATCCTTCCTCTCTTACGATCCAGGCAGGAGTAAATGCCGTCGTTTCTGTAAACCAGATCCACAAACTGGGATGCACCCGCATATTCGGAATTTCCTTCTATCATCAGGTCTCCGCCCAGATTCTCGTTTTCACCCTTCTTGATAACGTCCTGTCCGGAAGGATTCAGGCGTCTCACGCCCTGAATGCCCTGGGCATCTATGTTGGTGGCATATACAAAGCCGTCGGGATCGATGTCAAGGCCCGTAAATTCCGTGGCGATGAAGAGCTTCTGATTGGATCTCTCTTCCTTGGTGGCTATCCTTCTCCAGAATTTTTCCCACAATGAAATGGTTACCTTGATGGTACCGAAGAAGGTTGAAAACTTGCCGTCCGTCTCGAAAACCATGATGCCTTCGAACATGTTCTTGGCGATACAGTAAACTCTGTCCGCATAGTCCACGGCGATCTTTAAGGGGCTGAAGGAGAAAGCTGCATCAAAGCTTTCGGATTCCGGATTTTCAATGATCTGATAAAGTGTATCGTCTTCGTTGTTAAGGACAACGATACGTTTATTCTGTGTGTCCGCGATATAAAGCCGGTTGTTGGCGGAAACGCAGACTCCGTAGGGTTTTCTGAACTTATCCGTCTTTCCGTTGTTATCGAAGTTCTGTATGACCTTGATAACCCCGGTGAGATCGGGATTCAGAACAACTATCCTGCTGTTACCCGTATCTGCGATGTAAACGTTTCCTTCATTGTCCTTGCAGAAATCCTGAGGTGTGGAAAAGCTTCCGAGGCTTGCGCCGTTATAGGTGTAATCCGTTCCCAGGATGATTCCCGACACCGTGTAGGGTGCGGGGGTATAGTGAATATAACCCCAATAATCATAATTATATGAATCATAAGGTTCTCCGGAATTGGACGCGTAGGCAGCCGTTCCGGTGATACCCGAGAAGCATATGAGGATCGCAAGGAGCAGAGATGCTGTTTTTAAACCGTATTTCATAAATGCTTTTTTCATCTTGTCCCCCTTTCCTCAATCCTTCATACCGGAAGTAGTCATTGTTTCCAGTATGTTTCTCTGGCAGATCAGGAAGAAGATGATGGGGATCGCAGCAATGATAAAGGTTACCGCTGCCGCCGCTCCCGCTCTTGCCGCACCGCCGGCTCCGATCTGGAACAATGCGTACTGCAAAGGCTTTAACTGCTCGTCTCTAAGGAACGTGCTTCCCGTATTGGCCCACATCTGCTGAAACTGGAAAATGGCTAAAGTCAGCCAGGCAGGCTTAACGTTGGGCATTACGATATTCCAGAAGATCCTGTACTCAGAAGCACCGTCAAGTCTCGCAGACTCCATAAGCGAATCCGGAAGCTGTTCCATGAAC
The DNA here is from genome assembly GCA_016287765.1 of Lachnospiraceae bacterium. The sequence continues at coordinate 18,758 of JAEEWS010000028.1, forward strand.
TGCTTCATAAGGTAAAGTCCCATACCGAAGGAGCAGGCAGGAAGGATCAATGCCCAGTAGCTGTTATTGATCTTCAGCCATGAAATGATCATGTACTGAGGGGTCTGTGTAACCGTCCAGGAAAACATCATGGAAAGGACTACCATGGAGAACAGGATGTTCTTTCCCGGAAAATCGTGCTTCGCTAAGGGATAAGCCGCCAGGGAAGCGATGATAACATGTCCCACCATACCGCCGCCGGTGATGATCACCGTGTTCAGGATATATCTTGAAAAAGGCACCCAGGAGTCGTTCATCAATATGAACAGATCCGAGAAGTTTTCAAGGCCGGGATTTCTTACGAATATCCTGGGGGGAAACTGGAACAACTCGTCAAGAGGCTTGAGGGCGTTGTTTATAACCATTACAAGAGGCATTGCCATTGCCACGCCGCAGATGCCCATAAGGATAAAGAGCAGTGTATTTCCTGCGGCTGAACGGTTAAGCTTCTTCTCCGGGCGTTTAAATATTCCCAGGATCTTACCCGTTTTATGCTTTTTAACTTTATACTGTTTTTCCATCATTCACCAACCCTTCTCAGAAGCTTCTGAACAAGCTTGTTGGTTCCGATCATGAGGAGGAACAGAACCGTAGCGATGGCCGAGGCATATCCCATCTCGAATCTTACGTTACCGTAGTCCAGAAGGTGGGTTACTACCGTAGCACCCGCGTAGTTTACCGAAGGGTTACCCAGGAGCTGTATGGATACGTCACAGATCGCAAAGGATGAAGTGATCTGCATTACCGCACCGAACATGAGCTGAGGCTTCATGCTGGGAAGGGTGACATACCAGAGTTCCTGCCAGCGGTTCTTGATACCGTCGAGAGCGGCAGCCTCGTAAAGGCTCTTGTCTATGGTCTGAAGCCCTGCAATGAAGGCCAGGAAACCTGTTCCCAAAGACAGCCACAACTGAACGATGATAAGAACCGGTAAAACATATTTTTCCGTCTTGGTCCACTGGATGGCTTCATCCAATATGCCCCATCTTAAGAGAAGGCCGTTAAGGTAACCGTAGCGGTCGCCGGAAAGGATGAGGGTCCAGATGGTATATGCATTACCGCATATGGAAGGAGCGTAAAATATAAGTGTGAGGAATGCCCTGAGCCAGCCTCTGAATTCATTGATTATCCAGGCGAACAACAGGCAAAGAAGGTAAGATACCGGACCTGTAATGACTGCCAGGATCAATGTATTCTTTAAGGAGATCAGGAAAATATCATCCTCAAGGAAAAGCTTGATGTAATTCTTCCATCCTACAAATGACGGCATCTGCAGCATGTCATAGTAAGTAAAGCTGAGTGCTATGGACATGGCTACCGGAAGTACCGTGAAAAAGAAGAAAAGAATGAAGTAGGGGGCGATCATCACATAGCTGGCCCTGTTCCTTTTAATCCTGTAGGAAAGCTTATTCTGTTGTGAAGCGATGACGTAGGCTTTTTCTTGCGTATTCATTGCTTCCCCTTCCTTTTTTAAATCTGCCATGAGCGTTTCCTTCCTTTTAATCTTCCTCTATCTCAATGCCCAGCTCTTCCATCTTGTAGGCGATCTCGGCATTGATGTAAATAACCTTGTCCATCAACTCTTCTCTGGGAGAAGAGGTATCCGTGTTGGTGACCACGGAGTAGAATGCGTTGTTTACGTTTCTCCAGGTGTAATATCCGCCGGGCACCTGAGGTATACCGCGAACATATTCCATGGATTCGACAAGAGCGTTAAAGTCGCTTACGGGCCAGGACATGTTGGTGAAGGCCTCGTAGTTGGCGGTGGGAACTCTTGCGGAGGATCCCATGAGGGATTCCATTTCCCTGCCGTACATGGTCTGTACTTCGGCGCTTGTCCACCACTTTACGAAATCCCAGGATTCATCGGGATACTCGGTGTTTGCCATGATCATGGAAGCAAGTCCCGTGCAGGCTACTGTGTGATCCTCGGTACCGTCTTTCTTTACCGTTCCGGGAATGGTGGTGAAGGACCAGAGTCCGGCGATATCGGGAGCTGAAACCGAAAGGTTATTGTAAGTGGTGTAATCGTCTATGATGATGGGACACTCACCGGTACGGAAACGTTCCTGAACGGAGGTTTCACGATCCAGCTTGTAATCCGTGTAATAATTGCAAAAGATCTTAAATACATCCACAGCAGTGTCGGAGTCCAGATCCGATGCTGTGCCGCTCTTATTGTAATAAGAGCCGTCATTCTGAAAGAGAAGGGATGCAAAGAGCTGTTCATTGGGCATCATACCGAATTCCATCTGGTTCTTGGAAAGAACGGTCATTGCCACTTTTACATCATCCCAGGTCTCGGGGATACCAAGACCGATCTCTGCGAGAATGTCCTTTCTGTAAAACATTACAGGGAAGGTGATGGTCTCGGGTATGGCATAAAGTGCATTGCCGTACCTGAACTGGGTAGCTACCGCATCGGGGAATCTCTTTAAGACTTCCTTATAGTCAGGGAATCTTGAAAGATCCAGCACCGCATCTCTTATACCGTAGTTGACAGGAGTATCGTTACCTGTGTAGAGCACCGCTCCCGCAGCCACTCCGGTACTTGCCACCTGAATGGCCACATCCGGGCCTTCGCCCACCAATGTGGCTTTAAGAAGTGTATTCATATCAACCAGCTGAACGTTTACGCTGACTCCGGTCTTTGGAGTGAAGCTTTCGTCTATCAGCTGTTTTATTACATTTGCCTGGTCACGTCCGGATCCGATCCAGAGGGTGAGTACCGTGGCATCCTTATCTTCCGTTACATTACCGATCTGGTTGTAATCGATGATGAAGGAATAGAAAAGTCTGGAAATCTCGTGGCCCATCTTCTTAAAGAAGCCCACTTTTTTGTACTCTGTCTTCTCCCCGGGTGAATAGATGCATAGGGAATCCACAGCAAGAGGCTGAGCGATAACGCTGGTGATCCAGTTACCGAGAGCTCTGATATTAACCTTAAAGGTGGTAAGGACTCTGACCACGTAGTCATTATCCGCGATAAGCTCTTCCAATTGATCGCTCATGGTGAGAAGAACCGTCTTCTTGTCCGAGTTGGTTCCCGCAACCACATCCAGTTTTAAAAGGGCCGAATCGATCAGGTCTTTTGCTTCCTGTAATTCTCCCGTCAGGTTGGGAAGCGAACTTTCTATCTGATAATCTCTGTAAGCGTCGGGTGAAACGCCTGTGATCTTGATGATCTCTCTGTAAATGGCATTTAACTGCTGCAATGCCTCTTCAACTTCTCCCACGATCTCGGCGAATCCGCCCAGCACCACTTCCATGCGGATGGTATGTGTTCCGGCTGTAAGATAAAAATCGTAAGGGTTTCCTTCATCGTCCGATATCGTATCAACTCTCCAGTCCTGAGAATAGCCGAAGGCATAGGCTGAAAGTTCTGAGAAAGGCACTTCACCGTCAATGGTGATCCTTCGTGAAACTTCAACGCCTCTGGAGAAGTTCTGCTTGTCCCTCAATGCTATCCGGTAATAACCGTCGGAAGGAACTTTAAATTCCCATTCGATCCACTGTCCTACCAGTCTCCAGGAGTTACCTCCTATGGTATTGTTTAAAAGCACCTTGGGAGATGCGGGTGAAACCTCACAGGAGCCCTGGTCCTGCTGGGGATAGAGCATCTGAGAGGAGGTCTTGGAGGCATATTCACCTTCTATGGTGATGACGCTTCCCGTGCTGTCCTTTGCTCCCGCCTTGTCCCATGCTGCTTTTACCGTCTTATAATCCGATGTGGTCTCAACATTGTTTAAGATCACGGAATGAATGAGCATGGGCTCACGGATGGACTTTATCGTAATAGTGTGTTTACCCTTGGTAAAGTAGATGGAAAGAGCCGATGAGATGTAGCCGTCCGAATCATAAGCGTATCTTGTCTGCCATTCGGGAGCTTCCACCATTCCGGGCTTTTCCTGATTACCCTGGTTGTCACTCTTCCAGTTCTTTACGGTAACTCCGTTAGCATCCACGGATGTCTCGTCTGCATTTATCTTCCAGACTCTGGTAAAGTTTACAAGGGCCAGTTCCTTAAAAGGAAGTTCTCCGTCTACAAAGATGCTTCTTTGTATATCCGAATTCTTTCCCGCAACGGGGAAGTACTCCAGAGACAGATTGTACAGTCCGTTCTCGGATACATTTATCTCAAATTCTGCCAGGGAATCTTCGGAGGTATATACCGATGAACCGCTCACTCCTTCATAGTTATCATAAAAGACGGGGTCTTTTGTACTTCCCCCTTCCTCATAACGCACAAGGTTTTCAGCCGTTGCCTTCATTTCCTTTTCGGGAGCGGAAGCATTTTTATGTGCTTCTATATAATCATTGTAACTTTTAACATTATCACCGATGTTGTATGTATCCAGGATGTTCTCGTAATCCTCATCGGTAAGCTTCGTCTTCGCAAAAGCTCCTTCGTTTCCCGAAAGCCCTCCCGCAAGTAACGCCGTTAAAAGAAGGAATGATATGATTTTTTTACCAAGGTTTTTCTTCATGATTTACTCCGCCGTATAAGCCTTTAGATCAGGTAATTTATCCAGTGTGATGACGCTGTCGTGGTTATATGCCTTTATCAGCATGTATTTTTCCGTATATTGTTCACTGAGTTTAAGGAAGTTGGTGTTTCTGACAAACTCACCCTGCCAAACACACCAGCAACCCCACATAGCTCCGTCTCTGAGTGCCAGATCCGGGTCAAAGATACATCCGTTTTCGGACAGCCATACAGGCTTTCCTTCGGGAGATACCTCCTTTAGTTCAAAGAATTTTGAACTCTGTGAAGTGTAGACCTTTTCGCCGGGATATATGTCCGTTCCGACAATATCGCAATACTCGTCTCCCACATACCACTCGGGATCCTGAGCATTCCAGAGCCAGATCAGGTTGTTTAAGCCCCACTGTTCCTTAAGTCTGTCATACATGAGATAGTACAGTTTCTTGTAGGATTCAGCGCCGTAATTGCCCCACCAGAACCATGCGCCCGAAGCTTCATGTAAAGGTCTGAAGATCACGGGAATGTCCGCTTCCGCCAGCGGCTTAAGTGCCGCGCCGATGGCATCAATGTCTTTAAGGAGCATTTCGTAACCGTATTCATCCTGACCGTTAAGAGCCTTGGTGAGATTGAAATTGGTGCTGTCGGTATAGAAGCTTCTCCACCATTGCTTGGTGCAATATTTTTCATCCACGGTCCAATGCCAGTGGAATTCCACGATACCACCCTTTTCCCACCATTGTTTGGCGTATTCCACGGTCTTTCCCTTTTCCTGCCCCGCAGGTCTTGAAGCGCCGTAGCCGTTCAGATCCATGGAAAGGATCGCGGGATCTTTTCCGGTGGTGGTGCGTACTATATACATTTCACCGCCGTTGGGACCTTCGTCGCAAACCTGACCGGAAAGGAAGTTCTTACCGTATATGTCACAAAGGTAATTATAAAGACGCTTTGTATTTTTGCTTGCATCGGGATTTGAAAGTTTTCCGGACACCACGTACATTCCCTCATTTATAGGCTCCGCTGTGGTTATCTCCAGATAGTCCAGATAGATCCAACCCCAGGATTTGTAAACACTTACCTGATGACTGCCCTTGGAAAGATAGATCCTTTCAAGAGGAGTCTCTCTGAGCATCACACCGTCCACCGTAATGCTTCCGATGTACTCTCCGTCAAGACTGACGAAGTTTGTTTTTTCTCCGCTGATGCCCTGCTGTTTGAAGATCAGGTTGTAGAACCCGTCTTCCGGTGCGTTCACCGTAAAAGTGCAGCTGTCGCCGTCATTCTCAAAGCCTTTTACATAAGCTTCTCCCGAAACCTGCTGACTGCCCTTCATGGTGACTACGGACACTTTTCCGTTAAGCTTCGCATCCTCAGCCTCGTATCTCGCCACCACTTCCGAAACGAAGGGAGCGGGCGTGGCTGTAGGTGCCACGGTGGCTGTGGGTGTAGGAGTGGCGGTCACTGTGACGGGTGTCTGAGTTTCCCCGGAACACCCGCCTGCCGCGAGAATCATTACCGTAACCGCCGTTAATGAAGTTTTAAGGAGTATTTTATGCATTCTCGATTTCCTTTAAATTTTTGCTGATGAGCTCCGTTCTCTGCTTTACGCAATCAGCCGAACGAAGAGGATCCGAAGGAGTATTGAAAACATAATCCGTAAGTCTTTCAATATCCGTTCCCGCCACATGAAGCCTTGTATCGCTGGCTCCGTAGTAGATCCAGATCTTTCCGTCATCATCTTTTATCGCTCCGTTGGTGAAAGTAACATTGGAAACATCTCCCACTCTTTCCCAACCCCTGGGTCCGATGAGAAAACCACCGGGCTCTGCGATCACCTTTGAAGGATCCTTAAGGTCCGTCGCGAAACAATAGATAACATATCTCAGTCCCGCTGCCGTGTTCCTTACGCCGTGGGCGATGTGGATCCAGCCCCTGTCGGTCTTAATGGGCACTGCTCCCGCTCCGTTCTTAGACTCGGTGATGGTGTGGTACTTTCTTAAGGATGTCATCTTCTCTTCATCGATCACTGCGTGAGTGATGTCGTCGCAAAGTCCGAATCCCACTCCGCCGCCGCTTCCGGTCTCAATGAAGTCATCCATGGGCCTTGTATAAAAGGCATATTTTCCGTCTACGAATTCGGGATGGAGCACCACGTTCCTTTGCTGGGGCGAGTGAAGAGTTACCAGATTTGGTAATCTTTCCCAGGTCTCAAGATCCTTGGTTCTTACTATGCCCGCTGCCGCTACTGCCGCCGAAAGGTCATTGTTGTTTTTGTCCTTGCTCTCGGAGCAGAAGACTCCGTAGATCCAGCCGTCTTCATGCTGAGTGAGGCGCATGTCGTAAACATTGGTCTCATCCTTGCAGGTGTCGGGAAGCATCACAGGATAGTCTCTGAACCTGAACCCGTCAACCGGGCTTTCACTCTCGGCAACCGCAAAAAAGGATTTTCTGTCAGCCCCTTCCACTCTCACCATAAGGCAATATTTATTTCCCAGCTTTATGGCTCCGGAATTGAAAGTGGCATTGATCCCCAGTCTTTCCTGAAAGAAGGGATTGGTCTCTTTGGAAATATCATATCTCCAGATCACAGGAGCCATCTCTCTTGTAAGCACGGGGTTAATGTATCTTTCGTAGATCCCGTTGTAAAACCCGGTATCCACGCTGTTCTTTCTGTTGATAAGATCCTTTACCTTTTTCTCTTCTATGTAATATCTCTCGTGTATCATCTTGTCCTCTTCATCATCTCTATACAAAGTCTGCCGTTGTGATAAGGGCATTTCCAGGGCTCAACAATGGGCTTTTCCATATCAGGCTTGCCGTCCTTGTCAAGTCTCCAGAACCATTCTCCCCCATCTCTTTTGTCCGTGAGTTTCGTCTTTATGAACTCCCAGATGTCCAGGGCAGCTTCCCTGTACTTGATCTCATCGGGCCTCTTCTGCCAGGCATTGTAGAAACCGACCACAGCCTCGGCCTGTACCCACCAGATCCTCCACTCGTTCACAACTCCGTTCTCACTTTCGTTGGCAAGGGAATGATTGTAGTAAGCACAGTCATATATCTCCGCCTCCAGAGTGTTGGTGATGGGAGCCATGAGTTTTTTGTAATGATCGTCTCCGAGAACTTCCGTGCCTCTGTCCACCAGCCATGCGGTCTCTATATCGTGACCGAAGGAGTGAAGATCGATAAGTGACTCCATGTTGTTATCGAAGAACACTTCCTGTCTGCGTTTTGCAGGGTTAAAGATCTTAAGGCCCACAGTATCCAGGATCCACTTAAGTCTCTCGGCCACTTCGTTTCTGCGGCTCACCCTGAAGAACTCCGTATAAGCTTCAAAAACGTGGAGCAGCGTGTTCATGGTCCTGTCCGCCATAACTCCGTTCTCGGAAAGCTTGTCGTTTTCTATGGCGAAGAATTCCTTACTCTGAGCTTCCTTATATCCCACCTCATCCTTGCACTTGTTCTCCACAAGTCTGAAAAGGTCGGAAGCAAGCTTTATGGCTTCGGGATTCTTAAATGCATCATAATAGGAAGAAAGCGCATATATGGCAAAGGCCTGATTGTAGGTGTGCTTGGTGGTATCAAGAGGTTCACCCTTGTGATCCAGAGACCAGAAAACGCCGCCATTCTGCTTGTCCAGACAATGGTCCGTAAGAAAGGCATAGGCATGGTCGGCATATTCTTTAAGGCTCTCGTCCTTAAGTGTCATATAGGCATTGGAGAAGAACCACAATATCCTGCTGTTTAAGATACAGCCCTTTTCAGCCCTTTTATCCAACACCAGATCGGAATCCATATAGCCGTAAAATCCGCCGTATTCATCATCTTTAAGGTTCTTCCAGAAGGGTATCAGTTTGTTGCAGAGATGATCTTTAAATTCTTCATAAAGGCTCATTTTCATTCTCCCAAAGTTTTTCCCGTTTCTTTTTCCCCTATTTTTTTATTACGGGAATTCTTCTTCTACATGCTCCTATTATACCCGCATTAAAAATTTAATCATCACGATTTCTTGATGAACATATTGTTTTCTTGAACCAAAGTCCAATTTAGTAATTAATGCACAATATTTTAAAGTTTGATTTGTGCAATTTGCACAAGGGCTATTCTTTTTGACACGATTTTGCCACTTAAATTAATCTATTTACTTGTATAATTTACCTAAATGCTCTTGTTAAAATTTAGCCTTTATGATAGAATATATTTGATTATTGCAGAAATATGCGTTTCTTGTTTAATGATATTGCACAAAAACCCTTTTATTTTTCGTTAAAATATTAAAATAGTTACAGAAAGGAATCCGGCAAATGTTCACCAGAACCCTGTTACACGCTATCGTTGAAATGCCCAAGATCCAAGGCGGAGCGGCAATTACTCAATTTTTACCTAAAACCTCTCAAAGCGATCCCTCTGCGGTCACAGCGCTTTTTTACCCCCTGGCCCTGGGCCACATCAGCCAGCCTGCGGGAATGAAACTCCCCTTCGGTCCTGTACCCGCCTATTGTATTTTTTATGTGACCAAGAACTCGGGGATAGTTACATCCGGAGAGAAAAGCTATGACATGCCCCAAAGCTCCCTGTTGATATTTGACTGCAGCCTCCCCTTCTCCATTGCTTCGGACAAGGGCTTTGAATATGACATCATTTATTACGCAGGGCCTCAAAGCTCCTGGTTTTACGATCTTTTAATGAAAGAGACCGGATCGGACGGCGCCTTTCATCTTCCCTCCTTCGCTTCTACGGGATTAAGTTCCTCCCTTCGTCCGCTCCTCCCTTCCGGAGACCGGACTCATGAGGTCAAAGCTCTGGAATTTCACCGATATATGACCGACTTTTTCACGGAGCTGGCAGACTACGCCTCTCCGGCTGCCGAGGGCACGGAAGACGCCGCTCCCGACTACCTTCGTGTGGTTAAGGAGTACATCGACAATAACTTTTACAAGAACATCACCCTGGACGAGCTGGAAAACCTTTTCTTCATCAACCGTTTCAAGGTGTGCAAAGACTTTACCGCCTACTACTATATTTCCCCTATCCAATATCTCCACCGCACGCGCATAAAAAAAGCGCAGCTTCTTTTAAAAGAAACTACGCTTAAGGTTCATGAGATAGGCTATCAGGTGGGTTATGAATCCACCACCCAGTTCATAAATCATTTTAAGAAACACACAGGAAAAACCCCCGCCGTTTACAGAAGCTGATCATCAGCATTTGAATCCTTTGATCTGATCGCTCAGTTCGGAAGAGATCTGCTCAACGGATCTCGCACTGTTCTCAACTTCTTCCGCAACAGTCACGAGCACCTGAGCGCCCTCTGCCACACTGATCGTGCCCTGGGCATTGTCTTCAACCGCCGAATCGATGGCAGCGATGGAGGCATTTATATTCCCTATGGCTCCGGAGATTTCCTTATTGTCCTCGGATATAGAAGACATGGCGCTGTAACAATCATCCATGGACTTAATGTATTCGTCGATCAACTGATTCTTTTCTGCGGTGTTTTCTTCCGAAATCTTAAGCATTATGCCGGATACTTCTTCCGCTGCCTTTACCAGCTGATCCACTATAGCCAGCACTTCATCGGAAACCGCCTGGATGTTGCCCGCCATATTTGCGGAATTGCTTGCCAGCGTTCCGATCTCATCCGCAACGATAGCAAAGCCTCTGCCGGCTTCACCTGCTCTGGCCGCCTCTATGGAAGCGTTTAAGGAAAGGAGATTGGTCTGGGATGCCACATCGGATATGCCCTGGGTCATGCTCCTGATCTCTTCCACCTTCTTGGTGTCGGAGATCCTGTCGCGCATGGTTTCAATAGCTTCGTTGAGGCGCCTTGACATGTCCTTGTCGTTTGTATCTATCTCCTGCTTACGGTTTTCTATAAACTTCATGATCTTACTTATATCATTGGTTTTTTCAGCCGCATTCTTGCTCACCTTTTCAGTAAGTGATGTGATGTCCATAACCTTCTGGGAAACCTCTGCGGTGGAAGCTGAGGTCTCTTGAGAAGTGGAATTCATCTCCTCCATGGCGGAAGAAATGGCAGTCACATTATCGGAGCTCTTGGCAGCCGCGGTCTTTAACGAAGCCACGTTCTCCGCCAGCTCTCCCGACGCACTGTTTACATCCCTGATGATGCTTCCCATGGCATTTTTAAGTTCGTTCACCGCGCCCACAAACTGTCCGATCTCATCCTTCGACTTTGTCTTTATGTCCTCCGTAAGATCGGCGTTCCCGTTTTTAACATTTTCGCCCAATGCTTTGACCTTGGCGCTGGCATCGCTTATGGGCTTGGCAATGTATATGCCCGCAAGGATCGCCACCACTATAGCGACCACCAGGCATATAACTGCTATGGTAAGCAGATGGGTCTGCAACCCTCTGATAATACCGTCATAATTCTCTACCGGGGATACGTAATAAACATTCCACCCCAACGAAGGTATCTTCTCCTTGGTCACATATATCTGCTTTCCGTTAAAGTCCGTAATGCCGCCGTCTTCATCCTCTTCTGCCGCCCTATCGTAATCTATGCCAAGATCTTTAATGTTCATGATCTTTTCCGTGGTGGAACGGAACTTGGGATTCGGATGATAAATAAGGGTATTGCTTGAGTTCGTTACAAAGAGGTAGGTGCTGTTCTCTTCACTGTTACCCGTAAGGCTGTCGATATCCGCAAGGAGTGTGGATACGTAAATATCCACTGCCGCTATGCCCTCCCATCCGTTGGCGTTAAAGTATTTTGACACAGCCACCACAAGATCTCCGGAGCTGGCGTCCACATAAGGTTCACTGTAATTGTACGCGCCTTTGTTTTTTACCGCATCGGTGTACCAGGCTCTGGTAAGCCCGTTAAAGGTCGTGGGAGGCACCCAGCCGGATCCGTTCAAAAAGGTTCCGTCTGACAGCTGGATATAAACCATGGACAATAAAGGCTGCTGCCTTGTGATCTCTTCAAGAGCAGCGGTGATCATGCCCCGGGATCCCATTCTCTCAGCCTCTGTCCCTCCCGGAGAGGAGATCACGGTCGCTTCCGCAGCTCCCACTATTCCGGTGGCTTCTATCAGCCAGCCTTCTATAGTACTTGCATAATACTTTGTCTTCAGATCATAGTTTTCATTTAGGATCTCTTCATTGCTGCTCTTAACCCTCAGTGTAGCAAATATGCTTTCTGTTATAAGCATAAGGGCACATAACGCCGCGATGATCACAACGATCCTGATCTTCAAGCTTTTAATCATCTTTCTCTCCTTTCAAACCAAACCCATTCCCCATGCTTTTGGTTTCTTTACTTTATAATTTGATCTTTAGAGTATTGTATACTCCAATGTCCCACAAAAGTATGACACAATGTCATTTTTTAAACCAAAAACGAGTATATTATTCAGATATATACAACAAAATCCCACGATCTTTGCTGTCTTCAGCGCTAAGCTACTCCGAGGCTTTCATGTACGGGCAGTCGGGTAAGCAGGCAAGCATTCGGTCCAGTTATTTAATAACCGATGTACTGGGATCATGTTTTTTTGATCATGCAATATTCAATTGATCTTTTCCACATTATATACCAGATCGCCCTTAAAATATCCCAGGCTTAAGGTCATATCCAGGGGTTTATTATCCTTTTCCCAGAGCCAGCCCGCAAATTGCAGCCTCTGCCAGCCATAGTACTCGTCGATGATCTCGAAACCAAAGTCCTTGTGCTTTTCAATGAACTCGGGCAGGGTAAGCTTTTCGCCGCGGAACTCTCCCATTGTACCGCCCCTTCCCTGGATGATCACTTTGCAAAAGTCCTCGTCAAGCTCTTCTGCCACCAGATTACCGATCACTGTGCTTCCCTCCGCACAGCTCAGACTCATGATGCCGTCCTCAAACTCCAGTTTCAGGTTGCCCTCCTTAAGAGTCATTCTGTTCACAATGCAGTCATGCAGACAATAAGGTGCCTTGGGGTCCGCCTTAAATCTTGTTTCTTTCATGGTTACTCTCCCTACTTTATTATTATCGTCCCTTTAATTTCAGGGGTGGATAATTCATCTTTTATAACTCCCGTCCTTCTTTACGCTTCCTTCACATGGATCAGCAGGCTTTGATAATCTCCCCAGGTCTCACCTATCTGAATGCCTGCATTCATAAGGGTCGCGCCTGCATATGCCTGCTCGACGTCCTCATCATTCATGCCCTTTACATATGTTGTACCATCCTCATTAAAGAGACGGTACTTTTTGTCGGGATCCAGCCCCATAAGCTTTACATTCCTGCTCTTTACGTTGGGGCGCTTCATTACCGTGACAGCGGTTACAAGTGCCTCGGATCTGTCCTTGGTTACAGACATCCAGCAGTCGAAGTTTCCGTTTAAGGAATAGGAAGCCAGCCTGTAGTAATCGCCCTCTCTCACTATGTCGTTAAACTTGTGGTACATCCTGACCTGCTCCGGGATCAGGTTGCGATCCTCCTCCGAAATACGGGTCACATCCAGCTCGTAGCCGAAGGTTCCGGAAAGAGCCACATGGCCGCGGGTCTTAAAGGGCGTGATCCTGCCCACACAGTGGTTGGGGCAGTCGGACACATGGGCACCCATGGTGGAAAGGGGATAGATCAGCTCGTTTCCTTCCTGGATCTTAAGCCTCTCCACCGCATCTGCATCGTCGGAAGCCCAGATCTGGGGGCTGTAGAAAAGCATACCCGCATCGAATCTGCCGCCACCGCTGGAGCAGTTTTCAAGAAGCAGCTCGGGGAAGTCGGTGATCAGCTTCTCCTGAAGCTTGTAAACGCCGAGAGTGTATCTGTGGAAGAACTCGCCCATCCGGTCCGCAGGAAGCACAGCACTTCCTATGTCGCACAGCGGGCGGTTCATGTCCCACTTAACATATTCCACATTTGCGCTTTTTAAAACAGTTTTTACTTTATTATAAATGTAGTCCGTAACATCTTCTCTTGTAAAATCCAGCACCATCTGGTTCCGTGCAAGGCCGGGCTCTCTGCCCTCCACCTGTATCGCCCAATCGGGATGAGCCCTGTAAAGGTCGGAATCGGGGCAGATCATCTCGGGCTCAAACCATATGCCGAACTTCATGCCTCTCTTATTTACCTCCTCCACCAGGTACTTAAGACCGCCGTGGAGCTTGTCTTCGTTAACATCCCAGTCCCCCAAGGCGCGGTTATCGTCGAAGCGGTTTCCAAACCAGCCGTCGTCCATGACCAGCATCTCTATGCCAAGCTTTGAGGCGCAGTCCGCAATGTCGATCAGCTTCTTCTCATCAAAATTAAAATAGGTAGCTTCCCAATTGTTGATAAGGATGGGACGCTTTTTGCTCTTAAAGGGGCTGCGGATCAGATGCTGTCTGTACAGATCGTGGAAGGTCCTGCTCATGCCGCCGAGGCCATCCACAGAATACACGAGAACAGCTTCCGGAGTCTGAAACTCCTCCCTGTCCTTAAGGGTCCAGGTAAAGTCCTCGGGATTTATTCCTGTCATAAGGCGCAGGGAATCAAACTGGCTTCTTTCTATCACAGTGCGGAAATTACCGGAATATATCAGATCCTGACCGTAAACCTCACCTCTCTCATAATCCCCGTTCTTCTCGATCAGGCAGGTAAAAGGATGGAGCTGAGCGCTGGAAACTCCGCGCTTCGAGCAGGTGCCCTGCTGTCCGTAGCTCACGCTGCTCCTGTTGATCGCTTTTTCTCTTCCCCAGGAGCCGTAGAGCGTGATCTTGTCAAAATCATGGTTATCCATATCAAAGGATGAAGACATGGCCTTGGTGAGCTTCACGGTCTTTCCGGACTTATTAACCACCTTCGCGCTTCTTGCGACAGCGTCTATGCCTTCAAAAACAGAATAGGAAAGGAGAACTTCTATGCCTGCTTCCTTATCTTCAAGAGTGATCTCCAGAGTCATGCTGTCCTTTTCGGTCCCGAAGGTTGCGGGAAGTCCGGGCAGATTCTTCTTACCCCTGTATATCTCGTGGCTCTTATAGGTCAGTTTATTTGCGAAATGCCCCTTTTCGTCTTCTATCCGAATAGCGGATTCCCTGAAATCCCCGATGCCGTGGGTGGGATATTCAAAAGGAAAGCAATCATAAAAACTGAGTCTGTCTCTGCCGTTCTTTTCAGGCGTAAAGGGGCCTTCAAATATCCTCATGAGATATCTTACATCCTCATCGGGAAGGGACCTGCCATAGTAGGCATGTCCGAGAAATCCCTCCTTATCCACTATGCCCATGATATAGGAAGTGTTTGGGGTATCGATCTTAAAGCTTTGGGTGGATCCGTTAAATGTGATGTTCATAGAGATTCTCCTCTTGGTCTGTGTTGGTTGGAACAAAGGTTCAAACCTGATTTAGGTACAGTATATATTTGCGTAAAAAAAAAGGCAAGAGGGGAAATGAACCTTTGGGGACGGGGTTGGTGGTTCACTTTTTGAGCCTTTGGGGACGGGGTTAGGGGTTCATTTTTCGGCGCAAAGCGCCAAAATGAACCCCTAACC
>JAEEWS010000029.1 GCA_016287765.1 Lachnospiraceae bacterium
CACTAACAACTAAACATAATTCATACTTGCTCATAGTTGTGTTGCACCTCCTTCTGGTCTTATTTGGCTAACCGACAGGCGGTTAGCAAGGATTTTATCCGTCACAAAAATATATTCTACCATGTAGACACGTTCATGTCAACACATTTTATTTCATCATCAGATCATTCTTCCGAATAGAACATCTTAACCTTGATGGCCTGATTGTAATCACCGAAATTTTCACCGAACAAAGTAAGCCCGCCGCAATTCGGTGTGTCCTTGGGAACCTCAAATCTGAATGTGATGTAGCTGTTGTAATCAAGCTTCAGATCGTCGATCTTAACATTGGAGATCTTGTTCGTTCCGTCAATGTAGGTACCGTTTTTGTTTATGATCAACGTTTTCAGCAATCCGTACTGATTTAAAAGCGGCGGCCACCAGGGCGGTGAGATGTATCCTCTTCTGTCGCCGTAATCTCCGGGTGAGATCCACATTCCCAGTTCTTTACCGTTGATCAGGAAATGTATGTCTGAAGGATAGTTTTCATTGTACTCCGGGCACTCCGAAGAGATCTCAAAGCTGATCTGTATCTCATCCGGTTTTTGTCCCGGCTGAAGGTGATTGGGGAGATTGTACTCTATGTACCCGTTTGCAAACCAGATTATCTCCGCATCAAATCTTTCCGGAAATGAAAAAGTCCTGAAATCGTCAAGCGAACCGATGATGGCTTTTGATGTTGCCAGTCCGCAGGTGGGATTTCCCTGACATGCCACGTAATGTCCGATCCTGATGTCATCCGAGTAGCAGTTGCCCACTTCCTTTTCAGGTGCCAGATCGATAACAAGTCGTTCATAGCGGGGCTTTAATATCTTCATGGCGCCGCGCTTTGCAGCCGCACTTTTTATGGAAACCAGTCCGGCCTCTTCCAGTTTGGCCACATTCATGGTAATGGCCCCGTTTGTAAGATCCAGCGCTTCAGCTATGTCGTTCATGCTGAGCTTGTCATTATCGTAGATCATTTTCATGATCTTAAGTCTCACAGGTGTGCTCAAAGCTTTTAAAATAGCTTCTGCCTCATCCATTGATTTTAAGTAAAGTGTAATTTTTTCCATATTTCTCACCTTGCTCTGATTCAGTGTCTGTTCTTTTTTCGGATCCTTCCGATCACATAGGCCGCATCAAAAAGCAGCATTACTGCAACGGATATAAGGATCATGGTGTCAAGCTTTATGGTAATATAGGATAACGCAACAAAACTGACGATCAGAAGGACCAGCATGGTCCAGCCGAAGCTTATGGCCGAAACGGCTATAAAAACAAGTATCTGTTTGATGATCCCCAAGGGATCGAATCTGTTTTCCTGCATATCCTGTCCTACCTGATATCAAGCGTCTTGCTTCCCCATATGCTTATCTGAGATTTCTTGCCGAGAGCAGTAAATACATCGGTTTCAAGATCACTGTATTCTACGCATTGCCTGAAAGCCACGCCACTGTAAACATCCCCGTTAAACTCAAGAGAGATGTAGGCACCGTCAACGCTCCATTCACCGCTGTAGGCACCTGTGATCGTCCCATCCGCGTTCAACGTGATGAATTCAGGTTTATTTGTGTCAAGGGACTTGTAATTAATGTCAAGCCTGTGGAGGATGACTTCATAGTCTCCGGCAAAGGAATTTACATCGATGGCTTCGCCCGCTTTTTCGTCGGCAAAGTAATAAGGTGCTGCAACAAGCCATCCTTCCCTGTTTAAAAACAGCTGATGGATCTTTACCGTATGCCCTTCGCTGCCGTCAGTTGTTCTGGAATGATACACAATATATGCTCGACCGTCATCATCAACGAAAGCCGAGTTGTGTCCCTGGGCCACCTGCCCCTGGGCGAAGTTCCTCCATTTGTAGCCTCCGAACAGTCTTACACCAACATTCTGATTATAATTGAAAACATATTTATCGTAAAGAGCTGAATTTCCCAATTCATCGATAAAATTCCCGTCCGGAGTTTCGGAACGGAATACCCTGATATTGTATCCGCCTTTTGCTTCAAGATTGCCGTAGGACATGAAAAGCCAGTACCAGTCTCCTATCTTCTGAATGTAGGAGCCTTCACCGGAAACATACCAGCCCCCCGCTATCTTCTTTCCGAAATAGGCATCGGAGTGTTCATTGTTTTCATAGCTCACGTTGTAATCACGAAGTCCGGTGTTTTCATCCAGTTCAAGGATAAAGATGCCTCCGGACCAGGAGCCGTAGCTCATCCAAAGCTTCCCTTCATCATCGTAAAAAACGCAGGGATCGATGCAATTGGGCCATTTGTCTCCCCATTTCCTGTTGGCTATGCCCTTTGTAATGTATCTCTCAGGAAGCCTGTCCGTTCCAAGCACTTTAAGAACATCGGTCTTCGCAACATCTGCATCCGTAAAACCGCCGTATACCACAGAACCTGCATATTCAAAGGGTCCGTTGGGCGCATCCGCGGTAAGCATCACAATGTTCGATTTCCAGTCATCTCCGTTGGCCGACAGATAGTAGCAGTACTTTTTAAGAACAGGATTGTAAACGATGTCGGGAGCCCAAAGATAGCCGAACCAGTCTCCGCTGTCCTTGTTCCATTCACGGATCTTATCGATGGTTTCTCGTGAAAATCTGTTGCGAAGCCCCGTATCGGTCGTCCAGTTGATGAGATCGTCAGAAGTTCCGCCTGTGATGTGTGTTCCCAGGATATAGTATTTACCGTCCTTATCCTTAAAGATTGAGGGATCATGACAGGTAAAGCCTTTGACCGAAGTTTTGTGCTCCTTGGGAATGATGACCCTTTCCTGATAGGAATGAAATTCCACGTTCGCTCTGATCAAAACCTCCTGTCCTCCGTAAGTAACGTAAATGTAAGGTCTTAAAACAATCTTTTCATAATCCGCTGCATAGGCTTTCTGTTCAGGCACAAGAGAGATCAAAAGTGAACCCGTAAGGATGAGAGCCAGGGATCTCAAGATCTTTTTACCGGATCTCTTCTTAAGTACAATAAGCGGCATAGCAAGGACTGCAACGACGACGGCTGCCACAGCGATAAAGATCGTGAGACGGCCGGGACTGCTTTCCTTTTCTTCTTTCGGATCCTCTGCTTTTACCGTCGGCGGGAAAATAGAAGGATCACCTTTTAGTTTTCCGGTAACCACCTGTTTTGCACCGTATTCAAGCCTTGGCAGATCTGTGGGAAGGCTTTCGCCTTCAAGCTCCGTGAGTCCCGGGGTATTGGTGTAGACGATGGTGGTTTTGGCAGTGTAACTGTGAAGCTTAAGGTTTTCAAAGGTGATGCTGAAAACGATCTCTTCTCCCGCTTCGTACTCTTTTTTGTCTGTTTCTATACTTGCATAGAGTCCGTCAACATCGACCTGCTCTCCCATACCGGGAGCCGGATCCGCTTTTACACTGTTAAGTCCCGACTTCCCGGTGACAACCACCGCAAGCAGTAAAACAAGAGCGGCAATTCTTTTTCTCATAATGACCTTACCTCTTAAAACTTAAACATAAAGTCTGTTTCTGTAATCAAATACAGGGCAGCCCTTTTCGTCAAATTCCACCCTGATCACCATTGTATGCCTGTTGGGATCATACAGCGGATCGCCTTCTATGTCCTTGTAAGTCCTTGCATGAAAAACGCAGACAGGTGTACCGTCAGGGAGACGTGTAAAGCTGTTGTGTCCGGGACCGTAGAAGCCTTTTTCCCGATCCGCGCTGAGAACAGGGTGTCTTTCTTTCTTCCATGCTCTCGGATCAAGCAGGTCATCATTTTCGTTAATGCTCAGCATTCCGAGACAATAACACTCTCCGGTCGCGCTGGCAGAGTAGGTCAGGAAGATCCTTCCGTTCTGTTTCAATACAGCAGGACCCTCATTTACCCAAATGTCGACTCTCTCCCAGTCGTAATCGGGTGTTGTGAGAAGCACCTGTGCCGTAGCAAGCTTGGTAGGTGTTTCCATCCTGGCAATGTAAAGGTTCGAGATCTGTATGCCCACGCTGACTTTTTCCGCCCACACGTAGTAGAGTTCGCCCTTGTTTTCAAATACAGTTCCGTCAAGGGAAAAAGCTTCAAATGAGTAGATGTCATCATCGCTTCTTCTGATCTTTCCGCATTCCCTCCATTCATCTCTCATGGGGTCATTTCCGGTACATTCAAGAACGAAGGGTCTGATCTTCCACTTGTTTTCTTCCTCGCCGGCAGCGAAGTAGATGTACCACTTTCCCTTAAGGAAGTGGAGTTCCGGAGCCCATATGTGTCTGCTCATCTCTCCGCTTTCATGCCTTGTCCATACAGTTTTTTCTTCGGCTGTCTTAAGGCCTTCAAGGCTGTCGGCGCATCTCAGTACAATCCTGTCATATTCCGGTACCGAAGCCGTAAAATAGTATTTTCCATCCTTGTTATAAACATAGGGATCCGCCCTTTGTTCGATAAAAGGCTTGTTGTATTCCGTGATCTTTCCGTTTCTGGGTCTTTCAATCATATATTTTTCTCCTGCCTGCTTTTTCAATAATGCCCCTCGCAGATACCGCAGAGCTAATGTGATATCTGCGAGGGGCACCATAAGTTGTATGGTGCCTCTCAAAAAAGCTTAATCTATGCTGATGTGTCCCTTTTCGCAGAACAGTGAGAAGTAAACACTGTCTGCTTCTGCATTTATCCTGTAGTTCTGATGATATATGCCTGAGGTTGTGGTTGCAGTGATTGCAATGTCAACAATGCCTTCGTTATTGGTGAGAGCAGCCTCGATGTGTGCTCCGTCCATATCCTTCTTAAAGGAATCGAAGTTCCAGTCGCAGCTCGCGCCGGAAGCATCATATCCGTCACCCCAGCCGAAATTGTCTGCACGAACAACAGCGTACTCCTTGTAGCCTTCCGCACCGTCCGGGTGTTCAGCCGACTTTACCGCATGTCCCGTAGGAGTGTTCTGCAGAGCGATCAGGAAGTTGTTCCAGTTCTCTGCTCCGTCGGTGTAGTTGGTGAAGCTTACGTGCTTTGTTTCACCGTTCTTAAGCTGCGTTACGGGTGAAAACTGTGTCCAGAAAGCGCATGTATTGTCTGTTGTACCTACAACATTTGTATCAAACACAAGATAGCTCTTTTCAAGCGTGAATGTAAGATACAGGTTGTCTCCGTCCACAGCAACGCCTGTGTAGCTCTGGTTGAAGAGTCTGCCGTCTTCTGTGGTAGCCTTGATGATGACATCCGCTGTCTCACCCCTGTTGTATACGGTAACATCGACGTGAGCTCCGTTAATGTCTTCCTTAAAGGTCTCCCAATTCCAGTCACAGGCTGCGGTTGCGATGTTGTCGTATCCGCCTCCCCAACCGTAATTGTCTGCACGAAGAACGCCATACTCCATGTACCCTTCCGCACCTTCAGGGTGTTCCTCGCTCTTTGCAACGTGTCCGCCGGGTGTGTTCTGAAGGATAACAAGGAAGTTCTCCCAGTTATTTTCTCCCAAAGTGTAGTTCGTAAAGGAAACAGATCTGCTTCCGTTCTTCGGAACTGCAATAATGTCTGAGAATACTTTCCAGAAAGGTGTGGAGAGATTTCTGTCTCCGATGACTTCACTGTCGAAAATAAGGTAAGACTTCTCGCAGGTGAATGTCAGGTAAACATCACCGTCAACCGCACAGATGTAGTTCTGGTGGAATTCCCTGTTTTTGGATGTTCTTGCAACGATCTTAATGTCTGCTGTGTCTCCGTTGTTTGTAACAGAAAGACTTACATGAGCACCGTCCATATCATCCCTAAAAGTCTCCCAATCCCAGTCACTGCTTGAAGTTTCGGCATTGTAGCCATCACCCCAGCCGTAGTTGTCCGCACGGAATACACCGTACTCTCTGTAGCCTTCTGCACCTTCAGGATGTTCATCCGACTTAGCCACATGTCCCGTAGGTGTGTTTTGAAGAATAGCTACGAAGTTCTCCCAGTTGTTGTCACCTGCGGTAAAGTTGGTGAAACCAAAGGTTCTGGTCTCTCCGACAGGGATCTGCCAGATGGGTGAGAATGCTGTCCAGAACGGAACCGTGCAATCCTGAGTGCCCACAGTAAGTCCCTCGTTGTCTCTGGGTGTTGCATCCTTGACAGAAAGAAGATCAACGTAGGAATTCTGACATGTGATTGCGAAGAAGCAGGGATCTTCTGCCTTAAGAGTAGTCTTAAGGACAGCGGTCATATCATTCGAAGTTTCATTGTAGTCGACGTTGTTTGCCACGACCTTAAGAGTGTCTCCCTCACGGCTGACAGTGAGTGTGACTCTTGCATCCACCATGGCGCTCTGTGTCCATGTTTTCCAGTTGCCCCATGTGTAGTTGTACTGAGCATCAACGTAGCTTTCACCTGTTGCGTCTGCACGTACAAGAGCGTACTCCTTGTAACCGTTTACAGTCTTGGGATCCTGATCCGCAGCGGAGGCCACATTGCTGAATACGATTCCGTAGTTGTCTGTGGAAGCAAGTCCGCTTGACCAGTTGTGAAGCTTAACCTTCTTTGTTTCTCCGTCTTTGATCTCAACGGAAGCAAACCAGTCGGAGCCCCAGGTGTTCTTAAGGTCGATCTTTCCGATGGAGTCCATGGCATCCTTTTCGGGTGTGACAACGATAACTCTTTCGGGCTCAACAAACTTCACGTTGGGATTTCCTGCCTGATAAAGTGTCTGAACCTGTCCCTCTGTCAGAACCTTGTCAAACACATAAACTTCATCGAAACCGCCCTTAAAGTAAGCGTCCCAGTAGTTGATACCGAGAAGGAAATCGAAATTATCGGAAGGAGCCATTGTTCCTGTTACAAGAGTAACGGAATCGTTTAAAAGCTCGCCGTTCAGATAGATCTTTCCGAGAATGTTGGATCCTTCATCTGTTGTGATGTTCTCATCAACAACAAGAGTGATGTTGAGCCACTGGTTCAGTCTCTCGCCCACACCGTCGTTGGGGAACCAGTTGGGCCATACAACAGCTTCTTCACCCTTCTGATCGTAGGACCATACGCAGGGGTACTCGCCCGATCCGCTCCAGTCGGCTCTTGTGAAGTTCAGGTAATGCTGTCCTCCCGTAGCATCACCGTGCATATCAGGACCGTACTGAAGTGTAGGCATATAGTTGGCGAATCTTCTCGCATAAACCCAGAAGGAAACGGAATAGGTCTCACCAACGCCGTTGACCTCGGGTACCTTGTAGCCGTAGGAACCGTTACAGTAAAGAGCCTTTCCCTTTACACCGTCGATCAGGACCACTTCCTTTTCGGGAGCGGGCTGAACAATGGGTGTTGAAGCGGAATCCTTCATTGAAGGCTGCAATCTTGAAACTATGTCTGCTTCATCAAAGGAGAAGTAGTAAACAGGGTCAGGGATGGGCTCTCCCGGCGCCTGTGTGGGTACAGGGGTGACCTCCTGATTCTGTGTCTGCTCCTCAACGGGTGTTTTTGTTTCAGTCTCAACAGCCTTTTCCTTGCCACACCCCGCAAACAACACTGCTGTCATACATAAGCACGTCAATATGCTTAAGACTTTTTTACGCATTTTTTGCCTCCTCTTTATCATTTTCCGAATGATTTAACAACCGCTTCGTACTTAGCGATCTCCTCTTTTGAAAGAACGTTGTAGCCTGTGGGTCCGAAGTAGGAAAGCATTGCTTCCGCATGGTAGTAGTTTGCCTGCTCCGTTGCCTCAAGAACGTAATCCGCTGCCTTGGCTGTTCCGTTGTCCACAAGATCGTGGATACCGATGTTATTGAAGTACTGATCGCAGAAATTCCAGTAACCTGCGATGGAGTACCAGCCGTAAGGAACAGGACGTGTCACACTTGCGAAATAATCATCCCAATACTGCTTATGATCCGCATCCTGAGGGAAAAGGCTCTTGTAGCCTGCCCAGACTTCTTCGTTCAGATTGATGGGCATGGGCATTGAAGAATTCTTAAGAGCCACGCCTGAAGCATTTGTGTACTCGGGATTCTTGTAGATCTCAAGCCTTGTCTTCCAGCCGTCCACTCCCCATCCCATGAACTTGAGGAGAAGATATGCCTCATAGGGATGCTTGCAGGAAGTGGAAACGCCGCCCATGTACATGTTAGTGATAACATTGTGCTCTTTTTCGTCCACAACATTGGGTGTTACGTAGGGAATGATGTCAAGTCCGTACTGATCCTGGTAGCCCTCTACGCCCCAAAGGTTCTGGTAGGTCCAGAATGCTTCGGAGAAAACGGCAACATGACCTGTTGCACCAAACCATGTACTCCAGTCTCCGGACCAGTCTTCCATTGCCTGTGAATCCTGCTGTGGAGCAACGTAACCGCCCAGTTTCAGATCGGAAAACTGCTGCTCGCCGATAGCCCAGTATTGAAGATCAAAGTCATTTCCGTCAAAACCGAACTCTCCCTTGATAGCACGCTCTGCATTTGTGCAGGCAGCAATTCCGTAAAGAGAGTCAAGTCTGTTGTAATAGCCGAGGCCGTAATACTTCATTCCCGTACGGTCATCCACTGTGGCCTTTTTGATGAGATCGATCATCTCGGCCCATGTCCAGTCGGTTCTGGGCATCTGAAGGTTCAGCTTTTCGATAACGTTTCTGTCGATGAAGACAGCGCTGGGCCAAACCATCATGGGAACAGCAAATCTTGCCTTTGTATCAAAGCATCCTATACCGTATTCCTTGATAGTGGGGAAAAGATTGTTGTTCTCGGGATCTGCGTCAAAGTACTCGCTGATGTCCAGCCAGTACTGGTTGGCAAGAGCCGTGTCCGAGTCGGTCCCCTCAAATACGTCAGGGAAGTTTCCGGCGGAAGCCGCTGCTGAGAGGTCTGTGCTCATGTCCTCGATCAGGCGGCATTCAACCGTGATGTTGGGGTACTTTGCCATGAAAGCATCAGCCATAAGCGATGCCGTGGTCTCATCCTCATAGTGCCAGAAGGTGAGGGTGATCTTTTCTTTGGTAACCTCCCTGCCCGCGATCTCTCCGATGCCGTTTGTGGCATTGATGACAGCATCATTGATGCTGATCTCGGTGTTAACATTGGGAGTTTTCGCATTACCGTTTTCGCTGTCCGTTTCAGCCTTTTTTCCGCAGCCTGCGGCGCTTACAAGCATAGCTGCCGCAAGTGCAAGTGCAAGAATTCTTCTCTTCATGTCTCCTCCTTTTATTATTTTAAGACAGAGTTTTATTTTCCAAACCGCCTTTCGCGGTTAAGGATCGTGTTATCATTCGCCCGTGATACCGGTACGGTCTATGCTTTCCACAAATTGTTTCTGAAGGATCAGATACATTACAAACAGCGGAAGTATGCTCAGTGCCGTAGCTGCCATTCTCACGGATTCGTTCAGGTTCGTGGCAGTATCGCCAACAGAAGCCCTGGTGTTAAATGAGGTGTCAAAGTTTTTAAGCTGGATAACCAGATTGGTCCATATACTCTTTGTGGAAAGTCCCCGCACATACATTTCCGTTAAATAGGACTCGTTCCAGTACCATACAAAGGAAAACAATATCACAGTCACTATGGCCGGAATTGCCGACGGAACAGCTATCCTGAAGAAAGCCCGGATGTGGCCTGCTCCGTCGATAGCCGCTGCCTCCATCAGTACCTTCGGAACCTGTTTAAAAAACTGGTAGAAGATCAGGATGAAGATCGGCGCATTCAGGCCGTTACCAAATAATGCCGGGAGCACAAATGTGAGTATCGTACCGAGTATTCCCATCTTATTGTATAAAACGTAGGTGGGGATCATGGTCACCTGACTGGGAAGTATGTAGGAAAACAGCAGAACGGCCATCATGATCTTTTTACCTTTAAAATCATATCTGGCAAAGCCGTATCCGACCATCATGCAGATCAGGACATTGAATATGGTGGGGAGCAGTGCGATCACCACGCCTTTCTCAAAGGAAGGCCAGAAATCCATCGCTTTTCCCGCGTCAATGTAATTCTGAAGGTACAGGCTGCCGGGTATCCATTTGACCGAGGCGTCCAAAAGATCGTCCCTGTTCATAAGGGAGTTCGAAAACATGTACAGCATCGGATAAAGGTACACAAACCCTATGCAGATCAGAAGGCCGTAGACCGTGATCTTTTTGCCGATACCGTCTTTTTCTCTGGTCCCGAACACAAATCGATGGATCTTTTCCTTCGTAAAGCGTGATCTAACGATCTCCGCCGGTTTCGTAAGTTTTGAATCTGCCCGAGATGAGGCCCCGTTCGCGCTTTGCTGCATTTCTCCTGTTCCTCCTTTCTATCTTTTTGTGATTGAGTTCTTCTTTTCTGAGTGCCTTCCTGCGTTTTATAACCAGTCTGTCATAGGCATCCTTTTTGGAGCCCAGAAGCAGGAAGAACAAAGCAACCACCATTGTGACGATCAGCGCATACATCCATGCCATGGCGGAAGCGTAACCGTAGCCTTTTTCCTTTGTTCCCGAGAACATGGCACTTTCTATCATGTTGATCAGCCGGTTCTGCTCATTACCCGACAGAAAGATGACTGTATAGACTGCGTTCAGCAGGATCATGGGTTTGATGGTGGGAAGTGTGATCTTCCAGAAGCATTCCCAGCCCGATCCTCCGTCGATTTTCGCTGCCTCATAAAGTGCCGGATCCACCTTCTGCAGTGCGGAAAGGAAGATCAGTATCTGCACTCCCGAGTACCAGAGTATCATGATCATGTTTGAAAAGATGTCTCCCACTCCCTCAGCCACGGACATGGGAAGAAAAGTTCCGAAAGCCGAGATTATGGTCTGGACATTCATTGCAGGTATGGTGGACGCACCTTCGCTCACAAGCATATTCATTACGGGCCCGCTGACTATGATCACCGGCAGGAAGAAGATCAGCCTGAAGAAGCCTCTCATCTTAAGATTCCCGTTCAGCATGATGGCGATGATCAGTGCAAAGACTACGATTATCGGGACTTCAACTATGGTCTGCCATATGTAGGTCACAAGTCCCTGAGGGAATTCGGCATTTTCCAGCCATATCTGCGTAAAGTTTCCGGTACCCACCCAGATGAAATTGGTCTTGATGGGTGTGATCCTGATGTTGTACCAGATATAGCGGAAGGATTGTCCCAGCGGATACAGAAGGAAAAGCGCCACTCCGATGAGCCAGGGTGCCACAAAGACGTATCCCATCCGTGCTTCCCTTTTTTCAAGCTTGCCTGCTTTTATCTTAGGTTTTTTCTCCTTGGTCTTTTTTGTCATTTTGTTTCTCCGCCTTTACTGCAGCAATCTGTATGTCATGGATCCCAGGGTGATCCCGTCCAAAGAAGCCTCGTTTTCTCCGTAATTTATGTAGATCTTTACGCCGTTGTCGTATATGACTCTGACAACATCACCGGATCTGTCGTGGGCTTTAATGCCTGCGCCTCTGACTTTGTCATTGATCTCTTTAAGCTCCTTCGAGTAGCTTTCGATCATATCCGAATAGGCGCTGTACTGCGAACTGTAAACATCATTGGAATTGGTGTGGATCAGTTCCGCAGAGCTTTCTTTTGTGATGTAGAATGAAGGATAGCATCCCGTTTCCACAAGTTTCAGGAAGAATTCCCGTCTGTTTGCTTCAAAATTCACGTATTCCGAGTAAACCGGCATTACACCTTTTAAAACAATGGACAGGAAAGGAACAAATGAGTCCTCGATGATGTAGTTGGAACTGTAAAGAGGCATGTCCAAAAATGCCTTTGTGTAGCCCCACAGATAAGCTGCAGGTTCTTCCATTACCAGATCCAGCTTTTCATCCGCGTTCTTGACAGCTTCCCTGTAGGCGCTGCCACACTGATAGCGGGTGTAATTGTTTCCGCTGTATGAGTAGGAGAACAGGTTTGAAGTGATCCCCGCCACACACATCCCGTCTACACCCTTTGCTGCCATTTCTCCCGAAAGTTTGCTGAGATTTGCCGCACTCTTCTTGGGAGTAAGGAAGCAGAAGCTGTCATAGACATCCTTTCGTGTCTGTTCCTCATACTTACGTTTGTTAATACGCTTTATGGTGTTAAAAGTTGCATTGTGTTCATCGGGATTAACCCTCAGAGCATCATTGTAGAGATAAAACTCTATTCCGAGATCCTTTGAATCTTTTACAAGTTTCGTAAGATCACCGGTACCGCCGATCCCTCCGTCAGCTTTGTATTTTGATACGGGGAAATCGTAAAGGCCTCCGTTCTGCCAGCCCTTGTACACCGTCAGGATGTCGGTAACATCACGTTCTTTAAGATCCTCAAAGATCTCTCTCACATCATCCGTTGTGGTCATTACGACGGGGCTTGTACCGATGACCCAGTTTTCACGGTCGCTTCCGAGAAAATCGATCCTTGTTTTGAAACCTTCGTCACTGACTTGCAGGTCACCTTTTTCCATCAGATAATCTTTGTAGGCATTTGCCATACCCGTGTAATTTGCCTTGTCTCCCGACAGGAAGATGTAGCGTACCTGAAGATCCGAATGGGCTCTGTCACTCTCCGCAAGTTTCAATGAACCCGATGTGGAGTTATTTGATGTGGGCTGAGTATAGTACTTTCTTTCTGTGAACTTCGCGTAGGCTCTGTTGTAATTAACCATTACGCCGTTGGGCATACCCTCAATGGTCGCTCTCATGGCGCCGTCTTCAACTATTCCCAGGTAGGCTATGCCATCGTCCGTGTGTGCTATTCCGAACACGGGCGCTATGATCCGTTCCGGTGAATTGATGATACGGTATCTGTCCCAAAGAAGGGACTCAACTTTGTTGTCCTCAAAGCCCACATCATTTCCGTAGATCATTGCAGAGTAACCGGACTTGTATCTTCCTTCCTTGTCATTAAGGTAGATCAATGCCCCGTTTCCGTCGGGAATAAAGATGTACCCCTCTTTTGTATCCATATAGGAATTACCCATGTAGGGATACAAAGAAATAGTTCCGATCTTGTAGGCATCTCCGTCCTCACGTATGGATTCATCAGGCACCCTGACTGTAAGTCCCTTGTCCGTAAGCTCAACTTCAAGTGTCATTCCCAGCTTGTAGACCGTCCAGTATAAGTCGGCTTTGAATCCGTTTTTTGTACGTGTAACCTTCTTGGTCACCCTGTCATTAAAGGTGTTTGCCTGTTTGCTGTCATCATTTCCGGTGATCATGGTGAGCACAACCGCCGAATTCATCGCTCCGTACCAGGTCTTGTTGCTTTCACCGTCGTCGTAAGTGATGAATGATTCCATCGTTGCACCGGTCTTATTGTCTTCTATTATGAGAGACAGTGTCTCTTCATCCACATAAAGGGTGTAGTCTTCATTTGCCGCAGCGTTCCTGTGCCCGTTAAGTTCCTGCTGAGCTGCTTTCGCTACAACTCCCGAACCTGCGGTATCGGAAAAAGTCGCAGTCATCAATGCCAATATGAGCACCAGTGAGGCTGTTTTTAAAATTTTACCTGTCAAACCTGTACACCACCTCTCTCGGTATCTGCTGTACAAAATCGATAACCTGTGCCCAAAGGACGTAGATTATAAATACAAGCAGGCATACAATGAGTATCGTAAAAGCGGTAAGACCTATGATCTTTACCGTCTCCTTCACCGTGTAATCGTTTATCTCCTTGATGGAAATAAACACGAGTACCGCGATCCAGCAGAACATGAAGATATGTCCGAAGGAAACGAAGAATTCTTCATTTTTTGTTACGCAATGTGACAGGAGAAAGATCACCGGTGTGAACACTATGTAGGGTCCAAAGCTGTAGATCAGGCTGCAGTAGATCTCTTTAAGCTTTCCTTCGCCGTCGTTAATGGTGCACATGAGATAGTTGCACACCACCACCAGAAGCAATGCCAGAAGGATCATTCCGATGTCCGAGATCACATCAAAGCTTCCCTCTCTCACCGTCTTAAGCAGGAATCCGCAGAAGTACTTGTTGATGATGTAAAAAAGGATCATTACGGAAAGAAGGATGTTGGCGCTAAGAACCGATACCGCTCCCCTTCTCTTCACTCCGTAGCATGCTTCAATGGGATGCCTCATATAGTAGAACATGTATCCTGTCTGTTTTATCAGCCTTTTTTCTCCAATAGCCGCCAGCACTGCCCTTGGACCTTTCAAAAAGTCGTACTTTTTGTCAAGGAATCCTATTGTCCGGATACCGACGGCCAATGCAATGATCACAATGGCAATAGCAGTCAGATGATGTTTAAGCCAGGCATTTCTGATCTCCCAGAAAGCATCCGAGTACCCTTCAAGATCTCTTGACAGCCTTGCATATTTCAAAGCTCCTTCATAGTCGCCTTCTTTATAAAGGGCTTTTCCCATTGCCATATTGGCGTAATCAAAAAGATTGTTCATCTCCAGGACCCTTGAAAGAGGCTCCTTGGATTCCGTGTACCGGCCTTTTGAAAAGAACTTCAGTGCTTCATGCAGATTGTTAACAAATTCCGTTGTTTCATAGATCTGTATCTGAGCCTTATCGGAGTCAAGGACATAGATCTTGTCATCTTTTCCGATCTGAATAGCTTCTACCTTGGTCGAAAGCCCGATCCTGTTGTCTCCGTCATCCGCTCCTCCGAATACAAAGAGCAGGTTGCCTTCGTTGTTGTATTCATAGATAAAGCCTTTTTGAGAGACTACGAAAACATTGTCATGATTTCCCACAGCAACCGCCGCAGGAAGATCCTCGTAGGAATCGGGATCTATCATATTGACTCCGGCGATGTTAAGACGTTTCAGAGACTCGTTTTTCTCTCCTCTTGTAACCGTATAGATTATGCCTTTTTCATCGATCGCCATATTATCGGGTGTGGCAGGGATGTTGCTCTGCATCTTTGCTCTCTGTGCGTCGGTGAGTACTGCCCTCCATATGATCCTCCAGATAGATGTATCAGTGCTGTTGGTTCCGAAATAACCGAGAAATGTTCCGTCTTCCACAGGGCTGATCTCAACGATGCCGTTGGTGTTGGATTCACAGATCACATAGAGTGTTCCGGAAGAATTGACAACGATCTTTAAGGGCTTAAAATCCTGACCCTCGCCGTACATTGCTTCCGTAGGCTTGTTGTATTGTTTTATCACTTTTCCGTCAGCTCCGAAGACCCAGACAGCCTTTGCGTCCCTGTCTGCCACATAGCAGGTCCTGTCGGGAGTTACGTACATCCCTCTGGGGCTTTTAAGCACGTCCTCTCCGAAAGTCATCACAAGCTCGTGATCCTTGTCGGAGACCACCACCCTTTTGTTTCCGCTGTCCAGAATGTACATACTTCCGTCTTCCATCAGGGTAAAGTCAGTTGGTCCGGAAAGATTTTCATTTCCTATTTTTGTGATCGTAGCATAAGGAAGATAGGCAGTCTGTGTTGCCACAACAGATCCGTAACCGTCTACGGTATAGGTCTTGTACGGTGCATCCGCCAATGCTCCGGTTCCCTTACTGATCATCGCGATCAGGATCGCTGTGATCAATATAAAAGGAATCTTCAATAATATCTTTTTCATACCGTCTCCTCTTCAGTAACTCATCATTTGATACCGGAATAAGCCATAGTGTTCATTACCTGTCGCTGCAGGATGCAGAACAGTATCAGGTTCGGCAAAAACATGATGAGGGAAGCCGCAGCGGACACTCCCTGCCCGGCTACGGTGTTGGATGTGGAAGCACTTGCCAGTGTGTTCATATAAAATGCCAGGCTCTTAAGTGACTCATCGTTTATGTAATAATTGGATGCCTCAATGTTGGTCCACACCTGTTGAAACACCAGGATAGCAGCGGTGGCGATGGCGGGTCTGATCAGGGGAAGGATGACCTTAAGGTAAATGGTCCATTCCTTTGCCCCATCCATATAGGCAGCTTCGATCAAGGAATCGGGCACCTGATCCACAAACTGTTTTATAAGGAACAGTCCCACAGGTAATGCCATAAGCGGCAGGATCTGTGCCGGGAAAGTGTCCACAAGCCCTATCTTATTAACCACCAGATATCTGGGGATCATTACAGCGCAGGACACAAACATGAGAGCGATCTGATTAATCCTCATGAGTGTGAGCCTGCCTTTGTAATGAAGTTTAGAAAGGGAGTAGGCTGCCATTGTCGAAATGAAAAGTGATCCGAAAACAACAGCCGCTGTTATGAAAATGCTGTTAAAGACATATTTGCTTATGGGGATCCCAGCGGATCTTGACGCTTTCATCAGTTTTCTGAAATTGTCCAGCGTCGGATGAGTCGTAATGAACTTGGGCGGGAATGCGAACAGTTCCTCCATGGGTTTAAAGGCATGGAAGAAAATAAATATGATGGGGATCGCCGTGACTATCACCAGCGGAAGTATCAGGATTATTATCTTTATCTGGCTTTTTTCAAATCCCGAAGGATTCATTTTATGTCCCTTGTAAGCAGCCATACCTGCATCTCCTTTCTCAATCCTTTTCTCCGAACAGTTTGTTCGAAAGACCCGAGAAGATCTGTACGATCAAAAGCAGTACAACCGAAACTGCTGCCGCGTACCCCATCTCGTATCTGATAAATCCGTAATCTTCAACATGGTTTACAATGAGCTGTGCGGCGTATCCCGGCGTGGGATTTCCCGCAAGCAATGTGGAGATCATACCGTTCTGGAATGCTCCCACGATCTGCATGACAGCCGCAAAGAGCATCTGAGGTTTCATGCTGGGGATCGTGATGTAGATCATTTCCTGAAAACGGTTTTTGACTCCGTCTATGGCCGCCGCTTCATAAAGCGATCCGTCCACATTCAAAAGTCCGGCCAGTATGGAGAGGAAGCCCACGCCCATGCTCGACCAGAGTCCGATGATGATGACGATAGGCAGCAGGTAATTCGTGTTTACCAGCCAGATCACAGGTTCATTGATAGCCCCTATGCTCATGAGCCAGCTGTTAATGTAGCCTGTCTGATCTCCCGTGAAGAGGATCTTCCAGAGTACA
The DNA here is from genome assembly GCA_016287765.1 of Lachnospiraceae bacterium. The sequence continues at coordinate 16,872 of JAEEWS010000029.1, forward strand.
GCCATGGCAACACCCGTTGTCATGCTGGGAGAATAGAGAATGAGAGCAAATACCGTTCTCAGTCCCCGAGGAAGATTTGCCAGAGCCCATGCCAGCAGAAAAGAGAGCACGTAACCTCCCACACCTACGATCAGAGCGTATTTCACCGTATTCGGTATTACGAATTTCATGAAGGTGTCATCCGAAGTGATCAGATTGATGTAATTCAAAAATCCGACAAATTTCGGGAACTGTATAGCGTTATAATTTGTAAACGACAGGATCACCGCCATGACCACCGGAGCCAAGATGAAGGTTGCAAAAAGCAATGCATAAGGCAGTACAAACATGTACCCGGTGGGGTTGGAATGAAGCCTTCGCCCGACACTTAAACCTCTTTTAGTTTTTAAGGATGTTCTTTGTTCCGACATTGTTATCTCCCGAGGATCTCTCTTACTCTTTCAACCGAAGGAATGAAGTAAGGCTTTATCACATTTCCGTCCTCATCAATGTATCCGAATTCTTCAAGTTTTCTTCTTACTTCCCTGTCGATGACCTTTGTTGCATCATCAACTCTTGATCTTACAGTGTCACCGTTGACCACTATGTCGTTAAATGCGTTGCTCATCTCTCTCTCAAGCATATAGCTTCCGAGGAATCTCGGAGCTTCAAGTATCTCAGCCGCCTGATGGAGGATGATATTTTTATCCGATGTCGGATAGGGAAGAAGTCCAAACGCTTCCAAGTTTGCTGTGGGCCAGATGTATTCGTCTCCGTACATGATCTGGATCATCTGTCCGAATTCGGCCTGTATCTCCGTGGAGGACCACCAGTCCATAAAAGTCCACGCATCCTGCTCTCTTCTTTCATTCGAAGTGAACATTACGGTAGACTCGGCTCCCCCCGACATGAATCTGTTTATCCTGTCCGACGTCGGGTCATACACTCCCGGGATCGGTGCTATCGACCATGAATTTGCGATCTCAGGCGCCGCATTCAGGATCAGGTTGTACGAGTTGAAATCCGCAATTCCCAGCGCCAGATCTCCGTTCCTGAAATGCTGGTAAAAATTCGGAACATCAACAGGAAAATCGTACAGTGTAAAGAGTTCCGTAAGTTCAGTAAAACCGTAGACAGTTTTTTCACTGTCAAGCATGATATCCAGAGCAGTCTCTCCGTACAGTACTCCGCCGTTCTGGTAAACAATGGGCGTAGTCGCATGGAAATTTCTCATGCCGGACATGGAAGCAGAAGGATAAAAAACATTTAAGCCTCTCATCTGAAGGTCCGGAAGCATGGCGATCAGGTCATCGATGGTGTCGGGTGCCGTGAGCCCCAGCTTATCCAGGATATCGCTCCTGTAAAACAGAACATAAAAGTTCATGGTTTCCGGAAGTGAATAGAGCCCGTTTCCCACCACAGAGGGAACAAGGATACCGTCACTGTATCTTCCGAAAACTTCTTTATAATTGTCAAACTTGGTGAGATCGACCAATGCACCTCTGATGGCCATTTCAAAGGGTATGGAATAGTTTATTCCCGTAGCCACATCGGGAGTGTCCCCCGATGCATTGGAAAGGATCAGTTTCTGTGCATCCGTCATCAGTGAAAGATCTACCTTTATCCCCGTGGAGGGTGTAAACCTGTCATCTATCATCTTTTGCATGATCTCAACATACTGTCTCGGTCTGTTCACCCAGACCTGGATGTGATCCGGATCCGTATTTCCCGCAGAATAGGCCTGACCGAAGAATGAATTGAAAAACCTTCCGATGTTTAATGCTGCTGATCTGAAAACATTTGCCTTCTTCGGAAGCTTTGCCCCGTCCTGATAGAAGTAGATCCTGTCGATGGCAAGATCGTTATTGTTTATCAGATCAACGAAATTCGCCAGTTGGGTATTGATGGAGTTGGATCCGCTTGAAAGCTCATCTGCTCTGTAAACCAGTTCATTGGGCTCTTCCACAAGAGTCTTCAGTTGCTTTGCTGCGATCAGAAGATAGGAAAACGCCGCAACTTTTTCCGGATCATCTGTTTCTACGTATATGCACGCTTTTTCCGTGACTGCATAGAGTCTGTCTACCCAGTCCTGCATCTTTTCTTCAATCCCGGGGATGTATCTGGTTATCTTAAGGTCTCTGTACTTGTCCTTGTTTGTACCCGCAACCTTCTTTACTTCCAGAGACAGATCGCTGATCTCACTGATCAGCCTGTCCACTTCCTCCAGGGCGTATCTTACGGGATCCGCGCTGAGTGTAACGGAGAAAGTGTGTGTACCTTCATCAAGAAAGACAGTCATGGGATTCCCGTCAGTGTCCTTAAGAGCAGCAGTTTTGTACTTAGCCGTATATGCCATGGGGTAATTAACAAATCCGGAATTCGGTATCTCTCCATCCACCCTGTAATTAACAAATACGGGAAAACCGTTCTTTTCAGACTGTCTGTAATTAAGTGCTATGTTGTAGTAGCCCGCCTTTTGTACATCCAGTTTGTAGGTTATGGTCTGTCCCGCCTCGTTAAAGCTTGCATCATCCACGGTGTTAAGCTTTGTTTCCTTAACATAGGTCGGTGACAGTGCGGTGTCCCATTCTCCCATGGCATGGATGGATGAATCGTTTCTTAAATAGAAGTCTTCTCCTTCGATGGTCAGAAGCTCTTTTCCCACGGCTTTTTCGAAAGACTCATAGGCCTTTGCGGAAAAAGGAGCATAAAGTGTGATGTTTCCAAGAAGAAAATGGCCTTCATTCACCCTGATCTCAAATGTATGCTCACCCTTTGACAATTCGGTCTTTAAAGGCTCGCTGTACCTGTATCCGCTGTCGGAAAGCTTTTTGTGTTCCCATCTTTTCATCTTTTCGGGCATTACAACGATCTCGTTTCCGTAGCGATCGATGCTCTTTTCGTCTCTTGAGCTCCAGGTGGTCTCAAATTTCAGGCTTCTCATTTCGTAGAAAGGGAATTCACCGTCTACGGTCAGCGCAAACTCGATGGGCAGGATCGATGCGTCATGGGAAAAGTAATCAAAACCGATGAAGTAGAGGCCGTTCTCCGGTACATTCACCTTTACGGTGAAGGAATCTCCCGCCCCCACGCTGATGGCATCGGTCTTGTAGCCAAAGCTGTCATCCGCGATCCTGACCTGCCCTTTTGCATCGGAAAACCCGGCCACCCGTATCTCGATGTCTTCTCCCTCGTAGTCGTGAAATCTGTATGCGCTGCTGACATTTGTATAATTATGGATCAATCTCTCGCCGGAAAGCGTGCCTGCATAGGTTGAGGCTGTCCCGGTCCTGTCATCCGCCGAAGCAGATGCGGGCGGAATAAACGAAAACAGCACTGCTGTTGCCGCAACAACCGCTATTGATCTTTTAACCGAACCTTTCATGACCTTCCAACCTCCGATACAATCAGCCTTCTGCGATTTTTGTTTAAGTGATCACTAAAATGCAACCGTTTGCCTATTTAAAAATCATGTTTCATTTTAGTCTAAACTAAATTATTTTAATTTTGTAGTATCTTGCAAAACTAAAATACTACAATATTTTTTAAAACGCAATAGCAAGTTTCATAATTTCTAATCTTTTTTCGTTAAAAAATTGTTTAAGTTGCACAAATACTTTAAAATATTTTTTGTTTTTTATTTTGACGCAAAAAAAGTAAGGCATCCTGTCCACAAACAGGATGCCTTTACTATTCCGTCATATTTACAAAAGTGCCGCCGAAAGAAGAACTATGATACCCAAACCGATCCTGTACCATCCGAAGGGCTTGAAATCATGCTTCTTAATGTATCCGATGAAGAACCTGAGCACTACAACAGACACGGCAAAAGCAACGAAAAATCCTACGAGCAACGCACAAAGCTCTGTGGAACCGAATCCAAAGCCAAACTTTAAAAGCTTTAAAAGACTTGCTCCAAGCATTACGGGAACAGCAAGGTAAAATGTGAACTCCGCTGCCGCCTGCCTGGAAACACCGATCAGAAGGGCACCGATAATGGTAGCTCCGGATCTTGAAGTCCCGGGAAAAGCCGCTGCCAGGATCTGAAAAATGCCTATCTCAAGTGCCATCATAAAGGTGATCTCGGAAACTACAGCCGCCCTTACATTTCCCTTGGAAACAATGAATTTTTCAACCAGGATAAAGATGATACCGAAAACTATCAGGGCAACAGCTACAGATACTTCATTATAGAAGTATTTGTTAAAGAAATCATCGAACAGTATGCCTATGACCGCCGCAGGAACACACGCCACAAGGATCTTTCCCCATAGTAAAAAGATGTCCTTTTTAACAATGCTTCCCCCGTCATTCTGTTTCCTTTCATTTTTACTTAAAGCAAAGGGAAATAACTTCTTCCAGTAAATAAACACAACTGCCAGAACGGCTCCCAGCTGAATGACCACGTCAAACATATCAAAAAAGCCCGGTGACGTGTTTTCAAAAGGGATCAGTTTTTCGAGCAGGATCAAATGTCCCGTGCTGCTCACGGGCAGCCACTCGGTGATACCCTCCAGGATACCGTACAAAACAGCCTTTAAAACATCAAGCATTATATATCACTCCTTGTCCTACAGGTATTAAAGCATCAATGATGAAAAAGCTTCTGTGTCTGATACTTGGGTTCACAGGTCAGGTTGACTCCAAGCTTTCTGAAGACATTCTTATCGACTTCCGAAAGCATAACGCTGGAATGAACCTCGCAGCCACGAAGCTGGGGCAAAACATCGAGAGCCTTGGCTGCCTTGGGATCCGTAACCGCACAGATGGAAAGAGCGATGAGAAGCTCGTCCGTATGGAGTCTGGGATTATGATTACCGAGAACTCCTGTCTTAAGCTTCTGAACAGGCTCGATTATGGTGTGGGAAATGAGTTCCACTTCATCCGGAATGCCTGCCAGATGTTTTACGCAGTTAAGAAGAAGCGCAGAGGATGCTCCCAGGAGGGAGCTGGTCTTTCCGGTGATCACGGTTCCGTCCTGAAGCTCCGCAGCAGCGGCGGGAGCACCTGTAAGCTCTGCTTTAAGATTTGCCGCTCCTACAACCTTTCTTGCGGAAACGCTGATGCCGGACTGTTCCATGATAAGTTCTATCTTAAGCACTTCAGCGTCAGAACCGTTTCCCGCTCTCCTGTTGCAGAGTGCCGCATAATAACGTCTTATGATCTCTTCCCTGGAAGCACTTGTGCAGACTCCGTCATCCACAATGCAGTTGCCCGCCATGTTAACGCCCATATCCGTAGGAGACTTGTAAGGGGATTCTCCAAGAATGGATTTAAACATTGCATTAAGCACAGGGAAAACTTCCACGTCACGATTGTAGTTTACGGTGGTCTTTCCATAGGCTTCAAGATGATAAGGGTCGATCATGTTAACATCGTTGAGATCGGCCGTTGCCGCTTCATATGCCATGTTTACAGGGTGCTTTAAAGGAAGGTTCCAGATGGGGAAGGTCTCGAATTTAGCGTATCCTGATTTGATCCCTCTCTTGTTGTCATGATAAAGCTGTGAAAGACAGGTGGCCATCTTACCGCTTCCGGGACCGGGAGCCGTAACCACCACAAGACGATGAGTCGTTTCGATATAATCGTTTCTGCCGAAACCGTCGTCACTGACTATCAAAGAAATGTTAGCGGGATAACCGGGAATCTTGTAATGGTGATAAACCTTGATGCCCAGGCTTTCCAGTTTTTTTGCGTAAGCCACAGCAGCGGGCTGCTCTGCGTACTGTGTCATTACCACTCCGCCCACGAAAAGGCCGTAGCCCCTGAAAGCGTCAATAAGTCTTAAAACATCCATATCATAAGTGATGCCGAGATCGCCTCTGACCTTGTTCTTTTCAATGTCACCGGCGTTGATGGCGATGATGATCTCAGCATCTTCCTTTAATTTTACCAGCATGTTGATCTTACTGTCGGGCTTGAACCCCGGGAGTACCCTTGATGCGTGAAAGTCGTCAAATAACTTTCCGCCGAACTCCAGATAAAGTTTTCCGCCGAAACTGTTAATTCTTTCCTGAATATGCTCCGACTGCATCTTAAGATACTTGTCGTTGTCAAATCCTATACCGATCATATGTTTGCTCCCTTTCAATATCGATTAAGAGATCTCGATTTTTTTACTGTGTAATCATACTATTTTTTCCGGAACGACACAACATAAAAATAAAAAGTTTGATTGCAAAAAAAATAACGATGATATACAATGTGTGAAATACATTTCATCGGAGGTTATGATATGAGCGACATGAACATCGTTTGCCTTGACATGGAGGGCGTTCTTGTACCGGAGATCTGGATCGCATTTGCCGAAGCATCCGGAATTCCCGAACTGAAGAGGACTACAAGGGACGAACCTGATTACAATAAGTTAATGAACTGGCGTTTAGGCATATTAAAAGAGCACGGTCTCGGTTTAAAAGAGATCCAGGATGTCATTTCAACCATCGATCCCATGCCCGGAGCAAAGGAGTTCCTGGATGAACTCAGAAGTCTCACTCAGGTCATCATCTTAAGTGACACTTTCACACAGTTTGCCGCTCCTCTCATGAAGAAGCTGGGAATGCCCACTATCTTCTGCAACACCCTTGAAGTTGCCGACAGCGGAGAGATCACAGGCTTCCGTATGAGAATTGCACAGTCGAAGCTGGCAACAGTTAAGGCTTTACAGTCCATCGGCTTTGAAACCATCGCATCCGGTGACAGCTACAACGATCTGGGTATGATACGCGCAAGCAAGGCAGGTTTTCTTTTTAAGAGTACCGACAAGATCAAGGCAGACAATCCCGATCTTCCCGCTTTTGAAGAATACGACGAGCTCCTTGCCGCCATCAAAAAAGCACTCTGATCAGCAGAAAAAATGCCCTGAAGCAAATGCTTCGGGGTTTATTTTATACCAGCTTACGGTATATTCCGTATCTTGTATTGTACTTTTTATAATGAGGTGTGAAGACCAGATCGCATCCTTCTATCATGAATTCCATGTCTCCCGTCTCTATCATGTGTTCCCTGATGTCCCTAAGAAATTCATCCCGTGAAACACCCTGAGGAAGCCTGATCTCCTCATTGTCCCGGAGCTTCTTTTCGGGAACCGAAACCTGAACACCTGTAACGGTCTCTGTCATGTCTTTATTTCCAAGATCTGCCGAAAGGACCACCGGTCCGTACTTAAATCCCACAACGTTGGGATCGTCGGGCAAAGCGTGAGCCTTTATCTCCATGGGAATGGTAATGTTTATCACACTTCCGCTGATCCAGTCTCTCTCTATCTTTGCAAAGCCCTGTTCTTCATCGTATTCGGCCTCGCTTCCGTCAATCGCGATCTCCATCTTTCCCGCCGCCCAGTCAGGGATCCTGAAGGCAAGGGTGGCATGAACGACTTCTTCGTCACAGAGAAGCTCGATGCTGCTGTTACCGCCCCAAAGTACGGAAGAATCCTGGATCAGAGTGAGTCCGATGTCAAGGCAGGTGACTTCCGAGCTTAAATACATGTTGGTCCATATGCAATTATCTTTTTTGTAGTAAATACCGTAATTCAGTTTGGAGAAATTCTCCATGCCCGTTCCCGTACAGCACCAGAAATTTTCGTATCTGCTGCTGAAGACCTTAAAGTAGCCCGATGCCATGGGCTGGAAGTAGGTGGTCATTCCCGTTACGGGGTTTTGTGAAGCAAGGATGGAATTTATGTAGCCGTTTTCGTAGAAATCCGCGTACTTCACATCTCCCGTTACCATGAAGAGCATTGAAGCGAGCTTCATCATGTTGTGCACATTACAGGTCTCGTTGTTCTTGTTCGTTCTTCTCCCGTTCAGGGCACGGTCCGGTCCGAAGTGCTCATTTTCACTGTTTCCGCCGGTAATGTAGGTGTGATTCTTAACCACCATGTCAAAAAACCTTCCGGCGTAATCGAGGTACGCTCCCGCGTCGATCCTTTCTCCTCCGATCAGATTACCGTCGCAGACCATATAGCGTCTGAGCGCCCCGATGAATTTCGGAATGGTTGTGTTTGCATGGATCCCGGAAAGTACATCTTTCCCATTTCCCGCTACCTTTTCGAAAAGCTCTTCCTCGTCAAAAACATGGGCAGCCAGGGCGAACTCGTCCTTACCCGTGATCTCGTACAACTGATAAAGGCAATCGTTCATCCCGCCATACTCGGTTCTCAGAGTTCTTTCCCTTGTTTCCTCATCCCAGCCGGTAACACGTCTGTAAACCCACATTCCCAGTGAATCCGCCAGTTCCAGAGCTTCGGAGTTTCCCATGAACCTGTGGACATCTATAAGTCCCTGAAGTATCTTGTGCATAGTGTACCAGGGCACCCAGGCTTCCCTGAAAATGTCCGTCTTCCCCTGCTCCACATTATCGAATTGAAGTTCGGGCCTGTTCTGATCCAGGAGAGTTGCGGAAAACAGAAATCCCGGCTTTCCCTTTGAAGCATCACTGCATTTTTTTAACTCATCAATGATGTATCCGATCTTCTCATGCAAAGCCGCTTTTTCCTCGGAATCCGTTACGGGATTATCATACATCATGGCACAGGCGCTGAGCCAGTGTCCGAAAGCATGACCTCCGATAAGAGAATCCTCCCATCCGGGATAGCGCATGGCTCCAAAAGTGTCCAATCCCGCATTTTCCCTGAATCCCGAAAGCCATCTCTCATTGTCAAAGGAAAGCAGGTACTCCTTTTCCATGGCCTCGGCATTGATCAGCCAGTCATCGGTCACCACCACATCCTTGATCTCAAATGCATCGATCCTATTCATAAAGCCTCCCTGAGTCTTCCCCTGAATAAACCCATTTTTCCGCCTCTCATTTTCTTTTTATAATATACCTATTTTCTTTATGAAAGTACAGTCTTATAAATAAAAAAATAATCCGGCCTTACGTAACCCTCCGTATTAAAATATCATGAACAAAGTCTAAAAGAGTGGCAAAAGTGAAAAATATAGGGTACAATTAAATGTAAGAACTGATATTGGAGTTAATTATGACTGATTCATTGATTTTTGATGTTGACGGAACCATCTGGGACACCACTCCTGTGGTGGCAAAAGCCTGGAATGCCGCGCTTGACGAATGCGGCCTTTCCTATGCCCGCGTAGACGCCGCAAGGCTTAAAGGCCTGTTCGGTCTTCCGATGGATGACATCATAGCCGACATTTTACCATCCGAGCCCTCAGCCGTCAGAGGCCGTTTCAAAACACTGTGCTACAGAAATGAGCATGAGTACCTGGAAAAAGAACCCGGGGTCCTTTATCCCGAGATAAAAGATGTTTTCAAGAAGCTTTCCGAAGTTCTTCCGGTCTTCATCATAAGCAACTGTCAGAGCGGATACATCGAACTTCTGCTTAAAAAGACAGGAATGTCCCCCTACGTTACGGACTTCTCCTGCTACGGAGACAAAGGTCTGTTAAAGGCTGAAAACATCCGTTTGATGGTTCAAAAGCATTCCCTGAAGCATCCTTATTACGTCGGAGACACACAAATGGATGCCAATGCCTGTAAAGAAGCGGGCGTCCCCATAATATATGCCTCCTATGGCTTTGGCAAAGTGGAACATCCCGATGCCGTAATTCAGAAACCCGTTGATCTTCTAACATTTATCCAGAGGAACTGAAATGGAAACTATCAAATTATATGATGCAGATGCTTACGCCATAGGCTTTGAGGCAACCGTTTTAAGCTGTGTGCCTGCCGAGAGGAACAACACCAAATGCTATGCAGTGGTTCTTGACAGGACCCTCTTCTTCCCGGAAGAAGGAGGCCAGAGCCCTGACAAGGGAGAGATCAACGGACATGAAGTCATAGATGTTCAGATCTTTCAGAATGTTATCACGCACTATGTTTTGGAAGAACCTTTTGAGATCAATTCCACGGTTCACGGACTGATCGACTTTAAACACCGTTTCAGCAACATGCAACAGCATTCCGGCGAGCACATCTTCTCAGGCCTTGTGTCCTCCATGTACGGCTTTAACAATGTGGGCTTCCACTTGAGCGATAACTCCGTAACCATGGATTACGACGGTGTTCTGACTGCAAATGACATCGAGATACTGGAGAAAAAAGCCAACGAAGCAATTTACAAGAACATTGAGATCCTTTGCGAATACCCGGCAGCAGACGTTCTTGCCCAGAAAAGCTATCGCTGCAAGAAAGAACTGACCGGCGCCATCAGGATCGTAACCATACCGGGCTACGACTGCTGTGCCTGCTGCGCACCTCACGTCAAGAAAACCGGAGAGATCGGACTTTTAAAGGTGATCCGCCTGCAGAACTACAAGGGCGGTGTCAGACTGCACATCCTTTGCGGTGAACGTGCCGTCAATTACTTCCGTGAAAGTCTGAATCTGATCGATTCACTCACCGATGTTCTCACCACCGGGCGTGAAAACCTGAAGGATAACATCACATCAATGAAAGAAGAACTGCAGCGTCTTTCTTCTAAACTGGCAACGGCGAAGCAGGAACTTCTTCTCAAAGAACTGGCAAATCTTCCCGAAAGTGAAAAAGACGTTACACTGTTTAAGGAAAAGACCGATTCCTTTGTAATGAGGAACATACTGAATCGATTAACCGAAAAGCATGAAGGCATCTGCTCTTTCTTCTCGGGAAGCGACGAAGAGGGATGGACCTACTTCATCGGAAGCCGCACGGAAGACTGCAGGGATGTCCAGAAGAAGCTTTCAAAGATCGGTGCAAGAGGCGGCGGAAAGCCCGAGATGATCAGCGGAAGCGTTAAAGCCACAAAAGAAGCGGTGATCAATGCCCTGAATTAAGTAATCACACTGATCGTGTCGATATATAATTTACCAAAGCTGCAAATAAAAACGAATCTCATAAAGGAGGTGCCCCATGAAAGCTATAAGGACCGCATTGGAATCGGATGTCGTAAAGTATGAACCCGGGAAAGGGCTTGAAGACGGATTTGAACTTTTTTCAGACGTTGTAACCGACGGATGGATCGTAACCGAATCTCTCGTCAAACTTGAACGTCCCAACGGGGATATCGTATGCCCTTACATTCTGCACAGACGCGGGCGTACTTTCATCGGTGTCGGGGATTATATAATCACGGATTCGGACGGCACCAGACAGGTTTGCGGTGAGGACAAGATCCATAAGAGATACAGCTTCAAAGAAGAATAATTTGAAAGGTCAAAAAGGTTCATAGTTTTCAGCTGTGAACCTTTTTTTGATTAGCACTTTCTATATCTGTCCCTCGCACGGAAAACTATATACAAATACCTCGGTCTGGATTTCTTTCTTAAAGACTTTTCATTTCTCCACCGCGCGGAGTGAGGACCGACAAAACTTCACATGAGCCCTTTCTCCTCTCCCTCTTTCGTTTGCAGTGGCAAAAATAGTGGAGGGATCGCTCGCGGCGGGAACAGTCGAAAACTCCGGATTCCGTCGTTAAGCGGGGCTGATATCGTTTTTCTTAAGTCGATGTTGTCTCTGCGGGGTCAAATGCTATGGAACACAAACTCGCCCATAAAGGTTGTATAGGGTTATAATCCACGTGGGCTCGAGCAGATGTTCCATGACGCATTTGTCCCCGAGCCCCGCAAACTCCTCCATAGAGTTTTCTCCTTGTTCCCGCCGTCTCGCTTCTCCCCTACAGTTTTACAGGATCACTGCAAGCCTCAGCGGGAGTGTCGAAAGCACCGTCGTTTGTTTTGATCGGGGTAAGAAAAGAGCCGTCGGACAAGCTTTGCCTGTCCGACGGCCGCGCGGGGAATCCACTAACTATAGTGTTTTCTCTTTTCTTTTACTAATTTTGGTCTTCTAAAAGCTAATACTTCAAAAATAGTGTCTAATTCATCCGACATCAAATAATCTGTGAGAGAATCTACAGGGATTGTCCCACCGGTCTGTAACTGAAAATACTTTATATAATCAGATTCTTCAACTTCAAAAAAACTTCCTTCAATACCTTCTGAACGTATAAGCTTTTCCCACCTAACTATACCCCCATTTTCTATACAATATCTGCAATCCCAAATGTGTTCAAAATAGATATCCACATTACCGCACTCTTTTGTATCGACATTTACGATACATTCTCGATCACCTACTGTTATTTTTTTTATATGCGATATATTTAATACTATTTCAGATTTTATTAATGTTTCCATTCTAAAATGCCATCCTTTTTAAACTTTAGGTTTTCTCCTTCCTATATATTTCACACATCACTATTATGTATAAAACAAGTGGCTTCTGTTCATGATAAACACCTGTCTCGCACGTTGCTATAATTAAAGACTTGGTTTTCCGTCCATTTGCTTAATAACGAATCTTAATACTTCTCCCAATATCACGTAAAAAAATCTCTAATGATGGAACTCCGTTCATTGATGTAGACGGATGAATATTGATTGTTATATTATCTGCGATATCCCCTACCAATCTTCCACCATCATAGATTCTAACGTTCTCAGGGGATAACGCGTAAAAATCATTTAAAGCAGCTTGATACCCCTTTATATCTGACACATAATTGTCAACAACGTTTGTACTATTCGTAAACACTTTATCTGACAAAAAGTTTGTGATTTTTGCAGGCGTAGAATTACTATTTGTAATCCCTGTATACGCTCCGGGGCCTTCGTAGTTGACATAAGGCGGCTTTCCGGCATTTTCTGCGATAGATGCTCCTATACCTGTTCCAACAAGATTTCCGAGCTTGGACCCGTATTCATACAGCCATCTTCCATCTTCTCCGGTAACACTCTCATATATGCCCTCGGCTAATTCACCACCAACATATCCTCCAGCACCATCCATGATCATGGCAGCCCCGCCAACGTAATTTCCTTTGGCGGCTTTATATATTCCAACACCGACCTTTATTCCATTACTGATTTCTGCCCTTGTTTTTCCATCAACTTCGTCCAATAGTTCCGTTTCTTCAATTACTTCAAGAACAAGATCAGTTGCAAGATCAATTGCCACGTCTGTCAAAAGTGCTACAGCAATTGTTTGTCCTCCAGGTATGAACATGCAGACTGCTGCTGCTCCAAGTTCTGCCAACCTCATAAGGTTTTTGGGAGATGTAAATTCTTCCCAAAATTGTTGAATAGTACTCTTTGAACAATACCCACTCGGATCAACGTACTTTAACGGGTTGTTCCTTACGTAGGTGTAGAGGTTCCTTCCGTCTCCGAGGTAGTTATCATCCTGGAGGAAGCGTCCCAATGAAGGAGCGTAGGTTCTTGCCCTCAGGTAGTAGGTGTCAATGGCTGCGTCGTACTGTTCTCCGGCATAGAGGAAGTCGTTCACTTCCTTACCGTAGAGGTCATTAAGGAGATTTCCGAAGGCATCATAGATGTAAGAGGTCACTGTCTGGCCCGCAGCATTTATGAGTCTTTTGATGTCTCCGTGGGAGCTTGCGACTGTGAAGCAGTCTCCGTTCTTTTCGAGACCGTTACCGTAGATAAGGTTCCTGGAGGTCCCAGAAGTCGTTGTGTTTCCGCTTCTGTTTCCGGAAAGCTCCGTGATCTCAGCCTTTACTCCGATCACCTTCCCCGAAAGAGTCTTATATCTCTCGTCAGTTGTGCCTTCATCGGTCCAAACCTTCCTGCCGGCTCTTAAGTTCTCCGCATCGTAGAGGTTCTCCTGAAGGGTGTGCCCGTTTTCGGTGACGGTTTCAAGAAGTCCGGACAGAGTGTAGGAATACTCTGTTATTGTGCCTGTTAAGTTTTCAAGGTCAGTTATCTCATCCGAAAGATGGGTATCCGTAAAGGCTTTCGGCAGCGTTGTATTACCCTCATACTTAAGGGTTACATTTCCCTCCCTGTCGTAGCCGTAGGAGGTTGCGGTTTTACCCTGTGTCTCCGTCAGCAGGCGGTTCAGTATATCATAGGAGTAAGTCGTAACTCCCTTCCTGCTGTCCCTCTTCTCCGTGCGGTTACCCATGGAGTCGTAGGTGTAGGAAAGGGTCACTGTATCCTTGGTTCCGGTCTTCGCGCCCTTATCATCCTTCTTTTCTATGACGTGCTTTTCTGTAAGAAGGCGGTTCAGAGAGTCGTAAGTGAACTTAGAGTCCATCTCATCCGTAAGCTGTGCGATGAGATTTCCGTTCGCATCGTAGGTGTTCTTTTCTGAGTAGATCTCCTTACCCGATCTCAGGGTCTTAAGGGTCAGAACATTCTTAAATGCATCATATGTGTAATCCGTCTTAAGGAGAGATGAGTTTATAGTACTTACGGATCTGCTCTTTAGACGTCCGTCATCGTAGTAATTATAGAAAACGGATGATCCCGAAACATTATCCTTAAGTGACAGAATGTTACCCATGTTGTCATAGGTGTAGGAAACATCATAGTTTCCGTCACTGTCATCGGATGAGATCCTCTTTATGTTCCCCACTTCATCATAGGAAAGGTTCAGGGTATAGGTGTCGGATCCCGATGCCTCTTTCTTTACGATGCGTCCCAGAGGGTCATAGGTGTATTGTATCACATCATAAGTCCCTGCGGAAGTGTTCATAAAGAATTTCCCGCTCATAAGGGCATCAAGGCTTCCTCTTGATGATACCGTATTGTCTGATGCGCTTCTTACATTTCTTTCTTCCTCGATGACCCGGTTCAGGGCATCGTACATAAATGAGTAGGTCTCGGTCTTTCCTGTTACATCAGAGTAAGTAAGTTCACGGACATTTCCGAAGGCATCGTGGGTCACGGACGCGACCGTACCGTTCCTGTCAGTCTTTTCTACTATCCTTCCTTCTTTATCCCTTGTGTAAAGGACACTTGTATCATCAGGATACATGGCTTTCTTAACGTTACCTGCCGCGTCATAAACGTATCCCGTTACAGCTCCGTTGGCATCCTTTACGGATGTTACATTACCGTTAAGGTCATAGGAGTAGTGGGTCACGTTTCCGAGAGGATCGGTAACTTTTACGACGTTCCCCCAGAAATCATTATCGTACCTCGTGGTGTTCCCGAGGGCGTCGGTGAAGATGGTCCTGTTACCAAGGATATCGTATGAGTAAGTGTTTCTTCCTGTAAAGTCATCGGCGTTATAGAGTTCCGCCTTTATGACATTTCCCATAAGGTCATAGGAATAGAGTTCTCTTGTATCCACGGCATCCGAAGTCTCCGTTACCCGTCCTGCCGCATCATAAGTATACTCAAACGCAAGTTTTCCGTTTGCATCTTTTACCTGTACAATGCGGTTAAGAGCATCGTAGGAGTACTTTGAAGTGTTTCCTCTCGCATCCTTTACCGAGGTATTGTTACCGTTCTTATCATAAGTGTACTCAGTGACACCTTCCATGGGATCGATGACTTTCACGAGACGGTTATTCCTGTCATAGGACATGGTAGTTACATTTCCCATGGCATCGGTAACACTTGTCACATTTCCGAAAGCATCATAAGAGTAAAGAGTTTCGAGGGAAGGGAAGGCAGATGTATCATCACCGATATTCACCGTTCCACCGATCTCTTTTCTTGATATCAGGTTATTACAGAGGTCGTAGGAGAATTCTGTTCTTTCTCCCTCGGGGTAGGTGATACTTAAGACATTTCCGTTTCCGTCATATGTTCGTGCAGTCACTCCACCATAGGGGTTTGTGATCATTACGGGGCGGTCCGCCGTATCATAGGAGATGTTTGTTACCCTGCCGTTAAGGTCCTCGGATATCCTGTTCCCGTTCTTATCATAGGTGAATCTCAGTATGCTTCCATCCGATGCCGAGATCTCCGTAACGTTTCCGTTCTTATCGTAGGAATAGTTCACATAGAACCAGGCGTCAGCACCCGATACGCTGACAGGAGCATTTCCGTTTTCACCGGATGACTCATATGCTTCCCTTTGTATCTCGTTTTCGGATATCCTTTGTCCCGTTATGCGAAGGTCTCCTTCATCCACGAGATCAAGGTAGGTCTTTTCAGCTGTCAGTCTGCCGTTCTTGTCATAAGTGTATCTCTTAAGTCTGTAGAAGGTCGTTCCTCTTTCCGTCCTTACAGGTTCACGTGATTCCGTCATGTTGCCCGCAAGGTCGTACTTAAGAAGGGTCCCGATGCTAAGATCGTTTCCCTGAGTATTCTGTCCCGTTGTTCCGGCAGCGTATCCCACAGCATCCACGTACTTAACCACATTTCCGGCGTTGTCGTAGGTATAGGAAGCTACTGTGTTTCCAAGGGCATCCGTGACTTTTGTAAGTCTGTTAAGGGGATCGTATGCATATGCAGTCTCATTTCCTTCAGGATCTGTCTTCCTTACGACATTTCCCACCGCATCGTAGAAGAAGGAAGTTATGCTTCCTCCGGGTGTTTCCACAGAAGTAAGGTTACCAACCTTATCATATGTGTAGATGACTCCGTGGCTGTCTTCAAAGCTCGTATTCTCCTTCTGGGTAAGGGATGCGGTCACGATGTTGTTGTTCACATCATAGGTTACATCCGTACTGTTCCCAAGGGGATCTCTTGCGGATGTCATCCTTCCCATGCCGTCGTAAGAGTAGGTGTAGCCCGGCACATGAAGAACTGAGTCAAGAGTAAGGGATGAGACCGTGCTCTTTACGGAATCCACCGTAAATGTCTTATTAAATCCTGCATGTCCGATGCTGAAGGCTCCCACAGATGCGATCTCTCTCGCCTGTTCGGGACGGACTGCCTTCACAAGGTTTGCGGCGTCATCGTAGAAAAAGAGTTCCGCATTACCCATGGTGTCAACAAGGGAAGTAACATGTCCGTACCTGTCATAGGTTATGACACTTCTGTCCTTATCATTTCCCGTGCTCACTATCCTTGACATTTC